>NC_003552.1:3935231-4237941 GCF_000007345.1 Methanosarcina acetivorans C2A | reverse complement strand
AATATAAAGTGCTGATAATTGACGAAATAGGGTATCTCCCATTTGACGAAGAAGGAGCTCACTGCCTATTTCAGCTGATCTCAAGACGGTATGAAAAGAGTTCAACGATCTTGACATCAAATAAATCATATGGAGAATGGGGAGAGATATTCAAGGACCATGTAATAGCGGCTGCTGTACTTGATAGGATTCTCCACCATTCAACTACGATTAACATCAAAGGGGAAAGTTACAGGCTGAAAGAAAGGAAGAAACAGGGAATAAAAACAGGAAATATATGCCAGTAATTTCTAAAAGTTTATGAAAAATTGAGTAAAATTTATATTAAAAGGTTGGCAAATTCTAAACCGCCCAAAATGGAAAAAAGTTAACCGCCCTTGACAGATATGGACATATACATAAGAGGCTATTTTTTTATCGAAAGAAAAAACTTATAAAAAACCAATAATCAATAGGAAGAAAAAAGTAAAGAAGCGTTAATAATTGATTTTAGGATGAGCTCTTAATTATATCCTTGAAGCCTGAAAAACAGATTTTTTTTCATCCTGAACTAAATAGCTTCATACTTAATAGGCAAGTGATACTTTTCTTTAACACACACCGACAACTCCCTCATAAAATATAAATAGTATGAGAGTGTTACAATAAATATCAAGTGTGCATAGCTTGACAACTATAAGAACACCAGGGTCGGATAAGGCACCTCCCATCCTTTCAACAACCGCCAAAATATGAGAGGAGAAACCCTTTCCTTTCAACTCCGACCCTTTTTCATAACTTTTTTAAACAAACCCTTTAAACCAGGAAAACAGATATTTTTCATCCCGAACCGATCAAAAAGAAGCTTTCAAATCTTTCACCCCTTATCCCCTGTCTCCCTTTTCTTCCTATTCCCCCTTCCCTTTCCCCTACCCTACCTGCTTTTTTTCATTCCCTCCTTTATGGGAACCCGGATACAGGTTTTTGAAGCTTTAGATATAACTAGGTCGAGTTCATTAATCAGGTTAACCGTTAGTCTAAAAGATAAGAGTCCAGAGAACTGAAAACAAAACCGTTTTGAGCATTAATCTTTATACAAATTTCTTTATTAGGCAGTTGATAGATCAGGAATGATTTATTAGACAGTAGAATATTTTATATTATCAAGCCAGTATAGATTGGCATCTTTCGTGAGCTGGCAACTAAGTATTATATATATCGAAAATATATCGGTCTATATACCGGGTTTCTGACTTTGATATTGAGTTTTATGAGTGATAGGTTTTGAGCGAGCTTGAAAAACTGATTAACCTTGCAAAAAATGCAGCCGATAAAATCCGGAAGCATAGATTTGTGCGCATAGTTTCACATAATGATGCCGACGGGCTGACTTCAGCCGGGATCATGGCCCTGACTCTGTTACGAGCAGGTATAGGTTTCCAGCTTTCAATAGCAGGGAAACTGGACGAGACTGTAATCGAAGAAGTGAACAGGACCGTATCGAAAGGAGACATGGTCATTTTCTGTGATATGGGCAGCGGACAACCGGAACTTACAGCTAAGGTTGCGGCCGACGTCGTGGTGCTTGACCACCACAAGCCGGTAGGGCAGTCCCCTGCAAAAGTCATGGTAAACGCCCATCTAGTAGGAATCGACGGGGCAACGGATATCTCGGCTTCAGGCACCTGCTATCTTGTAGCCAGAGAACTCGGGACAGGAAACATCGACCTTGCAGGGCTGGCAATTGCAGGCGCAGTCGGAGACAGGCAGCTTTTCCGGACTGCAAACGCTTTTATTCTGGACGAAGCCTTGAAAGCAGGAGTCGTGTCCATCAGGAAAGGGCTGAAGGTGGGGGATGGAGCCCTTGCGGATGTACTCGCATACAGCACGGAACCTTTCCTGGATGTAACCGGCTACCCGGAAAAAGCAGCCGAATTCTTAAATCAGTTAGGGCTTTCCGGAAACATTGAAAACCTGTCCGAAGAAGAGGTATCGAAACTTGCAAGTGCCATTGCCCTGAAACTTGTCAGGCAGGCAAGTACTGAGGCAATCGAAGCCGTCATAGGAGACATCTTTTTGCTGAACCGGGAGCTGGTGCATAACGTATATGACTTCATCTCCATTCTCAATACCTGCGGGAAGCAAAAGGTTTACGGGCTTGCCCTTGCGCTTTGTCTGAAAGACCCGACCATTGTTGGAGAAGCCCTCTCTCTTACAAAGGAGCATGAAAAGAACCTTGCTATGGATATCCGGGAAAGCGTGGAAAAAACCCGTAAAGGGGAAAACATCTGGTACATCAACACGGTTGATGCCCTCTCTACAGGAAGCCTTGCCACAACCGTGGTCAGATACCTTCACCCCGAACTCCCCTTCATCTGCGTAAACGAATCCGAGGGAATCCTGAAGGTTTCTGCCAGGGGGACCCGCGAACTTGTATCAAGAGGCCTTGACCTTGCCTTTGCCCTCAGGGAAGCTGCAGGTGCAGTCGGTGGAAACGGAGGCGGGCATAGTGTCGCATCCGGGGCCTCAATTCCCTTAGGAAGTACGGAAGAGTTTCTGAGCATCGTTGACCAGATCATAGGAGACCAGCTCAGGAAAAATATCAGTGGGAAGGCAAAGTAAAAAGAAATTAGCAGTAAACGTAAAAAAAGGGAATTAAGCAGGAAAATATGAAATGGCAGAAAACTAAGCAATAAGAAGAAAAACAGCAAAAACTAAACAATAAAAAGGAAAAAGCAGGGAATTAGGAAAAAACGCACGAGGCATATTTATGAAAATCACAGGTACAATTGAGTTTCCTGACCCAAAGTCAAGACAATCGGCAACCAGAATCCTCAAAGCCCTTTCCCCGGACAACCTGAGGAGTATGGAAAGTGAAATCAGTGATGAAAGGGTTGCTGTGCGCTTTCATTCCGAGAAAATCGGTTCTCTTCTTGCAACTGTTGACGATTTTCTTATGAATGTAAAAATAGGGGAAGGAGTCGAACAGACTCTGGAAAAAGAAAAATAATCGAAGGAAAGGAAAAATCAAGAAAGGAATCAAAGAAAAATAAGAAAGTAATTAAGAGAGGAACTGAAAAGAAGTTAAAAAAACTAAACAAGAACTAAAAAGCAAATTTAAAAAGAAACGGGAAACCCTGATTCAGTTTCCCGGTTGTTGCTAAACTTTTTTTTCAATTTGCAGACCCTTCACGCCAGAGCCATATAAGTTCCTCGAGCCTGGAACTTGTCAGTTCTACCCCTGTGTTCGGGACAGGGAGATTGTTTTTATAGACATGTATCGCTTCCTGGAGTTCTCCTGTGCTTATGTCAGTTCCTTCCTGAGAGGTCGAATCGTCCCAGGGGTTCCAGTCGCGGACTGTCCAGGTCCAGGTGCGTGCAACCGTTTCGCTTCCTGTTACAGCGCGAGCGGTAACAGTATAAGTTCCGGGGGAGAGGGCACTGTTGGAATAGGAGCTGCTTGTAACACCGGATTCGGAACTCTTTAACACCCCGTTAAGGTACCAGCGTACAGTGCTGTTATGGTTTGTGCTGATGCTGAACGCCTGCTCCCCTTCTTCTTCATAGGTTGTAACATTTTCGTTTGGGCTTGCAGAGAGGATTGAGAGTGGGGCAACTGTTATGTAATTGGTCTTTGTCTCGGAGTCAAGCCCGTTCCTGTTGCTGACATTCAGCGAAACGGTATAAGTTTTGTTGGAGCTATAGGTATAGACCGGGTTTTGGGCTGTTGAGTCCACAATTCCGTCCCCGTTCAGGTCCCATTCCCAGGAAAAGGCATCCTTAGAGAGGTCGGTAAACTGGACTGTAAGAGGAGAAACCCAGCTGGTGATATTTGACGAGAAGTCAGCCTCAGGGAGACCGCTAACAATGGTGAAAGCCTTTATGCAGAGGTTTGCTTCGGAATAGTCGTATACTTTATCTTCTACTAATGTCAGGTCTTGCCAGCTGATTCCATTTGAACTGATATAACCTTCTCCGGAATTGGCCCGTGCCTTGCTGCTATAACCGGAAAGCTTATACTCAAGGGCAAGCGGGTTTTCGGAGGAAGGATTGCTGAACTTGATAACCACTGAAAATTTTTCCCCTGCACTCAGGTCTACTGGCGAGCTCAGCAGCTGAGTATGGTAGCCAGGAAATGCACAGGTCCCGTTTTCATTTGCAACAAAACTCCCCGACTGACTGAGGGGACCATCTGTCGGGTTTTTGTAAACATATATCTCGTAAGCCGTATCGAGATCCGTAGTATAGAATCCTACAGCCTCAAGTATTTCGTCCCCTCCCGAAGTAAATACATTGCCACCCCAGGCAGTTAAAGATCCGGAGTACCCGATCTGATTTATCCATCCGAGTGGATCATACTGGTAATTGTAGTCAAAGTTGTCCTGCTCTGCAGCCGTAAACACGGCATTTTCTTCGTATCCGAGCCTGGTGTCATAATAGGAAATATAGAAATATCCTCCTTCCCCCCAGGACTCGCCCCAGCTATTCTTTACAATAAAAGCCCCGTCTCCTGCGGGGATTTGTTTGAACATGTTCCTGTCAAATGAATCGTTCCAGCCTACGATGGTTATTGCATGGTTGACTTTACCCGATCCTGTGTATAGATAGGCATGGTTATTTTCCTGGTAATAGATCGTTTTATCTATGTACATCGTGGAATACACAGCTCCGTAATCCATAAGTGCCTGTTTTATCACCCCATTGTCCAGAGGGCCCGTTCTGTCAGGCAGTATGAGCGCTTCTTGAACATGTTTTTGCACGGGAAGTCCTGTAGGGGAGGAGATAGAGGTCTCACTAAAAGGGTCTTCAGTTTCGTTTACAGGCCCTGCCCATCGGGCAAGGTATGCCATAGCCATGAAAGCGTTTCCTCCGTCATTGACATCAAAGTCAAAACCGTCGGAATAGTATTTTGTAACGAGGTTTTTCATGTTATTTTCGGAAAAGTCCCAACTTTCTCCTTCTGCCCCCAGAATGTAAGATTCAAAGGATGCAAGGCTTGAAAAAGCCCAGCAGCTTCCGGTATTTCCCTGGTTTTGCACAGAGCTAACCAGGCCTTCAGTGCGCAGATCGAAAGTTGCGGGGAGTTCCGAAGCTGATGCTCTAAGTAAAAGCCTTTCGGCAGGCCTTGAAAGCCCTGATAGGCTTACCGGAGATGGAGTATATCCGGTACCTGAAAAATCTTCCTCTTCAGAAGAAGAAATAGGGTCAGTTGACTCTGAGCCTTCAGGTTCCAGAAAGTCAGGGTTCAGGGGAGCCGTTTCAATCGAAGGTTCTGAAAGAGAAGTATTGTTCTGGGACAACTCGAAGTTTTCGGAACTTCCGGCGGCAAGGGAAGAACTGCCGTAAAAACACGGAAATAAGATCATAAATGCAAACAGTAGGGAATTTATTTTCTTCAAGAATTATCGGCCTCGGCTAGGGTAAATTTCTGGTTAACTGATTAGATGGTACTAAGAAAACTGCACCAGGTTGAGGGTTAATTTCAGAACTTTATACGAATCATAATCATATTGTCAGCAGAGTACAGTAGAAGTAATATTCTTAAGTAACTCCATTTTGAATTAAAATTCATATGTATAAATTATGAAATTTATGTATAAGTTTTTTTCTAACATAACATATTTTTTTATAAAAAGGAATTAAATTACTTGCGTATATAACAAGCTTTCAAATTGGACTTTTTTTGAAAATAAGAGTTTAAAGCCCTGTAATATTTAACTACTCAAGGTGAATAAGTCAGAGTCTATCTGAAATTTTACTGGATCACAAATAAAATATTTTTCAAAATAAAAAAAATTATTAACTAAAAATTATATACTCAGTTGTAGAATGAAAAATGGATTAATTTATAGATACTGTTGTAGTCTTAATCCTAATTAACCACAGTACTCAATGAGATCTGTTTCAACTAGGATCTATTTCTAAGAGGGTCTGTTTCTAACGGTTAGTTCCAATAGAAAGAAACATTAAGTTTGTCTTTCCATATCATTACAGGCATACTTACAGGGGGGAAAAGCCTGTTTTCGGAAACAATTGCAGACCTTGAGAATACCAACCAGGAAGACCTTGATAAAGAAATCCTGAGAGCTGCAATGATCGCAGAACTGGATGCAATTAACCTATACGAACAGATGGCAAACCTGACAAAAAACGAGGAAATCCGTATAATTCTTCTTGACATCGCCAGGGAGGAAAAAGTCCATCTAGCGATGTTTGAGACCGTGCTCCTGCAAACTGACAGTGAATTCTTACAGGTTTACTCCAATTACTCACTTGCCAGAATGTGAAAGAAGAACGGTTTTCGGATTCTTTTTTAAATTTTTCAGGATTTTCTTTCACAGACTTTCGGCAAACATAAGAATATCTTCTTCGTAAGCCGCTTTTTCAAACCTTACTGCATAATCATTTATATCCGGCGCATCTATATTTTCTATTGATCTTCCATGCTTGAGGAATATGCGAAGAAGAGAGATTTTAAAAAGACCTCCGAACCTCCTGCTAACGGGGTCGAAAAGAGTTCGGATAAAAGTTCGGATGAGCCTGTTTTTGTAGTCCAGCGCCATGATGCAACTAACCTTCATTATGATTTTCGCCTGGAACTGGGCGGGGTACTGAAAAGCTGGGCAGTCCCAAAGGAGCCACCTGAAAGTGCCGGCATTAAGAGGCTTGCCATCCAGACTGAAGACCATCCGCTCGAATATGCCGATTTTGAAGGAGAAATCCCCGAAGGAGAGTACGGAGCCGGAAAGGTTGAGATCTGGGACAAGGGAAGCTTCGAGCTTCAGAAACATAACGAGAAAGAAATTGCCGTAACGCTTCACGGAGAAAAACTCGAAGGCGATTATGTGCTGATAAGGACAAAGTACGGAAAAGAGGGCAAAGGATGGCTTTTTTTCAGGAAAAAAACCGATTGAACAGCTATCAGGAGAGAGGGTTATTTCAATCAGCTTAAAGGTAAACCGTTAAAGTTATTGAAGGTAACAGGAAAAAGAGTTAAAGAATAATAGGTAAAAGGCATTGAAGGAATGAATAATAAGCAAAGGCATTGAAGGAAAGAATAATAGGTAAAAGGCATTGAAGGAAAGAATAATAGGCAAAGGCATTGAAGGAAAGAATTGACAAAAAAACTGGGGGAATATGACAAAGGATGCAGGTTTTTTGGCTTAAGGCATCCGACTCAAAATTATGCTTCTAATTATGCTTCCTGATACACGGGGCGGGGTGACTGAATGAGGAAGGTTAAGGAAAAGAGGGTGAAAGTAAGAATTATCGAGGCTGCAGGCAGCAATTTCTGTGTTGCAGCCTGTGACGGGCAAAAAGTGCACGACATAATTGTAGACTTATTCCGCAAAAACCGAAAAGTTGAACTCTCTTTTGCAGAGAATGACGAACTTACACCTGCTTTTTTGAATTCTGCTGTGGGGCAGCTTTATGGGACTTTTCCGGCTGAACTGATTGAAAAAAACCTTTCTTTTGCGGATCTTGATCCTGAAGACGAGGCTGTCCTCAAGAGGGTTATGGAGAGGGCAAAAGGCTATTTTGAACATGCGTATTCCTGCAGAAAGGCTCTCAGGGATGTGATAGGAGGAGAAGATGCATAAGAGTGTCCACCGCGCGGTAGTTTATCCTTTAAAGCGCAGTGTCAGGCTCCGCCCCGGAAAGACCCTGCCTGTGAAGCCAAGCCCGGCACCTATCCATTCCACAGAAACCTACGATTTTCCTCCTGAACAGAGTTATTTTTTTGACACCAATATCTGGCTCTATATCTACGGCCCCATAGGCTGGCCTGACCAGAAATCTGCCATATATTCCAGAACCTTAAGAGAAATCCGGAACTCAAACGGTACGATCTACATAAACTGCATGATAATCTCGGAATTTATCAATGCCTTTTCCAGAATCGAGTTCAAACAGCAGACGGATTACTCAAGGTTCAAGGATTTCAGAAACTCACTTAGCTTCCGTCCAATTGCCAAAGACATTACCTCAAACGTAAAGAAAATCCTCCGAAACACCCTTGCCTGCGACCCCGACTTAAATGTCATAGACCTGCCGGAAATCATGAGTTTCTTTGAACAGGGAAAGTACGACTTCAACGACCTGCTCTTTGCAGAAATCTGCCGCGCCAAAGGGCTGGTCTTCGTGACCCATGATAAGGACTTCAGCGATATGGGAGTTGAGATTCTGACCGCAAACGAGAAGCTGCTGCACAGGTGAACAGGAATTTTAAACTTTTTTTGGCGGCTTCGGTCTGGTTTGAGGGGGGTGAAGAAGGGGGTAGATTCCTTAATTTTCTTTTTCGGCTTTGACTTCAAGATAAAGTTCAATTGCTTCTTTTATTCTCGTGTTTAGTTCATCAAGTGTTATTGCCCGGGTATGGCAGCCCGGAAATTCAGGCGCAGAAGCTACGTAAACTCCATCTTCGTCCTGTCCGATGATAATCACGAATTCGGTCACGGTCTCTTTTTAGCCGATTCAATAAATTTATTGAACAACGGCGTAGACGAAAGACTTCAGGCTATCAACTATTCTGTTTTTATTTATTCCTTGAAAATAGGCTTTTTTACAGTCTTCCATGGTTACATTGCATGCCTGTGTAAATCCACGCTGTGTAAGGAATGTCTCAACAGTTCCTTCCTTGATACCGAACTTAAATGGTTCTCCCAGCTGTGACACTTGATTCCGAATATTCCTTCCCGCCTCAAGCTTGGAACTTCCATCAACTGCAGATTGGGGAAAATAATCGAAGAGAATGCTACTGTTCTTTCCTGAGTTCTTTACAATAAAAGATAAGATCTCGTCTACCACCCCTGGCTGGAGGTACATTAAGAGCCCCTCCATCAGGAAGAGAGTCTTAACATGCCGGTTATATCCCATGTCTATCAACCTTTGACCGAAGTCTTCGGTTTCTAAATTGCAAGGGACATAGACAACATGATCCGGCAAACTTCCAAAGATTATTTTTAGTTTTTCCATTTTGAGATTTTGCGTAGCAGGATGGTCTACCTCGAAAGTTTTGATCTTCTCCAATCCTTCAATCCGATAGGCACGTGAATCATATCCTGCACCTAATATAACCAGTTGCTCTATACCTTCATCGATTGACTTTTTCACAAAATCGTCAAAAAATCTGACTCTAGCAACGATTGAGTTATTTCTTCCCGGAAAAAATCTGTCCAGTTGCTCATGCATTTTTCCTGCTTCATCCGGATGGTTAGCTCCCCACTCCAAAGTCTCCGGGTTGATGAAGTAGACTGCATATGGATCATAACAGATTCGTTCGTTTTCAGGCTTCTGAGATTCAAAGAATCTGACAAGTAAAACTCCCATGGCTGTCTTGCTGCCAGGTCCAACCATTTCCTTAAACATTTTGTTCATATTGTTGAAATCTTTCTCTGCATTCTCGGACATTTCCATAAGTAATATTCTCCTTTATTATCCGCTCATCTAATGTTAACATTAATCAAGTTTTTAGATTTAAAAGCTATCTTTTGTTTAGGATTAAAAGGTTAATTCAATAAATAAAAAATCTCGGTACTTTCCTGTGCATTCATGACCAGGTTGCTGCTCTTCACCGCTTTTCATAGGAGGTTTCATGACTAAAGGGTTAACACACCAGAATCCAGACGAGTAGCCTTAAAAGAAACGTTTTATAGCACTGAGGAAATCTCTTAATTATGGGAGAAACGTACAGATTTTCAGCTGTCGTTCAGAAGGAAGGAAAGTGGTATGTTTCCTGGTGTCCTGAGCTTGATATTGCAAGCCAGGGAGAAACAATTGAAGAAGCCATTGAGAATCTGAAGGAGGCAATTGAACTCTACCTCGAGGATGAAAATTCCCAGATCCCGGCTGCCGGACAGTTTTTTACTACAACGGTAGAGGTCTCTTTTCATGCCAAAACTTCCCACTCTGTCACTCGTGAAGTCATGAGGGCTCTCAGCAGCCATGGATTTCAGGTTGTATCTCAGAGGCAGTCACATCAATATGAAAAAGGTGGTTTTGACTGAAACGCATATTGTTATTATTCCAGATCATTCAGAAATACCTGCAGGAACTTTAAAGTCCATTATTCGGCAAGCAGGAATGACTGATGAATAATTTATCAAGCTTCTTTGATTTCTTCACATCCGAATCTTCTAGAGAGAAGCTTTTCTTCCAAGTTTTGTAATTTTATCCGACTCTATCTATCCTTTTGATAATTGTGGTTTATTCCTTGCAGGACAATCAGTCCGGTTCTGGTATAAGAAGTAGATTAATAACAAAATCACCAATTATTTTTTATGCGGTTTACAATTAAACTTGAAGAATCTGAGGAAGGAGGCTATACCGCCCAGTGCTTTGAAATTCCTGCGGCCATTAGCGAAGGAGATACAAAAGAAAAGGCGCTTGAAAACGTTAAGGAAGCCATCCAGCTTGTTCTTGAAGTGACAGGTTAAAAGAAGTACAGGTTAAAGAAAATAGTAATTTGAACGGCTGTTTTGTCTAATATTGTCAAATCTTAAGGTCTCTTTTAAAGGTCTCTTTTAAATTGTTAGGCTTCAACCTCAAGGTATAATTCGATTGCTTCTTTAATTCTCCTGTTTAATTCATCAAGCGTCTCTGCCTGGGTGTGGCATCCTGGAAGTTCAGGCACAGAAGCTACGTAAACCCCATCTTCGTCCTGTTCAATAACAACAGTAAATTCTCTCATTGATTGGTCTCGTCTTTCAGATATAAATCACATTCCAATGATTTTATTTATAGCTGTGTTAACTCCTCGTTTACTCTTTGCAGGTCTGTTTCAGAAAGAAGATTATAGAAAAGCTGATTTCAAAGGGATTCTCGTTGTATTTCTGTTAAAATATATTTCCGGCACCTACTGCTCCCCTCTCTCCCCCCACCTCTCATCAGTTTTTGATCCGTACCAAACCGGTCCTCAACAAAATCCTCAAAATCATAAAACTTCAACCAGGACTCCGGAATGGAAAATTCTTGACAGGACCGGCAATCTTTGACTTTGAGGTTCTTCTCCACAACAAATTTATCTTTTGAACAAATAAAAGTACTATTAATTATACCGGCACAGGTTGAAAAAGCCGGCCTGAAAGCTGACAGAAAAAAGTTACTGAAATAAATTAATAAGAGTGCCCTTATAAAAAGATTTAACGAACAGGGGGAGAATATAATGCCTACTAAAGAAGAGATAGACAGCCAGATCATGGACCTCTGGGATGAGATCTTTGATCTTGATGACAAAAGTAAGGAAGAATTAGAGGCTAAGTATACAGAATGGAGGGAAGTAGAACCGCGACTTGACGAAGGGGTAGATGAACTCGTAATGCATATAGAGGCAATGAAAGGAATCAGCGACGAAAGCATGCTTATCTACAAAGAGGTTAAAGAAATCAAAATCAGGTACAAACAGCAGAAGGATGAGATTCAGGCAAAAATAGATGCACTGAATAAGGAAAAGGCAAGGATGTAAAGATTTCACGGGTTGGCTTTTCAGGACATTTGGTAATAATGCTATTATAGACCGCAGGCAAAATAAACACTTTATGAAACTCACCGTCCTTGTTGATAATAACACCCTTATTGACAGGTATTTCTTTGCCGAGCCCGGTTTGTCTTTTCTGCTGGAGTATTCGGGCGCACGAGTTCTTTTTGATACCGGGTATTCGGATATATTCCTTACAAATGCCCGGAAAATGGGGCTTTCACTTCTGGACCTTGATTACCTGGTCCTCTCCCATGGGCACCTGGACCACAGCTGGGGACTCGGACCTCTGATCCGTTTATTCACGGAAGCAGGGATAGAAAGGCTGCCCGGCAGGTCGCCGGTTCTCGTTGCCCATCCCCTGGCCTTCGAAAGCAAAAAAATTGAAGGGATGGGGGAAATCGGGAGTCTGTTCACTCCCAAAAAGCTTTCAGAACACTTCAGGTTACAGCTCTCAGGTACTCCCTTCTGGCTTAGCGAGAGGCTCGTTTTCCTTGGGGAAATCCCCGGGAACTTCGCTTTTGAGGCAGAGGCAGCTGTCGGATATGTGCGAGACAGCGAGGGGAACAAAATTCCCGACCTCCTTCCGGACGACACGGCACTCGTATATATGGCAGAAGCAGGGCTCGTAATCATCACGGGCTGTTCCCACTCCGGGATCTGCAATATTACCGAATATGCAAAGGAAGTCTGTGGAGACAGCAGGATCCTTGACATAGTAGGCGGCTTTCATCTTCTGGAACCCTCAGAAGAACGGATGCGCGGGACCCTTGACTACCTTAAAAAACTTGACCCCGGATGCGTCCACGCCTGCCACTGTACGGACTTAAACTCAAAAATTGAGCTTTCAAAGGTTTGCAGGCTTAAAGAAGTCGGAGTTGGCCTGCAGATTGAATATTTTTAACTATTTTTTAATTCTCCTTTTCTTTTCTCTTTTTTACTTTGCTTTCAATCAACTTTTCGGATAGGGTCAGGAATAAGAATTAACTTGATATCACGCAACTATTTCGTCAAAACTCAATTCTCCGGCAGCTACGAGATGGAGAAGCAACTTGGACTCATGGAACTTTTTCATGATTATATCGATCTTTCTTGAAACCTCCGGAGTATAGTATGCTTCCCCGCAGTTTTCACAGACATAGGCGGAAACATCTTTAATGGCGATGATCTGCTCTCCGACTTTTGCCACAAACCCGGTTTTACCTTCGACGAGTTTGCCTTTACAAAAACTGCACCTGTCAGGTTCATTCTTGATCTCTTCTGAGTATGTGATCTATTCATTTATCGTTTTTCGGGATAAATTCCGTTGATTATCTCGGACAATATAGAAGGAAATCTCATACCGGCACAAGCTCCCTTAATACATTACTCTTTTTCCTTACCACGTGCTTATGAGCCGAAAATTCGGGGTTAAATTATAATATTCTCTTTCCTATCTATCTCTTATGTCCAGGCAGCTTGTAGATTCAATAGATCGCATTTTCGATAATACTATATTGCAGGTTGAAAAGGGGCAGTACAAAAAAGCGCTCGAAAACCTTGCAAAGGCTGAAAAGCTTTCGGAGAAAGTAAATAGGCCGGACCTCTTATGCCAGACCCTGCTGTTTAAGGGAAGGGCTCTGCTTGCCCTGAACAGGAAGGAGGAGGCTCTGGTTGAGTTTGAGAGGCTTCTGGAGCTTTCTGTTTCTCTCTTTTTAGAGGATTCAGAGGATAACAGATACCAGTACTTTGTCTACAATTCTATAGGTTTTACTGCAAGAACGCTTGGAGAAATTGGCGATATTTCAAAAACCAAAGAGTCTCTTTCCAGAAATGAAAAATATTTCGGGAAAACCTTTGATGCATTTGAAAAGCTGATTGCAAGGGAGCCTGAGGATTTAGAATCAATTGAAAATTATTTGAATACGCTGGAAAACGTCCGTGGCTACTACATGAGAGCCCAGCAGTATGAAAATCAGACTCCGATCATGCGAATGATCTTGAAGAACTATGAAAAAATATTTGAAATGCAGTCAAAAAAAGAAGAACTGTTTGATACCCTGAACAAATTGATTGACGAGTTTAAGACTTACTGCTTTGTTTTCAGGAAGCCCGAGGAGGCAAAAGAGGTCTTTGCGCAGGCTGAAGAAGTCTATAGAAGAGTCCTTAAAAAAGAACCCGGGAACAGCATGGCTTTCAGTGGACTCATATCCTTATATGAAGATCTCGGGGACCTGTACTCAGAAATAGGGGACATCGAGAAAACTGAAGAAACCTTCCTGAAAGCCCTCGAAGCCCTGGAAGAAAAAATTCGGAAACAGCCAGGGGACATTTCTAACATCAGGACGCAGAGTGAAATCCTCCAGTCCCTCAGCAGGTCCCTTTATCGGGAAGGGGAGAGTGAAAAGGCGGGTAAATACGCTGAAAAAGCCCTTGAAATCCTCAAAAAACTGCCAGGGAAAAAGCCTGAGGATCTGGACTATCAACATGATATTTCCGACGACTTCACCGAGCTTGGGGAACTGCTTGGAGATCTCGGGGATCTCGAACATGCAAAAGAGTGCCGTATGCAGGAAATCGAAATCTACAGAAATATACACGAAAAAGATCCTGAGGACCTGGTGAGTGTAACCAATATAGCTGCAACCCTTGACCAGATCGGGCACCTCCACGCAGGACGAAGGGAAACGGAGCCTGCAAAACAGTATTATGAACAGGGAATTGAAATCTATGAAAAGCTGCTCGAGTCCGATCCCGAAAACCCCGAATACGAAGTCGGCATTGCAGATTCCTTCAATTACATCGGAAAACTGTACGATTACCTTGAACCTGAAACCGCCCGCTATTATTTTGAAAAAGCTCTCACTATAAACGAAAAAGTAGTGAAAATGTTTCCTGAAGGTACCGATTACAGGGAAGAACTCATTTACACCCTGAAAAATCTTGCGTCCTTAAATATCGAGCAAAAGCAGTATGAAAGCGCAATTAAGGCGCATGAGCGTATTGCAGAACTCCACCTGGAAATGGTCAGGAAAAATCCGGGGGACTTGGAGCATAAAAAAGCTCTGGGTTCTGCTTTCAGTGAGTTAGGGCTCTTTTTTGAAAGGGCAGAAAAACCGGAACTTGCAAAGCAGCAGTATTCAAAAGCAGTAGAAACCTTCAGGCAGGTTCTGCAATATGAAGCGGAAGACCCCCTCACAAAAGACCTGCTGGCCATGAATCTCAGGATGCAGATAACGCTCTTCGCCCGTGAAAAAAAGCACAACTTAGCAAAAGAATACCTGGACCTTGTCCGTGACTACTACGAAAAACTGTACGAAAACGATCCTGAAAACCCGAAAAATTGGAAAAATCTTTACGAAATTCAGCTCCTTGAAGGGATTTTACAGGAGTCTATGAAAAATTATGGGATGGCTATTGAAAGGTATGAATCAATATTTCCGATTCTCAACAAACACCTTGGGTCCGATCCTGAAAATCTTGAATACCAGGAAAAAGTTAACATCGTATATACCCAGCTCGGCATTGTTTACCTTTCAACCGATGAACTCGAAAAGTCAAAAGAAGCCTTTGAAAAAGCCCTGTCCATAAACGCAAAACTGCTTGGAAAAGATCCGGAAAGTCCCATGTACATGGGAGATGCAATTGCGACATTTGAGGAATATGCGAAGTTGCTTAGAAAACTCGACCGGAATGAAGAAGTGGAGGAATACAGTGCAAAATCTGAAGAACTGAAAAAGAAACTGGGAGAAGATGTCCCTGAAAAAGAGACCTGATTTCCAGTGGATAAGGACAGGGATGTAATTTGCTGCCTGGAAAGGGTGTAATTTGCTGCCTGGAAATCTTATTGTCTGAGGGCAGGCCGGTAATGAACCGAAAATTCCAACGACTTCAGCTTTGAATTTTTCTTTAATTTCATCCTTTCTTTCCAGGATAAGAAGCCGGATCTGGTTAACATCAATGTGTGTTTCTTTATTTTCCACAGTACTCCTTTCCTGTGTTTACAGGTTTCTTTATCTTACTCTTTTTCCAGCCTAATTAACTACTTCTTTATCCTTTTAGTTCCTTTTTTCCTTTTCCCGGAATGCGAACAACAGGGCAGAACGTGTTTCTGACCGAATTCTTTATATATGGAAATAGTGTGTATACTGGAGCCATTAACTAGTTAGTATCCGCTAATTTCTGAGAATTTCTGGCCGATTTCCGGTCATATTTTTGACTATCAGGAGCCTGTGGCTGTCGGCAGATGGGATGGGGCCCGAGTCCGGAAACGCTAAGAGGCTCAGAGATTTTTGTATTGTATGGAGAGGGTTGCAAAAGAGCGAAACCTGCGGCAGTATAAGGCTGTCGGGAACGCCTGAATAAACCTTTCACACTCATTGATTATGGAAAGGCTCACCTGAGCATCCGGAAGACAAAAACCTGAACTGCCTGAGGGCATCAGGACAAAGCAGAATAAAACTACACAAGACGAGTATACTTCGGAGGAATTACTTGGCAAGAAAGAAAGTACAGAGAAAGCTTGACGGATGGAAATCCAAGGAATGGTACAATATTGAAGCCCCGGTTTACTTAAACAGGGCTATCGTCGGAAACACAATGGCAGGAGACCCTTCCCTGCTCGTAGGCCGCAATGTTGAAACAACTGTGGGGGAACTCACCAACGACATGACCAAGAACAACACAAAGGTCATTCTCAGGATCAACAACGTCGTAGGGGACATTGCAACAACCGACCTCATGGGCCACGAACTCACAACCGACTATATCCGCTCAATTGTTAAGAGGCAGACTTCCAGAATCGACGCCAATGTCGATGTTAAAACCAAAGACGGCTATGTTATCCGTGTAAAGCCGACCTGCTTCACCATCAAAAGGGCACGCTCAAGCCAGATGCAGGCCATCAGGGAAATGATGGTCGAGATCGTCAAAAAGCGCGCAGCAGAATCCGACTTCGAAACCTTTATGCAGGAAGCAATCCTTGGCAGGCTCTCCGCAGCCATCTACAGGCAGGCCAAGTTCATCTACCCGCTCCGCAGAGTCGAGATCAGAAAGACCGAAGTCGAAACAATTCCCGCAGCTGCACCTGCACCTGCAGCAGCATAATTTCTTTTTTATTTGAAAATTGGTCATCCGCAACGGATGGTCAGTATTATATATTTTAATTAATATATAATACTTTCAAACCTTTTCAAGTATTAATACTCTTAACCCTTTCAATATACAATACTTTTAAACCGTAGAAATTCTTTTTTATAACCTTCCTCCTAAAAAGAGAAAACTGGCTTCGTTTTTTCGTTAAGGCAAAGGCACAGTTGCACGGACAACAAACAATTTTTTATATTTCAAAATCCGATTTACCCTCATGGCTGCCTCCTGGTCCGAATCCCACACCCTTGGAACAAGAGAAAAAGTTTTTTCGTGGCGGATAGATAGCCGGGGGAATATTTTCATAAAAAGGAAGTTCAGGAATGGTCGATTCCCCAGGATCGACAAAGTTAGTTGCAACCATCTGGATAAACTCCAGAATTTCATGCAGGACAGGGAATGGAAAGCCCTGGCAAACAATGCAGCAAAGCTGTATCTGGGAACCGAAAAAGAAGGTGTAGGTAAATTCCTGTACAGGCTAAGGCGAGAGGTCCCGTATGCCCAGCTTGCAAGCCAGTTAGCGGCTATTTATTATCATTCCGGAGTCTGGGAATGGAACGAGCAGAAAAGAGGTATGAAGTTTCTGCTTCTTCCCGGAAACTGGCAGGAAAAGACGATACAGCATTACAGGGATTCGCTTGCTCAGGAAAAAGAAGGCACTTATATAGAGGATTATATAGAGGATTTTTCAGGAAGCTGCTTAAAAGTAAAATCCAAGCAAGCACAGGACGAACTACAAGAACCATTGAAAGAAGGACTTCAACAAAAATGTTCTCCACAAAAATTTTCTCAACAAGAAGCTGCTCAACAAGAAGAACTTCAACAGGATGAGGTCCGGAAAATTGAGCAGACAAAACTTTCGGCTTTTTTCGGATATTGAGGAAAAAATAGGGAACAAGAAAAAAATAATTGAAGAATAAAGCTTTTTATATCATTCTGGAAGCGGGTTCAGCTAGTTTCGAGTTCCATTTCGATGCCGCCTACTTTCTTTGCAACAAAATTATAAATTACGCCAACAAGGAACCCAAAGATTCCTCCCGCAAGTCCATAAAAGAGAACAAAAACTATCATTATAAGTATACTTTCGGTAAGGCCGATAGGTCCCTCTGCACTCGCCATAAGAAGAATGAACGGCGAAAAGATAATAGCAAGAATCAGATACATAAGCCCGAGGACTTTTGCCATCGATTTGTTATTTAAAGATACTATACGCACCATTCAGGATCACTCCATTAAATATTAAAAAGTAGTATTTAATTATATAAATATTTATTCTGTTAGACAGCCGAAACTGATTCCTTTTTCCGGAGATCAGCCCTTCAGGATTTGTATATGTTTTCGATTACTTTTTCTGCAAAAGGCCCGACTACAGGCAACCTGTATCTTTCTCCTCTGTATGCTTTATACATAAGGAAAAGCCACAGGAAAAATGGGATAAGGCTAAAAACCAGCATTCCGGCAAGTAAATACTCAGAAATTATGCTGGGAGTGTATATGATAAGGTAAGGAAGCAATTCAGGGTTGAGGTTGACCAGAAAATAATCGAAAAATCTATTGGGTTCAGGGTCGAAAAAAGCTTGCAAGGGACTTAGAACTATTGAAAGAACCAGAAAAGTCAAAAAAGATTGCATTGCATGAAACCTGACAAACCTGTTTTTAGTCTCAAGCACAAAGAAAATCAAGCCTGTTACCCAGGTCAGAAAATAACATAAAATTCCCTCAATATTTTCTTTCAAACCCAGAGATGTCCCGGAAGATGTAATCTCGATTTCCGATTTGTCGTTCAGTACAGACCCCCCATAAATTGAATTATAACTGAAATTTCCCCGATAAGTATGATTTACTTAAATTATAATTCACAAATCAACCTGTAATTTCAACTTAGCATCATAACTATAAGTAAACTATAATTATAATTCTAATTATACAAAAATCGTTCTTATCAAAATTAGGCTTATCAGTCAGGGGTATTAAAGAAGAAAACCGGAAAGACTGGAAAATATCTAAAGGCAGATAAACAGAGACAGAGTATATAAAGACAGACAAACAGAGCCAGAGATATAAAAACAGATAAACAGAAGAGGAGCATATAAAGGCAGATAAATTGAGAATAAAGAGCAGATTGATAAAGAGCAGATTGATAAAGAGCAGATCAAAGAAGAAATTGCCAGTAAAATCCCGGATTTTGATTCAACGGTACATACGGCTTATTGGCTCTATTTTAATTACTATGAGGGTTAATTTTTCATAATCCACTCTATAAAGCAGTCTTAAATGCCTGGAGCGAAACCGGAAAATTTTATCCTGGCTTTCGATTATTCTTTTTGCACCCTGGGGCACGGGATCAAAAGCAAGCTCTGCAAGGATTTCACTGACCCGGGAATGAGTGCCCTTGTCCGTGCCTCTCATGAAATCCTGTGCAGGAATATCTAAAAAAACTTCGAACATTTCAAAGCCTCATTTCTTCAAGCCTTTTCAAAGGCACAAGTATTCCTTTAGCCTCGTTTTCAAAGCTTCTGAAAACAAGCTCTTTTTCTTCTGCGGTGAGCAGGATATCTATATCCACCATATGCTCCTTAATTTCTGCAAGCTGTTTCTTTATGAAATTAAGCTCTTCAAAGATTTTTTTATCAATTTTTTCCCCGGTCATCCGAACCACTACCTTTGATTATATAGCTTGTAAACCGTTATTTATTATTCAGGGCTTACATGCGGCATCAACGAGCTATCCTATATGAGTTATCCCCTAATATAGAGCTGTCTCCTGAAGAATAATCTCCTTAATTCTTCATCAAAGTATCGTGCAAGCCGATCCTCCGGGAAACTTTATATCAAGAGTATACAGATTATATTGTTTTAACCTTTATAACTCAATTTTAAGAAAAACAAATACAAAAAATCTGATAAAATTCAAAAGATAATTATTATAAGTATGCCAAAAATATATAAACAAACTGGTGATTGAAAAAGGGGCAGGAGAAAAAAAATGGTAAGTGAAAACCTCGGTTTTTTCATTTATGTATTCTCATCCATTTTTGTGGTTGTAAGCCCTGTCGGCGGAGTTGTAACTTTTATCTCCCTGACAAGTAAGATGACCCGCAAGGAAAAAAACGAGATCGCAAAAAAAGCAGTGATTCTTGCATGTTCAATTGCCCTCTTTTTTGCAATTACCGGAAGTATGATCCTGAACTTATTCAGCATCAGTGTTGATTCGCTTCGGGTTGCCGGAGGAATTCTGCTTTTCACTATAGCATTTGACATGATGCAGGCAAAGGTCTCAAGGGAGAGCATTACCGAAGAAGAAATTACCCAGTCCCAGGAAAGGGAAGATATCTGGGTCTTTCCGATCGGGCTTCCGCTCCTGACAGGCCCGGGTACGATCAGCACGGTTATTGTCCTCATGGGGATGGCAGATGGCGTTCAACAAAAAGGAGTTGTGCTCGTATCGATAATAGCTACATTCCTCATCTGCCTTATCGTCTTCCACTTTTCAAGGAGACTCCACAAGTTCATAGGCTATAACGGAATGCTCGTCTTCACAAGGCTCATGGGACTTTTGCTTGCAGCTCTGGCAGTGGATCTGACTTCCACGGGAATAATAAATATATTCGGACTGGGAACTTGAAACCTCCAGGTTTGAGGGCCCAGAACTCTTAAACCTTCAGATCCCGAAAAAGGGCTGATCATTCTGTTTTTCCATTATAGTGCCGGTTCACGTATTCGATCAGTTTACTGCCTGTGAGCCTTTCACTTGAGGGACCTATGCGGATATAGAACTCTTCGTCATTTTTATCCGGTTTAAGGAAAACAACTTCATCACTTCTTCTGCATTCTATTTCCAGGATTTTTTTGCCACTTACGGGCACAAGGGCATACTCTATCATGGGAGCGTAGTTAAGGCCTATGTGCTGTTTTATGAGCTGCTTGAAATGCAGGAGGAACTTATCCTCATTAGGAAAACCATCGTTTTTGATTCCAAGGATCTCCCCATTATTGGAGACGCCAATAAGAAGAACACCGCCTTCAGTGTTCAGGTAAGCAACTATTGTCTTCAGCACCGCATGTTCGATATTCCAGTCAGGCTTTCCGGTAATAAGGTTCATCCGCAGCGTGGACTTGAACTCGAGTTTCTTGCTCTCCCCCCTCCTGATCAGTTCCAGAATGTAGTCCGAATCATTTGCAAGCTTCACCGCTTCCCGGATAAGTTCGAGATTCCTACGGATATGGGTTATACTCTTGGGATAGGTTGAAAGCCTGCACTCGAACAAATTTAGCTGGGAAATAAGCTCTCTTGTGATATCTTTGATTTTAAGGATCTCAAGCTGGACCTGCAGGTCGGGGAGATAGAGTTTGCTGTGCGTAAGAGAATAGAGATCCACATTAGGTAACGATGAAATTCCGGGCGGAAGAGAAACAGCCGCGTCTGAAAGGACAGAAGTGCTTTCTCCGGTTTCCGCACATATATTCTCATCCGGAGTTTCACCTGAAAATTCGCTTTCATTTGCTGCCAGGGAAGAAATAATCCCTGAAAATCCAGATTCTCCTGAAAAAGAAGCATCTCCGGAAGTGTCATGCAGGGCAGAACCCTTGGAGATAACCGCAGCCGGTTCTTCGGATTCCCGGATTTCAGGTCTCGAGATAAAGCCCCTCGCTTCCCAGGCCTTCCGGATCTTCAGGCCAAGGGGATTGTTGAAAAAGTCCGCAAGGTATTCCGAACTTGCTTTCTCGGGGTCAAGAGTAAGCTGGATGTAAGCCTGAAAATTGCCACCCACCCCGGAAAGAGAACTGGCGGCATTCAGCTCTTCATAAAGGGAGAGATAAAGAGAGTTTTCTTCTTCGGCAAAGCCGTACTCAAGGTCAGGGTCAGGAAAATTGACCTTCAGCATAAGGTCAGAGAGGCTTGTAGGCTTCAGACCATACTGATTGCATAAGGAATCTATTTCTTTTTCGACCATGCGGATCAAACAGAGAGGTTTTCTGGTGTTAAAGTTACTTCAGGATTGTACTATTAAAGTTGATGTTGCGTATTGAATTTTAAGACTCATATACCTTTTTCTTTTCAAATTACTTAAAATTTCATTTTTCTCCCAAAAACAGGGAAAAAAGGAAGTAAAAGGTTACAGAATGAAAAGCAGAACAAAAAGTAGAATGAAAAGCAGAACAAAAAGTAGAATGAAAAGCAGAACAAAAAGTAGAATGAAAAGAAAAACTCAAGATATCCCGTTAAAGGATATCAAGATCAGTTCAGCCCTTTAAAGGCTTTGAAAATCAATGATTTTCTTAACAGCGCCTTAAATGTTAGCTGTTTCCTGGACTGCAGTTTGAATTGATGCGCTTACAGATGTAACTGAGGACGTACACCCGCATTTTCTGCAGTAGTAAAAATTGTTCGAGCCAATTATCTGTTTTTTAAGAGGTGTGCCGCACCTGACACATTTTGAAGGAAAATCAAACATATCTGAACTCACTCCATAATCATTATCGGTTCAAGCCTTGCAGTTTCTTTTCTTGTCCAGTACCCACACACGTTACAGTACTGAAATCCTCTGAAAAGATCGTTTTCAAGTTCGGAATGACACTCCGGACATCTTTTTAAAAAAAGCATATGTTCCGGCTCTTTTTTCTCCCCAGCAATTGTTGTTTTGGTTATTTTCTGCATAATTAATTGCTTCCTTTTTATTTTCACACTCAATATAGGTATTTACTACATCACATATATAGATTTTTCCAGTAAATTCATAGTTTTGATGCCGGTATGGATATACCCTGCAAATGTATACGGCTTCTATCAATAGTCCCCGGTCGACAGCCCCTTATCAGCAGTTGTTGATAAAAGGCCGCTGACATTTACCGGCTGGAAATTTGACCTCTTATAAAAAGTAAGTCAACAGGTTCCAGGGTCTTTTTTCGGGTCTTTTTCAGCGCCTTCAGAGCTCCTTTTCAGTTTCGAGAACCTTAAGGGTGATTTTCATAACAGAGTCCGGATTAAGGGAAATCGAATTGATCCCCTCTTTTACCAGGAATTCTGCAATCTCCGGGAAATCACTCGGAGCCTGCCCGCATATCCCGCTGTGCCTTTTATTTCGCTTTGCCCCCTGCACTGCCATTGACATGATTTTCATGACCCCCGGATCCCGCTCATCGAATTCCGCGGCAAGGAGTTCAGAGTCGCGGTCAACCCCCAGGGTCAGCTGGGTCAGGTCATTTGAGCCAATGGAAAAACCGTCAAAGAATTCACTGAATTCGTCGACAAGCAGGACGTTATTGGGGATTTCGCACATAACATAGACCTGAAGCCCGTTTTCTCCGCGCCTGAGATCGTTTTTCTCCATCTCGGCGATGACTTTCTCCGCTTCCTCAACGGTCCGGCAGAAGGGAATCATAAGAATAAGATTTGTAAGCCCCATTTCGTCCCTGACTTTTTTCATAGCTCTGCACTCAAGGGCAAAACCTTCCCTGTACCGTTCATCAAAGTAACGGGAAGCTCCCCTGAATCCTATCATGGGGTTGTTTTCGTCCATTTCAAAGTAGCTGCCCCCTACAAGGCTTGCGTACTCATTGGTCTTGAAATCGCTCATCCTGACCACAACCGGCTTTGGGTAAAAAGCCGCAGTAATCATTCCGACGCCTCTGGCAAGCTGATCGACAAAATAATCTTCCTTTTTCTCATAGCCCCGCGTTAGCCCTTCGATCTCTTGGATTTCCCCCTGAGCCTTGACTTTTTCAGGGTGCACAAGAGCCATGGGATGGACTTTGATGTAGCTTGTGATAATAAACTCGAGCCTTGCAAGCCCGATCCCGTCGTTAGGAATCATGGAATACGCAAAAGCACTTTCAGGGTTTCCAAGGTTCATCATAATCTCGGTCCCTGGGCGTTTCAGGTCTTTCAGGCTCATGGTATCTTTATGGAAGGGGAGGAGCCCTGCATATACAAACCCGTCTTCGCCTTCGGCACAGCTCACGGTAATTTCCCTGCCTGTCTCAAGGACTTCGGTAGCATTTCCAGCCCCGACAACCGCAGGGATTCCGAGTTCCCTGCTGACAATCGCCGCATGACAGGTCCTGCCTCCCTTGTTGGTGACAATCGCAGCTGCGGTTTTCATAACCGGTTCCCAGTCAGGAGTGGTCGTATCCGCGATCAGGATTTCCCCGGGCCTGAAAGAAGGCAGGTCGGAAACATCGGGGATCACGTGGGCTTTTCCGGATGCGATCTTATCTCCCACGCTCCTGCCTTTTGCAAGGACTTCGGACTTCTTTTCAAGGACATAAGTTTCCAGCACATCCTTTGCTCTCTGGGACTGGACGGTTTCGGGCCTTGCCTGCACTATGAAGAGTTCGCCTGTTATACCGTCCTTTGCCCACTCGATATCCATGGGCCTGGATTCCCCGTACTTGTTAGAATAATGTTCCTCAATATCGATCGCATACCCGGCAAGTTTGAGCACTTCTTCGTCATTGATACAGAAGCGCAGCCTTTCAGCCTCAGGGACCTCCACATTCCTTGTGAGGACTTTTGAGTCTCCCCTGCCGTAGATCATCTTGATTTCTTTGCTCCCCAGCTTCTTCTGGATAATCGGCTTATGCCCTTCCCTGAAAGTGGGCTTGAAGACATAGAACTCATCAGGGTTTACCTGGCCCTGAACGACATTCTCGCCGAGCCCGTATGCTCCGGTAATGAAAACAACATCCCTGAAACCCGTTTCCGTGTCAAGAGTAAAAATCACACCGCTTGAAGCCAGATCCGATCTGACCATCTTCATGATTCCTATGGAAAGGGCTACCTTAAAGTGGTCGAAATTGTTGGTTACGCGGTAGGAAATGGCCCTATCCGTAAAAAGAGAAGCAAAACAGCGTATACAGGCGTCCCGAAGTCCTGGATATCCCCGAATATTGAGGTAAGTCTCCTGCTGCCCCGCAAAAGAAGCGGTAGGCAGATCCTCGGCCGTTGCCGAACTCCTGACAGCCACATCCGTGTCCTCTCCGTACTGCTCGCAGAGTCGATCGTAAGAAGCTTTGATCTCCTCCCAGAGATCATCCGGAAGTCCCGCACCAAGAATCAGGTCTCTTGCGGCCTTTCCCCTCTTTGCAAGGTCTGACACATTTGAGGTATCAAGCCCTTCCATTGTCTTTTTAAGTTTTTCGAGAATTCCTCCTGCCTTCAGCATGTGCCAGTAAGCCTCGGAAGTAACTGAAAAGCCATTCGGGATCCTCACACCTTTTGAAGTAAGTTCCCTGTACATCTCCCCAAGGGAAGCATTCTTTCCGCCAACCAGCGGGACGTCCTCGATCGTGGTCTCTTCAAACCAGCGGATGTATTTGTTTTTATCTCCAGGCATATTTCCCAAAATCCCCTCATAAGCCCTGTTTGAACTGAACAGGTACTTAAAGACATTTAAATTTTAATGACTTTGTAGGAAGGTTGTCCAAAAACGTATGGAGCAAACCCCTGAACAGAAACTTTCCCAGATAAAATTAAAAGCCCCATAATACTTATGCTCTAATGAAAGAAATCAGTTTGCATACATGAGAAAAATTAGGAAATAGTATTCACGCAAAATTAAAAACAGAAAAGCCAGGGTTTAATGAAGTTGCATCCATCAGAATTTCTGAATGGAGTTGAAAAAAAGCAAGCTCGCCCTGTATCAGACGGATCTGGGATTTTACCTGGCAGACTCAATACTCCACCTTATCCTCAGTTGCTTCCCACTCCCTGAAAGCTTCAAGGGCTTCTTCCCTGAGCAGCTGTCTGAACTCGATGCTTCTTTCCCTGAGGGAGCGTGGAATTTCTTCGTATATGAAGGAGTCGTCAAACCCGATATTATCGGCATCCTCCCTTGTGTTTGCAAAAAAAACTCTGTCTATCCTTGCCCAGTAAATGGCTCCGAGGCACATGGGGCAGGGCTCACAGGAAGCGTAGATCTCACACCCTTTAAGGTCAGGGGCGTTCAGTTTCCGGGCTGCCTCTCTGATGGCGCTGATCTCGGCATGGGCTGTCGGGTCGTTAAGTACGGTGACCTGGTTGCAGCTTTCCGAGATGATCTTTCCATTTTTCGTAATGACAGCCCCAAAAGGCCCTCCTCCTTTTTTCACACTTTCGAGGGAGAGTTCAATGGCACGCCTCATAAACAAAGTATCTTTTTCTGACATGTTTTTCTCCCTCATTCATAATTTCATATCTAGATAAATATGATGACAGGAAATGCTCTTTAGTATCTGGAAACATAATTTAATGACAGGAAGTACCTTTTTACTAAGGATAAAAATCTCCTGCGCAAGGAAAAACGAAAAGAAGGACATTCCACAGGGCAAACCTTAAGTACAAAAACAGATCAAACCATTAAACGGAGTGATAATGTTGACAACCAAAAGTTTTACCGCTGAAGAAGCAAAGGCAGTTGGGGAACAGCTAGGATTAACCTGGGACAAATTCGATGTTGACCAGTTCCGCAGAGGCATGGACGTAGAGCTGGAACACGGAACCATAGACCCCGCAACAAACGTCACGAACGACGATCCCATAATGACAGGAAAGATTGCCCTGGCTCACCTTAACGAATTTCCGGACTATTACGACAGGCTGGAAGAAATGGAAGAAGAAGCTGAAGAATACTGGGAAAAAACTGAAAACTGAGTTTTAAAAACCAGGATTTCATTTTTTGATTCTCTAGTTGCGATTCCCGAATTGCTATTTGGGATCACATGAAATCTCCGATTTCCTGGTAGTTGCGATGTAATCGCAACAATCCGCCATCCTTTTCGTTCTCTATGATCGCTCAATAGGACTAACCTATGGATAAGTAACATTACTTTTTCTTTTTGCTTAAGCGGATCAAATTATAGATATATCTGATCCGTTCAACCATATTCGCTGTATCTTGTCGTTTTCCCAGACAGGCTGGCGAAGGCATTTATATTTACCTGTGAATTTAAATGGGTCCCAGCGTTAAGAAAAGAATTTATCGGGGTGGTCGACCTGTTTAAGCCCGGGATGGCGCAGGGATGATAACCGAGAGATTCTTTCCCGGACTCCTGCATAAATAAAACAATCAATCCGATTGCCCATCTTTTGAATTCAACTTGAATCTTTTTTAATCTTAACTTTTAACCCTTTTTCAATTAATCAAGCCTTTAATTTCAACCAGGCTTATTTCGAACAAACAGAAAAAAATAAATTTTACTGATATGGGAGAATTTAGTGCAAAGATGCTGCAAATGGTGCAAATATTTTTTGTCTGTCTTTATTGACTTATTTAATTATTTGACTAGAATATGGTCCAAGAAATGTTAGAATTTTCAGCAAATGAAAAAGGAATATTAGGGCTGAAAATAACGATTATTTATACATAAATAATACAAGAAAGAGAAATAATCCCGAAGAAAAATAAGTTACCACTCAACACTTTCTAAATTTTTTTTGGAAAAGAATATAAATAAGTTGAAATCCATAGAGATAGTGAATCTATATAATATTTTCCATTCAGTTGCAAAACCATGAAAAATGGTATTCAAGATGATCGAATTGTACACTTCCGATAAACCAAAAGTTCTCATAATTGATGACGAAAAAGACCAAGTAGAGTTACTATGTTTACAGCTCGAAGATGAATATCTTCCTATCCCTGCATACAGCGGAAAAGAAGCTATCGAACTTGTGAAAGCTAAACTTCCGGATTTGATATTATTGGACCTGATGCTGCCTGAGAATGACGGGTATGAGATCTGCAGCACACTCAAAAGTGATCCCGAATACAGGTTCATACCTATAATCATAATTTCCAGATTTTTTGAGAAAACAAATAAAATGAAAGCAACTCGGTGCGGAGCTGACGATTTCATTCACAAGCCGATAAACAGGTTTGAGCTTAAAACAAGGATAAAGTCTTTAATCCGGATAAAAAAGAATTATGAAGCCCTGCAGGAAAGCGAGAACAGGTATAAACAGCTTTTTAACAACAGCCCGGCTGTCACCCTTCTCATAGACCCGGTCGATTACCTTATTGCCGATGCAAACGAGCCTGCATGTGCTTACTACGGGTATACGTATGCGGAGATGACTGCAAAAAAAATCACTGATATTAGCATATACTCCCGGGAAAGAAATAGAAAAATCAGCCAGCAGGTTTTTTCCGAAAAGAAAGGCCATTTCTATTCCTGCCATAAGCTTGCCAGTGGAGAAATAAGGCATGTGGAGATGTATATCAATACAATCAATATCAGAGGCAGGGAACTTTTTTTTACAAATGTCTATGATGTTACTGCAAGCAAAAAGATAGAAAGGGAACTTACGGAATCGGAAGAAAAATTCAAACAGGTTGTAGAACTCTCAATTGACGGCATAATTATAGGGGCAAATAGTGGAAAAATTGTTGACTGTAACGAAGCAGCCTGCCGAATCTTCGGGTACGGTAAAGAAGAAATGCTGGAGCTGAATGTGGATAATATTCTTCGGGAAGACTTCATGCAAAGTATTCCGGAGATAATAACCACCGGTAAAGCAGTCTCGGAGAATAAAACCATCGAGAGCATAAACAAAAGAAAGGACGGTACGTTCTTTACAGCTGAAATTGCAACCCGAACATTCAAACTGGGCGACGAAGATAGGCTGATAGTGTATGTCCGGGACATTACGGAACGTAAAAAAGCGGAGAGGGATCTGAAATCAAGCGAAGAGAACTTCCGTGCTCTTGTCAACAATACTCTTGACGGTATAATCATACTTAACTTTGAAGGGGAAGTCATTGCTGCAAACGCTGCTGTTGGAAAAATGTTTAATGTGGAGCTCGAAAAGATAACAGGCACGAACATTGCAAAATACCTCGCTCCCGAATCAGTGCCTGTTGCGATTAGAGACCAGATAAACGTCCTCAATAATCAGGGGGGTTACCTCAGTGTTTACAAAGCAATCTCTTCAATGGGGGAACATTTCTGGATTGAAGGGCTTGGTACAAAAATAATCTACCAGAACCAGCCGGCAAATATCGTGGTTATAAGGGATATAACCGTTAGAAAAAAAGCAGAAGAGGCGCTGATAAATGCAAAAACAGCTGCCGAGGTGGCAAACCGCACAAAAAGCGAATTTTTAACCAACATGAGCCACGAACTGAAGACTCCTCTGAACTCCATAATCGGGTTTTCTGACCTGCTAAAAGAAGAAATTGCAGGGCCCCTGAACGAAAAACAATCCCGGTACGTCCAGTTCATCTCTTCAAGCGGAAAAAACCTTCTCGAAATTATCAACGACATACTCGATTTATCAAAAGCAGAATCTGGAGAAGAAGATCTCAATGTGGAAAAGTTTTCCGTAGATGAATCTATCAATAAAGTAATCTCAGTGGTTCTTCCTCAAGCTCAGGAGAAGAATATAATATTAAATTACCAGTCCGAAAACAGAACGTTGTGGATCACTGCTGATGAAGGCAAGTTCCGACAGATTATGGAGAACTTATTAAGTAATGCCATTAAGTTCACACCCGCCGGCGGTTCGATTGATGTAACCTTGAAACAGGAAGGCCTCCTTGTAACTATCGAGGTCAAAGACACGGGAATAGGAATTCCTGAGGACAGCTTTGAAAAGATATTTAAGCCATTTATCCAGATCGATTCTTCTCTAAGCCGCAATTTTGAAGGTACGGGATTGGGGCTGACCCTGGTAAAAAAATATGTTGAAATGCATGGCGGAAATATTTATGTGGAAAGCAAAATAGGCGAAGGTTCGTCTTTCAGATTCGAACTGCCAGTAACCCGAAAGAGAACAGTTGAACCTGTCCTAAAGGTATTGGAATAACTGAAACTCTGCAGCCGAAAAAATTAGCTGAAAAAAAATTAGCTGAAAAAAAATTAGCTGAAAAAAAATTAGCTGAAAAAAAATTAGCTGAAAAAGCGTTGCCTGATTTTGGTAGATTCATCGGTTACTAACTGCTCCTTTTATTGTTTTGTATTTACTTCATTCCTCAAGTTACGGGTTATGGAAACAAAAGTTTACCATTTGAAGAGAGCCAGGTTTGAAGACACCCTGATTTAGAGATATCCTTATATCCTTACCCCATCATAGCACAGCCCGATGACAAGCTACAAAGTTCTGGTAAGGGACGTTATAAAAAAAGCCGATGTCCTTCTTGAAGTCATAGATGCCCGGTTTCCTGATGAGACCCGAAACAACGAGGTTGAAAAGGAAATCATTCGTTTAAAGAAGCCTTTCATAATAGTCATCAATAAGTGCGACCTTGTCTCAAAAGATAAACTTGAGAAAACCAAAGCCCGCCTCTCAAGAATTGCCCCCACGGTTTTTGTGTCCGGCAAGGCCAGGTTCGGGACAACCATGTTAAGGCATCAGATCCTTGCATCTGCCTGTATAAAAGGGCAGGATATCCTTGTCGGCACCCTCGGTTATCCCAATGTGGGCAAATCCTCCGTTATCAACGGGGTTACCGGCAGGCACAGGGCTAGCACTTCCCCCGTATCCGGCCACACAAAAGGCGTGCAGCACGTGGGTGCAGGGTCACGCATTATGTTTGTGGATACCCCCGGAGTCATTCCCTTCGATGAAAATGATGACTATGTACAGGGCCTGCTGGGGATAAAGGATGCGACCCACCTGAAGGACCCTATCGGGGTTGCCCTTAAGATAATAGAAAAAATGCTTGTCGAAAACAAAACTGCCCTTGAGGTCTTTTATAATGTCACCCTCGAAACCCAGGACTCTTACTCAGGACTTGAACTGATAGGCAAACAGTGCAATTTCCTCCAGAAGAAAGGAGAGGTAGACGAAATGAGGACGGCTATCAGAATAATCAACGACTGGCAAACCGGGCTACTGCTTATCTGAGAAATATCTGAGAAATTAATGAAGCTCCTGCTCCGGAACAAAATCTGGCCATATTCGTTACGGTTTACCCGGAAAAAAAGAAAAATTATTCAAGCTTTAAAAAGAAATCAACATACAAAGATCAGGAACGAGAAGGATGACCGAAAGTCTGGAGCAAAACCCCGAAAAAGATAAAAAACCGGAACAAACAGGAAAAACGGAAAAAGAAGTGAAATCCGAAAGAGAGGAGATATTGAGAAAAAAACTAATTCTGGTTGCCTCAAAACTTTTGATCATAGTTTTAGTAATCCTGCTAGCCCTGCTCTCCCAGAAGTAAAGCAGAATACTCACGTCCCCTGCGTATCAAAGGCAACTTACCTCTCTTTGACGAGGCCGGAAGCTTTACAGTGTGCCCTCACCGTGGACGAGACAGCCCCGTAATTATCCCCGGTACTAAAAATATCGCAAAAGTTTGGTTCAGGCAGGAAAAAACAGCAGTAGTGGAACGCGAAGAATCAGTTTCAGCCCAATTTCCTGAGGAAACGATTTGTGATTTTTTCAGGTAATTCATCCCGGTTCCCCTTATCAACCGTCAAAACCTCAAACCCTTTTCTAAACCTCTGCGCAAGCGGATGCCTGCTTGAATGGTGAAGCACAGCCAGAACAGGTTTATCTGATTCCAGAACTTCCTCAACCGCAGAAACGAAAGATTGAGATATAAGCTCCATCGGCCCTATCTCATCTATGACTACCAGATCGCAGGCAAGGGCGTTCCTGACCGCGTTTGCTCCGATCCTCTCAAGGTCGTCCAGGTTGACGTGATATTTTCCAAGCCTGGGTCCGCTGCCTTTAACGTGGCTAAGAATTCCTGTCTTTCCTGTCGCAAGGTCCCTGATTGAGAAGCCTTCCCTATGCCCTTCTTTACGGATTTCGGCGGTCCTGATGCCGCCTATTTTAAAGCCTGGCTTTTCGGCAAGTTTTTCGGCAGTTTTTGCTACGACTGTTGATTTCCCTACCCCCGGACTGCCTGTTACTGCAATTCTCAACATGGTTTTTTCTTTCCCTTCTATTCTCATTTCCCGGAAAATATACCTGGCTTATATAAACAAGCCGTTAACCCATTTTACGTTGACTATAAAAACATTGCAGAATATACTGAATATACAATAGAATTATACTGAATATACAATAGAGTAATACGCTGAATACACACCGAATACACATTGGAAATTTCTGTTATACTGAATGCTAACTTTAGCAGATCTAAAAGGGGTTGAAATTGTGACTACGGATCAGGAAATTCTTGCCAGATTGCAGGAGATAGAGAAGAGAATGGAAAAGATGGAAGCGGCACTGGAAAACATTAGCGGTGTCCTTAAAAAAGTGGAGCAAAATACATATTTCGGGTGCTATGTCGAGGGGGAAAAGCTGGAGTAAAAAGCGATACTGCGTAGTCCTCATGCTTTAAAAGTATTCTTACGTTTGCTGAAAAACTCAGCCCCTGTCGGCTTCTGGCTAGAAAAGCTAGCAAGTGAAACTGTCGAGAGAATTAAGATGAGTTCTGCAAAAAACCGGCAAGTAAAAAGACAGAAAAAAACGGAATGAGCAAAAAGAAAACGGGACAGTTATAAACAAATCGGGAAAGAGCTGCAAATAAGGGCTATGGATAGCGGAGTTAGCTCTTCGATAAACCGGATTTTGCTTTTCCCGGACTCAAACATTTTTTTCAGGTGTTTTTCCGACCTATCAATGATTGCTGTTTTCCATACCGAACTCAAATTTTACACACATTTCTCCGGGTTTGCTGCCTTCCTCTTAAGAACCTCCATCCAGTCAGGAGGCTGCACACCAGAATACTCGTATCCTAAAAGAAGAACATTGCTGAATTCTTCACCTTCAACCGGTACGGACCCGGTTACCTCATACGTTGGGAAAGGAACCTGAAGAACTCCTTTTACAGTCTCGCCTCCTTCCAATTTGGTAAGTCTGCTGAGGTTATCTGTGAAAAGAGCCTCTTCGGCATTACTTGCAGTCACGATAGGTACTGTGCGTATCGAATGATATATGCATGATTCGATTACAGCGAATCCCAGTACGAGCTCTTTCCAGATCATAGGTTTGTTATTATCTGTTGTTTCTGCCATTGTTTACCCCCCAGAAAGTTAAGTATTTGAATTTCAATAGATTTTGAGTTTATAGAAGGAATATGATCGTAATTGATAAGTCATTTTCTTCCTATGAACTCTTACTTACCAAAAAGGATAAGAAATTATTGGAATTCATTCCCTGTTGTGGATGATCTCGTAGCTGACTCTTCCTCTGTCAATACACTCCCTGACAAGCTTTTCTCTCTGGGAAAGAACTCCCGTTTTTCCGGACTTCACCTCAACAAAGACCACCTTATTCATTTTTCCTTCGGAAAGCCCGTCAAAGACGATGAAGTCCACAGGAGTTCCGAGGAACCTTGCATCTTTGGGGTTGTATTCAAAGTCAGGGAAATAAGGGATCAGGTGTTCTGTGACCTTGCCGCGGATTACGGCTTCGCTTTTCTTTACAGCGTCCTGACGGATTTTTTTCTCCTCGTCAAGTTTCCAGGTCCGAAAGAGAGTGTCGGCTTTTTCGGAAACCTGTCGTTCCATCTCCCGCGTTTGCCAAGCTTCATACAGGTCTCTTGCGCGGGATTCTACCCTGCCTTTCAATTTGATGTATTTGACGAGCAGGTACACTATAAGCAGGGCAAGGAAAAGGATAAGGGTTAAAATCATCCAGTCATCCACAGCTATTTCTCCGGGAAGGGTTGGGTTTTTCAATAAAGTAAATTAAGTGAGAAATAAATCTCGAAGAATAAATTTCAAACTCTATAAATAGCTATAAATATTTAAAAGTTCCAGCCGAATTTATTTTCTGCAAAATCAATGCCTTGGAAATATCTGTGACTGTCTTAAAGAGTCTTTTAAAGAGTCCTTGAAAAACTCCTCAAATAATCATTGAAAATAATCCCGTAAAGAGTCCTTTAAAGAGCCTTTAAAGAGCCTTTAAAGAATCCCGCCCCTGAAAAATAACTCAATTATGGAAAAATATTTGGCAGTATCTATTAAGTACAATACAGGGAATATAAAATCGGGGATACAGTGGGTACTCAGCATAGCGACTCTGGAGATTACAGCTTCGGTGAAATTCTCGGACTGAGGGAAGAAATCAGAGAAATACAGGCTTCAATTGCTGATTATGAGACAGGGAAAAAACTGAATATAGCCATAATAGCCGGAACTCTTGCCGGAAAGACGACTCTGCTTGGCGAAATAGAGAGGATAAATCAGAACAGGGCAACAGGAATCACTTTTTCCGAAATTGTCCGGGACAGAAAGGAGATTTCCATTCCTGATGACACTAAAAGGGTAGTGCTCTTTGATAACTGCCACTATCTGTACATGCGAAAGCCCGGCGGTTTTGACATCTTTTATGAGTTTCTTTACATGATAAGCTCTCAGGAAAAGCTATTCATCGCCACCTGGAACCTTTATTCCTGGAGATACCTGAGTGAAGCCTTCGGAATCGAGAGGTATTTTCCGGTACAGATCTTCATCCCTGCCTTCGAAAAGGAAAATCTCAGGCTCTTTATCCTTAAAAGGTATGGGAAAGCAGAAATCAGATTTGAAAACGATGAAGAGCCAAAAAAAGAGCCTTTCATATATATAGAAAAATACCCGCTTGAACTGTCCTCCCTGGGTAGGAAAATCTTCGTCCCTGTCCTGAAAATAAATTTATCTTATCTGAGGCACCGCTTCCTGCATGAGGAAGAGACACAGACTGCCGAAGAAATGGTGTTTGAAAAGATCTACTTGGAGTCAAAAGGTAACCCAGGAATTGCATGGAGAATCTGGGAACTCGGGCTTGATTATCCGGGGATAAAGCATGAAGATATAGGGCAGTTTTCATTTGATATCGATCTTGAGTACGAAGAGGCTTTCGTTTTAAGCCTGATCCTTTCATACCAGGCCCTGAAAAAAACCGAAATCGCCGAACTGATAGGATCTGAATTCAGGGCGGATGAAATTCTCTTCCGGCTCCTAACCGGGGAACTGATTTTTAAAGATGAAGGCGCTTCCTACCGGATCAGGCCAGAAGCCCTGCAAAGCGTAATTGCTTATATGGAAAAACTGAGGCTGGTGTGGTAAATGGTAAACGGAGATTCAGGCAGTCAGCAGCTTCTGGAAACCCTCAGGTCAATAGATACGCAAACCGTCGTAACCATGTTCCTGATTCTTGCCGCTGCCTACGTGCTCGGTAGGGTTATTACCGCCCTTATATCAAAGCTCTCAGAAAAAATGAGCCGCAAGGATAGGATAAAAGTAAAAATGATTATCCCTGCGGTAAAGTTTGGAATATATGTTCTGGCTTTTTATTACATCCTCAGGGAAATATTCAACATCTTTGGGCCCGAACTGCTCCTTCTTACAGGGCTTCTTGGTGCTGCCATCGGTTTTGGAGTCAAGGACCTTTTTGCAGACATTATAGGCGGACTTGTAATTACTTTTGAAAAGCCCTACCAGATAGGGGATAAAATCTCCATTGGAGCTTATTATGGGGAGGTTACCGATATCGGACTAAGGGCAACGAAACTGGTAACCCCTGACGACAACACCGTTACAGCCCCAAACAGCCTTATCTTCAACGAAACCGTTGCCAGCGGGAATTACGGGGCTTCGGAAATGATGGTTGTGATAGACCTCTATATCGCTTCAGAGTCAAATGTGGAAACTGCAATGAGGATCCTCCGGGAAGCGGTCGTGAGCTCAAAATACGTCTACATCTCCGGAAGCACTCCTGTTACCCTGCTCCACAAAGCTCTCCCTTTTTATACCAGGTTAAGAGCGAAAGCTTACGTCAATGATCTGCGGGATGAATTCAAGTTCGAATCCGATGTGCACACAAGAGCCTGGATAGAATTTCTGAAAAATGGTATCAGGGCTCCCCAACTCCATATCCTCAACCTTCCTCCAGTAAGGGAAAATCATGAATCGGATGCTCCTACTCGGAGAAATCTCAGGTCAAGTAAAGGAACCCGAAAAGATTCCGATTTTAACATAGATTTCAGTAAGGATTCCGGGTTATGAGCTCATTTATGCAGTTCTCAATTTCATGCATTCAGTCATTGTATGCAGTTCTTTAAACCGAACGTCAGAAATAATATTTTCTGTATCTTCTCCTCGCACCCAGGTCTATAACCGGCCTTCTTCCCGGAAAAAGAACTGAAGAATACTCCTACCGGCCTTAGGAATACTAACTTTTACCCCCGGAGACCGCCTTAAAATCAGATCTTATCGATGCTTACGCCAGCTTGTCTGACGCGACCCTGCAAAAAATTTCCTTCGACACCCGGTATAAATAATGACATTGCATTGGTCAGAAATATTGTAATGCAGCCCTCTTGAGCGAAGCTCACTTTTCCCATAATAGTCTGCTTGAGCGGAGCTCCCGATTTTTATCTGCAAATTAGTCTGCTTGAGCGGAGCGAAACAGACAGCGAACTGCAGAGTCGCAACTCTGCCGAAACAGACAGCGAACTGCAGAGTCGCAACTCTGCCGAAACAGACAGCGAACTGCAGAGTCGCAACTCTGCCGAAACAGACCTCGTTCTGTTGCGATTACATCGCAACTCCCAGAAAATCTATGATTTTCTTATGATCCCGAGGCGCAATTCGGGAAGCGAAACTCGGGTGGTGCAACCAGGGTGAAATATAAAAAAGTAAGCAGCTTTGGATGCTGCTTCAAACAGGAAATTTATTTTGGCATTTAGAACTTTCTTCTCATGACGCAGTATGCGGCTCCAACAGCTCCCAGAAAAGCTGCGGATTCAAAACCAGGCGTGGAACGCCAGCCTCCGCTTGAAGCCCTTGCGGGTTCGGATGCCACATCATCTCCTGCATCATCAGTCGGAACAGGCTCGACTTCTATCGAACCAGAATCGTCTCCAGCAACAATTACAAAGGATCCGAAACCTGGAGTCTTGGCTTCGAAGTAGACATAAGTGTCGCTTTCCTCGTCTAATTTCTCTGTATCAAGTTTATTCCATGAATTGTCATAGTACCAGAGGTTTAACGAATCTGCATCAATCTCGTTTTCCTCAAGCCAGGCCTTTTCGACTCTGAAACCGACAACTGCATTCTCGATATTATCAGAGTTTGCAATTCCTCCTGAACCCACCCAGATGTTTACGTTCTTATAGACCGTGCCTTCGGGCAGATTCGGAACCAGCTTGGATTGACCTTTCAGCATTTCGGCAATAGTAGTGATCTTTCCGAGAGTTTTCTTGGCATCAAACTCCACATACCTTATGCAGGTTACACCATTTGGAAAATCAAACCTTACATGTGTTCCGTTGGTGACAAACGCCTGAGAAAGCTCTTTAGCCTCTACATTGCTCTGGAGTTCGGGGGAACCTCCAGCTCCGCCGCTTGAACTGCTACCTGAGCTCTTATGTGAACTGCCGCCTGAACTCCCGGAGGTTGATACTACCTTTATAGAAGAACTTGCCGGGAGAACAGAGAATTCGGTTTTGTTGATATCTCTTAAAAGCCCCACAAACTGGTATGTTCCGGTTGATTCAGGAGCTTTAAGAGTATAGCTGAAACTCTCATCGTTTATCAGCAGGAAAGAAATCTTGTTCCCGTTTACAGTTACAGCTTCTTCCGGGAGAGTCGAGCTGACGTATGTGAATTCTGCAGGAATCTTTTCCAGAACCTGCCCGGCTACTCCATAATCAGCTACACTAATTGTTACCTCAAACACCTCACTGGTGCTAACGGAAGAAGGAAGAGTCCTTTCTGCACTGCCTGCAGAAGCCGGTACCGTGCATAAGACCAGGCTCAGGAGCAGCACAAAAGCAATTTTAAATTCAGGCCGTTTCATATTCTATCCCACCCGTCAGCAAAGTAAATTGCCAGAATTGCGTATTTGAGCCTGCTGGAGATTTCATTATTATTTACAATGTTTTTGATTTCTTCAGCAGAGAAAATCTTATCAGCGCCCCCAAACATTGTCGTAATCTCATTTTCTGAAACTACGGTAATCGAGATACTATCTCCATCTGTAACTTTATTCCCAAAGTAGTCCGTAGCTGTAAGAGCGAGTTTAAACTCTCCTGCCAGAGTGCTGCTCACATCGCAGGTGTAAATGCCTCCGCTTTCGGGCGTCAGGGAAACAACTTCTCCTCCTATGGGGGTGAGATCGATAGTTACCGACATAACTCCGGAAGTTTCATCCGAGATTTTTGCCCTGATAGTTGAGTAATCCTTTCCGTCATTCAGGATGTACACAGGAGATGCAGAGCAGCTTTCTATGATTGGAGATACAAACTCCCCTTCAAAAGTAAGATCGAGTTCCACTGGATAGGCACCTTGCTGGTAGGTCACGGAAACAGGCTCGGATTCAACGAAGCCCAGTTTGAAGACAATTTCCTTTCCGTTATCCTCCTCGGTACCCGAGACTAATAGCCGGTATTTTCCTGCTTCATCTATAGTATTACTGCCAGCAAGCTCGGAATCTATATAAGCCGAAATTATAGTTCCTGCGGGTACATCTGCACCATTCGTAATCAGCTTTCCTTCAAATGAGTTGGGAATCGAAGGAATAGTACTGCTGGCAGATGCAACCGGAACAAGGGATATGCCCAGTACCAGAATAACCAGGCATGATAAAACTCTTAAGTATTTGTCCTTGATGGTCACCTTATCACCTTGAGATTTTCACGTTACCCGTGCAGATCCTTTTAGAAAAATCCGTCAGGGTTTCCTTCTTGCTTCCCTCCCAAGCTTTGAGCCGAAAGTGAGCAGAATGAGGCCTACAACCGCATAAATAATCTGAAAACCTGGAGTACTGCTTGTTTCAGAGGATTCTTCGGAAGATTCCGCACTCTGTTCGGTTTCGGCACCTTCACCTGAATCGGCAACTGCATTTTCCGGGACAGTTTCCTGAATCTCTACCTCCGGTTGAGTGACTGAACTATTAATGACTTCAGCGCCAGAAGTTTCCGATTCGCTGGTTTCTACCGATCCGGAACTTGAACTTGATGTTGAGCTCTTTTTAGAACTCCCTGAGTCGGCTACGTCACCGACCGACAGTTCGATGGATAAAACCTGTTTTCCGGATTCCCAGTCATAACTCGCACCCGAATCCTCTTCATCCACCTTAAAGGTAACTGGCTTTCCCTCGTCCTCGGCTTCTCCGGGAATCAAGAGATAGAAACTTCCTGAGGAACTATTTATGATAGCCTCTTTTACCAGCTCTCCATCAAGGTAAGCTGCAACGACAGTGCCTGTGGGAGCCGGGTCCCCATCAATCAGGGCGACCCCCTCCACTGTCATTGGAAGCAAAGGAACTGCTTCTTCCTCTGCCATACATGTATGAGCAGCTGTTGAAAAAAACAACATAAGTACAGCTGTTCCCAATAAACTATTTTTTAATATCCTGTTCATGATTTACCTCCGATTGCTAGGCAAACAAGAAAAAAGAAAAAAACTTCAGCCTTAATGGCTGAAAAGTTGCCTGCTTTCGAAATTTCACCTCTTACACGGTGCCATTGAAGATATCATTGATAGTATCATTGATGGTACCATCGTCGGCTCCATCGTCGGTTCCATCGTCGGGAATTATTCCACCGACGTAGAACTCCACGTTTTCGACGGAAGCGTAGGTACCGGGTTCCTTCATGAAGACCCAGTATCCCTGTCCTGGAGCCATAAGACCATCAAATTCAAGTACTTCAACCGGGCATGGATCCATTTCTGAAACACCGTCTTCACCGACCAGGTCTAAGAATCCAAGAGAGATTGTACCGCCCCAACCTTCATTGCAAGAATACGTGATGAGGTTGGAGAACTTATACTCTAAGCCCAGAAGACCCTGCAATGAACCCAGAGTCTCGGACCAGTGTACAGGTACTGTAGAGGTGTGTCCTATCATCTGCCATCCACAATCCAGGTCAAGAGACGGAGGCACATCAGGAGTTGAACTGTCAAGTGACATTGGCTTGAACTTTATATTGCTCACGCAGGCTTCCGGAGTGTAGACCCAGTAACCCCTACATGGTTCGATGCAGTCCGGGAATACCCATTCACAACCGTCCCAGTAAATGACTGTGGTGCATTCTCCAAAGACCGAGTCCGGGTCGTCATTGAATGCAGCCGGAGTCTTGGGCACGGATTTCAGGTTCCAGCCTGCATCAAGCATGAGGTTCATGTCTTCGTATGTCCGGACAGGCCCGCAAACGGCAAAGCATTCGTCGTAGTTACCAGCCCAATCCAGGGCAATAACAGCTACCCAGTAGTCCTGACCATAAACGAGGGGTTCTCCAGCACACCCTCCGATATAGACGTCTGTATCAAGAGTACATACACCGTTGTCGTCATATTGGGATTCGAGTGGGCTTACAGCATCTGCCAGTTGCATATCCTCAATGCATGAGGGCTCGCATTCGCTGATTAAAACCACATATGGAGTAGAGAAAGGATCGGCCGGGTCAAAGCAAAGATCGTCTTCTAAGTTATTATCCCAGCTAACGTACAGTCCGGGCTCATCATATGTATAGTACCATGTAGTCGCGCTCAGAGCGTCAACAACACACAGGTTTGCCACGGCAGCCGGAGCAGTACAGTCAACAGAGAAAGAACATGGATCAGGTAGATATTCCCTGCCTGCACAATCAGTGATACACACGGTCCAGAGAATATCTATGCCTTCATCCACTTCTACATTCACGGAATAGCAGTTAACCTCGTCTTCACCGATAACGCACGTGCCCTCCTTTACTACCTCGCCGTCAATAAGCAGTTCGTAATCGAAAGGCAGCCCTGCTCCTCCTGAAACACTGAAGTTAAATTCCGGACATGCAGAAACGAACTCACCATCCGCCGGGAAATTGAGACTGACTATAAGCTCTTCGCAGTTGACATAGAATTCCCGGACTTCACTCGTAAAGCAATTTCCTGCCAGATCCTCAATTTCAACGTACCAAGCATAAGCCCCGTCCTCGAAGAAGCCAGATGGAACGTCTATGGTTACGAGCTCTTCAGAGGGCATAATCCCGGACATTTCCTCAACAGGTTCTCCGTTGATGTACACCTGGTAATACAGCTCCAGATCACAGTCACCAGAGAAATCATCCTCAGCGGTGAAACTGAATGTCATGAAGGGATCGAGATATGCGCTGATGACGCAGCTGGCTTCCGGGGAAACAAGTACTGCACTCGGACAGTCGGTGTCCACGTACAGGTCGAAGTCTTCAGAGATACAAATATTTCCTGCTTCGTCTTCGAGTTCGATTCTCCATTGATAATAGCCATCATCCAGCTCAGGCTCATATATTACATATCCGTCACAATCCACAACCCCTGCTTTCTTCTCAATACCATTGATAAAGATGGCATAGGCAATTGTATCGCTCAGTTTATCGACGGCTTGGATATTGAAGCATACACAATTTGTATTGACACCAATATCCGGTTCAATTATAATAAACTTCGGAGCTTCGTTGTCAATCACAAAGGCGTAATAATCAGTTTCCTCAACCTCTTCAATCACAGGATAACCTTCTAAGATGGTTCCATAGTCGTCGAGGATGACTCCAAAGTCGTCGAAGAGAGCTCCATAAGCAAAGTCCCCATCTAAGATGGCTCCATATACTATCACGTCAACCGCATCGTTTACATCGCCTTGAACGGGATATGTACCACACCAGACAGTACCACTGTCATCCTTTGGAGTCATTACGATGACGGTGGGATTCGGATCGTAGTCACAAACAGTAAAAGCCGCATAATTGACGGGTTTGTTGAAGGTTACAGTGGTTTCTACAACGTCTCCCGCCGCGAAAGGACCTTCGTCGCTGTAGACGATACTATCAACGCACAGATCAACTGGAAGCGATACAGTATCTGTATTCTCCGTATCTTCTATTGCACTTGCTGTTCCTGCTAAAAGGAACATAATTAGCAGTGCACCAAATAACATTATTTTCTGTTTCATATTCTGCACCTAGATTCCGCAAATGTTCAATTTTATTTTGAGTCCAACATTGAGTATTATATAAGATTAAATAAATTATTGAAGTCGCGAGTTGTAGCAGATTCCAGTTAGCTTGAACACAATCCTATAAACAGTCTAGAAATTCTGAAATTAATTATTGGTTAAAAATTAAATAAAACAAGACTGTAGGAAATTTACAGTTTTTAATTATAAAACTGTTTTGCGCCTCACCTCCTGAAATTAATTAATCTAACCAATTTTACCTCGATTAGTAGATCAAAAAGCCAACACCTTTCCAAGACCGTTTTCAGGCAGGAATGTGTTAGCTTCTCCCTCCGGAGCGGCAAGTTGTAACCCCAATTCTTGCGCAGCAGGGGAATTATGAACCAACCCCGTTTTTATTGTCTGAGCTGACCCATCAGCCCGGCCATCAGACATATACCTATTAATTGCAAACCACAAATTCGCCGTCAGGCAAATCCCCATGAATTATTAACATTTCACATTTAATATAGTATATGTCTTTTTATATTATCCTGTGACGATAATATGGATTAACTTATGCAAATATTTGATATAAATCTTTCTAAAAATTATTAGATATAAAATATAGTCCGATATATAAAATATACAGATAATAATAAAATTTTTCTGAAAGTTGATTTTTAAAAATTAGAATATTTATAAGTAACCGCAAAGAAAATATATACAAGTAAACATTCTTCACGAAAAGAGTTCATCAGAAAGAAGGGGAAAAATACTGGAAACTAAGGGAGTAAACTTCTCCTTCTAATAAGTATATACTCACAAATTTAAATGTGAAATGCGGACATACGTCAGATTGGCCCTTATATAATTAGGAGTCGAGGCCATGAAGGATGTCCATCGTTTAGATGTCAAAAGTGCTGAACAGAATTTTCTCTCCGAAATTGAGTATGACTTTGAACTTGCGCCTGGAGTTACCAGGTCTATTCTTGAGTCGGTCAAATATCACTTTGACCCGGAATATTTTCACGATAATGGACTCAGTAAAAATAGAGTTCCCATAGACCTTGTTTCTTCTGATGAACCCGCAGGAAAACCGCTTATTAAATGCAAACTTGTAACTGTTTGGATAACCCTCGTCTCAAAGACTGATCTTGACGTTCTATCGGAATATGGAGTTGCTGCACTCAGAAAAGCAAAGATGCTTCGCTATGCAGAGGAAGCATATGATCAGGATGCTCTGTTTACTCACGAAGATTTAGCTTCCCTGCTTACCGTAAGTGAGCGAACAATACAGAGAGATGTAAAGGAGTATGAGGCACAGGGAATTGTCGTTCCCACAAGAGGTTACATCAAAGATATCGGTTCTGCAGTCTCTCACAAAACAAAAGCTGTAAAACTGCTATTGCAAGGATCACAACCTTCTGAAGTTGCCAGAAGAATGCATCACAGCATAAGGAGTATAGAACGGTATCTTCAATCTTTTGAACGTGTCGTATATCTCAATGAAAAAGGGTTATCAAATGCGGAAATACGTTATTCTGTAGGGATATCTGAAAGACTTGTAGAGGAATACATGCAGCTCTACAACAGATTCAAAGACAAAGGAAGTCCCATCTTAAATGAGATAAAATCAGAGGTCAAAACAAGCTTCGAAAAAAAGAGGTGAAAAAGATGATGAACCAGGTTTCTCCTTTTTCATCTATGCTCAGGAAGACCTTTGATAGTGCTCTGGAATATCTGCTTTATACCGAATATAGGTTTCTTGGAGGAAAAAGAGTAGTAAAAATGATTGTTAATGACGTAAAAGGCTTAATAGACCAGTTTTTTCCGGATAACCTTGAAGTTGGTCAGGTGATATGGCCTGCGGTAAGCGTAGATGAGTCACAGGAACAGCATAAAAAGATAGAAGATCATAAAATAATTCCAGTCAGGTTAAACCTGGTAACCAGAGAGGATATGGAAAAGTTAGAAAAAAAGGTAAAGAAAACTGAGATAGAAAAAGCAAGAGCAGTAAGGCTATTTAACGAAGCTTATGAACAGGGAGCTTTGTTAACCCAAGCTGACGTAGTAGTTTTACTTGGAAAATCAATCCCTACAGTGAGTAAATACGTACAGCAGTATCAAAATGAGCATGATGAGGTACTTCCAACGAGAGGAAATATTCACGATATAGGTCCTGGAATTACACATAAAGGAATTATTGTGAGGAAGAAGCTCGAAAAGAAATCAACAAGCCAGATCGCAAAGGAAACAAATCATAGTCCGGAAGCAGTGGATAGGTATATCCGCGATTATGGAAGGGTGAAAATGCTCATCGGAAAAAGAATGACGGTGGAAGAGATATCATATGCAACAGGGATAAGCAGAGGAGTTGTAGAGCAATACAGGGAATTACATAAACTGGAAAACGATATCAATAGCGACAAAAAAGAATAAATAAATTGATGGTGAAAAGGAAACTATAAATACGGGCTAAATACGACATATGTCAGGATAGTAAATTAAAAACAGAAATTCATTGGTCATCGGTTAAGGAATTTTCTTGCCTGAAGGATATCGATTTTGCACCAAAAGTCGCCTTAAATTTTGTCCTTTTTACATGAAATCGATACCCAGTTCCAACTCTCAATGGGATACAGTTTTTGAGAACTGTTACGAAAATGGAGGCAATTTATCATGATTCCTCACTTAACCGAAGACGCATGAACAGAAATTAAAAACAGAAATTAAAAACAGAAATTAAAAATGAAAAGGTAGAAAAAACTTAAAAATTGTTACGAAACAGTTAAAAAATGAATTTAGTTACAGAGATATGACCTCTGCCTTCTGCCGTTTGAAAATAGCAGTTACTGTTCCTTCATCATCAATGTCATCTTTAACCATAATCAGTTCCCAGCCCTCGTTCCCGATTTTTTCAAGGTCGCTCATCATTTGTGGCATATGCACACCATGAATCCTGCGAGAATCATATTCCCATAGATGTATCATTCAATACCCCTCCTAACAATAAAGAGAAACTTTGTGATGTAAATTATTGCAATAAAACTATAAATAACCAGAACAAAAAGAAAAAAGCAACCTGGTTTCTGTATTAAATAAAACTATACCTGAGTCTTAAACAGAGCTATATCTGAACCTTAAACAGGGACATCTAAGAGCCTATCCGAAAAGTGTTGTGACCTACTGTAACTTACCATTAGCAATATGCAAAACCGAAGAGGAAGCCCTGCTATTATAGACCTGCTGTAATTTTTCGATCGCATTACCGACTTTTCGGATAGGCACTAAATCTCTTTTTAACATCAATGTTTTTCAAAGTTACTTTGAGCTGTCATTCCCCGCCACATTTACTTCGAGCTATCATTCCCCGTCACATATTTTCAGCTATTATTCCCCGAATCCCGCAGTTCCGGGACTGCAGACCGAAAAAGGATTCCACCTTCGTATTTTATCCTGCGGATCCGCTCACGCGCCATGAAATCCAGAACCAGTTCGATATCTTCAGGATATCTGGCATTGGGATATAATGGAGTAAGAGGCTGGGAGTTTTGCCCTGAGACATAGAACATATTCTCCCCGAAATAGGCTATGTAGTCAAGCTGATATTTTTCGAATATGAGGCGAATAAATTTTTTTGAAAGAGGAAGCTTTGCAAATTCAAAGTCCTCGTTGGTCATTTCAATGCCTGCTTCGTACATGATACAGGGATTGGAAGGATAGGATATAAATTCCGGGGAGAAAAAACTTTCATTTGAATTCCAGGGAGAAGACCTTCATTTGCCTGAACCTTTTGGCATCCTGATTCCGGGGATCAGGCCGATCAGCCTGCCCACACGCCTGTAGCGTTCAAGCAGGTCCTTTTCCTGTCTGATATCTTCAAGTTTTTCAAAAAAATACTGATTTTCAGGCAGATTGGGAACCTGTGCCCTGAGGATATTGAGCAGAGAATCAAGCTGCCTGTCCAGCTCCTTTCGGTCTTTATCAAGGTCCTGAAAACCCCATTCTCTGACTTTCTGGCTTACTGCGCACGTAATTTTTTCCGTGGGAGTGCCTTTTGCTTGCAGGCAGGCGGTCCTTGCCCGGTACCGGATTCCGGAAAGAGTTTCTTTCAGCTTCTGCTCCAGAACTACTTTTCCAATCCTGGGATACTCTTTTTTCACGGACTTCTGCGCAAGAATAAATTCTTCTTCCATAGCTTCCAGCAACCCTGAAGCCCTGTCAAAAGCCGCAATGCATTTCTCAAGCAGTTTCTTCTGGGCGGGCAGGTCTCCGGGAGTCAGATTTCCTGCAGCTTGAAGAAGCCTTGCAAGCTCTTCCAGAATTTCCAGAAGCTTCTGATTTTCTTCCAGATCCCTGATCTCATGGGCCGCCTTTGAAAAATACCTCTCACTTTCGAGCCTTGCAGCCCTCTCCGGGCTGTCGATAAAAAGTATTCTCAGGAGGCTCTCGTAAAATGGGGAATAAAACTCGGGAATGGAGGTATCAACAAGAGTTTCAGCAGCTTCCTTAAAGTATTTGACAGCTTCCTTGAACCCGAAAAGATAAGCAGCTTCGTTTTCCGCCCTGAGGGCTCTCCAGAGGGAAGCCCTTCCAAGGGAACGGAGAGCATTCCTGCGGACATAGACATAGGGGCTATCGATAAGAACCTGCAGGTCTCTCCAGGCCCGGGTTTTATCAGGCACATGGAAGAAGGCAGGTCCGAGCGCGCGGGTTGCAGCCCTCTGCACAAAGCTGTCGCTATGAGTTGAAAGCCTTATAAGGTCGCTCCAGGCTCTCCCTTTGTCCGGAACATCTGCAAATCCGGAAGCAAGGGCAAGTACCGCCCCTTTCCGGACCTCCCGGTCTTCAACGGATGTAAGCCTCAACAGATCGTTCCACGCCCTCTGCTTGTTATCGACGTGCGTAAATGCAACGGTGAGAAGCTCAGCTGCTCTTTTCCGAAGCTGAGCGTCTTGACCTTCACTGAGTTTGACAAGGTCAAAAAAAACTCCGGATTTTTCCTCAACTGCCGGAAAGACATGGGAAAGCAGCCCTGCAGCACTTTTTCTAACACCCATATCTCCATCCCCTGACATATTAAGAAGTGCCCCCCAGATGTCCTGCGCTCTGCCCGCCCTCCGGGAATAAAGAGCAAGAAGAGATTCGATAGCCCCTCTGCGCATCTGCGGGTCCGGGTTCTGCATCAGGCTTAAAAGCTCTCCAATTACCTCTTTTTTGTCCGGCAGGTGAGGATATGCTCTGGCAAAAGACTCAGCTGCATCTTTTCGTACATAGCTGTCCCTGTCCCTCGTCAGCTTCAGGAGGTCAAAAGCAGGCTTTCTATTTTCTATTTCCCTGACCTGCTCACGTTCGATCTCCCCCTTTCCTCTCACCCCTCTTTCGCCCTTTGTCCCCCTTTCTTCTCCTTTTCCAGGAAAGACATCCCCTAAAGAATGGGCAACATCCCTTCGTACAAAGGTAGCTTTTTCCGAAGCCAGTTTGTAGAAACCGGCAGGTTTACTTTTCTCCCCTTCTGCCTCAAGCTCTGTCCTTTTTATCTCATTTTTCCACTTCTCTGCCCCTTCCTCTATCTCTTCAATTTCTCCTTCTTTATTTTCCTCTTCTTCTACCTCATATATCTCATATTCATTACGGAATTGGGGGCAGATAGAAGCAAGAGTCTTGACAACTCTCCTGAGCACGTAACTATCCTTCTTTTCAGCCAGCTGTACAAGGTCCGAATATGCCTGATTTTTGTCGGACACATGGGGAAAAACTTTACTGAGGGTATCAGCTGCAGCCCGCCTGACATATTCATCTTCATGCCCTGTGAGTTTGAGAAGTTCTTCCCAGACTGAGTCTTTGTCTGCCAACTCAGGAAACACAGCTGAAAGCGCATCTGCAGCCGTATCCCTGACGTATCCGTCCCTTGCCCCGGTAAGCCTCAGGAAATCAGCCCAGACTCTTATGCTATTTTGCATCTCAGGAAATACGGAAACAAGGGTATTTACTGCCTGTTTTCGCATAACTCCGCTTTCATCGCCGGTTAGCCTGAAAAGATCTCCCCATGCCACTTTTTTATCAGGCACCGAAGAAAAGACCGAAGGTAGAGCGAGCAGAATTTCCTTTTGAACGGCCTGATCCGCGGTTTTTTCTGCCAGTTTCAGCATCTCTTCCCAAGCTTCATCTTTCTTTTCCTCAGATAGAACCGGAAAAACCTCTCCGATAGACTTTGCAGCCAGTTCCCTGACCTTTGAGTCTGCGGACTCACCTGCCAATTTCAGTAATTCGTCCCAGGAGTCATTTTTCCTTCCCTCAGGAATCTCAGGAAAAACCATGCTTAAAAAAGAAGCCGCCTTTTCCCGCACATAAGGGTCATCCGAAACAGTCATCTCAAGCAGGTCTTTCCAGGCCTGCTCCTTATTCGGAAACTCCGGGAGCACATCAGGGAGCCGGCGGACAATCCCCCTGCTCACGTCTTCCATACTTGATTTTGAGGTTACCAGCTCGGTCAGATCGTTCCATGCCCGGATTTTGTCAGGCATAAGTGGAAACACAGCAATTAGAGCATTTACCCCCCTTCTCATTACCCTTTCTGATGGATAAGCCGTAAGGTTTACAAACCTCTCCCAGGCAAGTTCCCTATCCGGCACATTGGGGAAAACCATCTCAAGCGAATTAACAGCCTCTTCCCTGACCTCGCTGTCCCTGTCAGAACAAAGCCTCAACAGGTCTTCAAATGCCTGCTTCCGCTCGGGAAAAACCTCAAAAAGGACCCCCAGCTGTCTTGCGGCTTTTTTCCTCTCCTCCGAAATCTGACTGAAAGTCTTATCATGCATACCGGGCTGGTCACTCAAGAATTTTCACCAACTGCTGCTCTAATCCCTTTCTATTTGCTGTATTTGAGTTTAGCAGGTTTGTTTCATATAAGTATTGATTTTGGATTTTATCCGGAAGAAAAAAGTATTGAAGGTGAAGTTCGGTAACCTGAAAGAAAGAAGTATTTTTAGAGCTTCATAATACTCGGATATCCGGATCAAAACATATAACTTCTTATTCAATTCCAAATATCCTTTATATTATAACTTAAATTATGTAGACAGGACCATAAAAAACTGTTAAAATTCAGAATTAAATCTTAAAAAAGGGGAGTCTGGAAATGGAAAACTCCTACCTCAACCTGGTATTATTTTCGGAAAAAAGAAAAAACATTCTTCTGTTATTGAAAGAGGGCCCAAAAAGTCTTGAAGAACTAAGAAATTCTCTCAATGCCAGCCCAACCTCAGTTCAGCCTCAGATCAAACTGCTTAAAGGCAGAGACCTCCTGTGCGGGACAAGGAAAAAGTACGAGTTAACCCTTTTGGGAGACATAATAGCTGAAAATATGCAGAATCTTGTCAATACCATGGAGACCCTTGAGGATAAATACGATTTCTGGGCCAACCACAAGCTCGACGGAATTCCCTTATATTTATTGAAGAGGATAGGTGAACTCAAGCACAGTACCTTTACCAAGCCTCTTGATGAAAGCAGCATGTTTTCTCCCCACACCGAATTTGTGGAAAATATCTCAAAATCAAAATTTGTAAAAGGTATCTCTCCCTTTATCCACCCTCTGTACCCGGAAATGTTCCTGAACTTTGCAGAAAGAGGCATTGATATATCTTTGATTGTGACAGAACCTGTATTAGAAAGAATGAAAACCGAATTCAGGCCTGAAATGGAAAAGTTCCTTGCTCTTGAAAACACCCGTCTCTTTGTCTACGATAAAGAACTGCTCCTCTCATCCGCAGTAACGGATGGCTTTCTCTCGCTAGGCCTTTTCTACAACAGCGGCGCCTACGACCACGCAAACGACATCATATGCTTCGGCCCCGAAGCCCGCCAATGGGGAGAAGACCTCTATGCTTACTATGAAGGACTGTCCAGAGAAGTAAAAGAAATTTGAATGAATAAAAGTTTGAGGCTCAGAAACCTAAAAAATAGAAAATCAAAAAGAATAAAAATCTAAAAAGTAAGAAATCAAAAAAATATAAGTATAGTTATCTCACTCCTCATATTCAGGGTATTCAACTTTTCCCATGAAAAGGATGCAGTTTGTCCTTCCATCCTCTATGAAAAACATGAACGGATGGTCAGCTGTGAATTCCTTTGGTTTGGCATCCCATGAGATGCTCACGCCCATCGCCATCTCCTCCATTGTTGCTGCGGCAGCTTCTGTACCTTCTTCCTTTACGTCTATAAAGGCTTGATGAATCACTCTGGATATTTCTAACGGACTGTCACTAATTCCTGAAAAGTCCGCCTGCCCGAAGGCATCCACAACACCCATTTCAATGAGGGAATTAGAGAGCTCTGTTTTAGTCTCAAACTTAAATTTAGGAATTGTGGTCTTTACTTCCTCCACTACTTCCATGTCGTTTTTAAGTTCGGTGTAATCGTTTAATGTGAATTCTGTCTCAAACTTTTCAATATTGTTGCTTTTCGGGAGCACGACATACATGGATAAATCATTGCCTCTATAAGGCAATTCTATAATTTTCGCCTTTGAGGTTTCGCCATAATTGAATCTGTTACACGTGTACATCATGTCAACAGAGATGTCTTCCTCTTTTGTCGGATAAAAAGATTTTTTGCCTGTCATTTCCTTATCAAATTCATACATCCATTTTCCGTTAAAGTAAACCGCATTCGTAATAATTAACCTTGCATCAGCAGTTATTGCATCTTCCGGAACAAGATCCTTAATTTTATCATTGGTTCTGGCTTCGACCCATTCATTGATTGTATCTCTGGAAGCATCCGGTTTTCCCGCAAAGTCCAGATTAGTTACTTCTCCATCATAGTATTTTTGTACGTTGTGGATATATGTTTCTTTTACAGGATACCCTTCCTGCACCCAGAGTGCATTTGCAGTTTGAAGCTCATAATCACTATTTACGGAATTTATCTTGTCATTTATTCTCTCCATACGAACTTTCAAAACTGTTTTATTGGAGGGGAAATAGAAGACGTTTGAGATCTGCTCTTTTGTGGTATCCTCAGCCCCCTCATAACAGATAGCCATGGAAGCAGATATGCTGTGCGGTGAAAAAAAGACGTTTTCATGATCTCCTGTTTCCCGCCGTGCCAGCTGTGAATACATGTCAAAAGCAAAAGCGTTGTTTGCAGCTGCAATATCATAATCACTAACTGAGTCCGCATTTATCGTACTTTCTTCAAATACAGCTGTGTTTTTTTCAACTACAGCCTTGTCTTCTATGCAGCCTGTACATAGCAAAATTAGAGAAAATACAAGAAAAGCGATTTTTATTTTGTTCATGCTTTATAATATCCAGACACTCCATACAAAAATTTATTTATATATTATCAGCAAAATGACTGTTTTGCGATTTGTTATTTCGTATCTGGATTTATAAACGGATTAATAGACGGATCATACTGAGTTTTCCCTGAAGCTTCCGACAAAATATTTATCTGCTATTATATTAATTCCAGTACGGATGTTAAACTTGCCTTTATTATGTTCCGGCACTAAACCCATAAAGAGAGAACATAATATTTTGCTAAATAGAAGGACGAAACAATGCGGCAACAGGATGTAATAAAAAGTCAACTGGCACAGGAAGTAGTAGATCTTATCGAACCTGTAATTCCCTATCTGGTTATCGGATCCAAAAAAGCAGCTGGAGAAGCTCGCAAAAAAGCAGGACCCGAGGTCTGGGCGGTAAAGAAAAAACTATGGGAAATACTGTGTTCTGTAGACAGGCCAGAGTTGAAAGAAGCCGCAGGAGATATGGTAATTGCACCCTCTGATCCGGAAGTGAAACAGGCTCTGGTTCAGGAGTTCCTGAAATCGTTTGAAAAGAATCCGGATCTTGAAATGGAAATTTCATCTTTTATTGAAACCGAGGCAGTGAAGAAGCTGGCAACTGAAGAGCGTCTGGGCAGAGCTTCTTTTCAAAACTCAAATGATAAAGCCAGAGTGCTTAAAGAATTTAACGAACTTCTTGAAAAATTGACAGCAAAAAACAGTTGTGTCAATAAGATCAGTGATGGCAGTGGAGTCAATACTAACAGTACCATCAGTGCTGATAGTACCTGGAATTCAGAACCGTCAGAATGCGGAACGGAAAAAGAAGAAATTCTGGAAAAAACCCTTGACTTCGCCTGTCAAATCCAGTATGGGGATCTGAGGTCCCGGGCCCTTTCCCTGGTTGTGCCTTATCTGGAAGGTCCAAAAAAGAGAGAGTATATAAAAAAAGTCCTTTATTCTACCTCAAATATTCATGATGACGCCGAAAGAGCCAGAGTCTTTGCTCCGCTTGCTTCTCTCCTGGAGGGTCCGGGAAAAGAGAAACTCGTTGAAGAGATCTTTGAATTCTCTCCCCATATCCAATACGATGATGCAAAATTCGAGATCCTTTCCCTGATTGTTCCGCATCTGGACAATACCACAAATGAAGCCCTGCTGGAAAAAGCTTTGGAAATGATAGCCGGAATTCAATCCGAGTTTCTGAGGATCCAGGCGTTTTCGTTTCTCGTCCCCTGTCTGCATGGGCAGAGAAAAGAGGAAATCATAGAAGAAACCATCCATTTAGCTTCCAATCTTAAAGATAAAGACATGAGGCCACAGGCCCTTTTATTTCTGATACCACATCTGGACGAAGCAAGAAAAAAAGAAATTCTGGAAAAAGCCCGTGAGATCGCATACGGGATTAAATCAGAATCTCGGAGGATACGGGCTCTTTCTTCGCTTGTGCCTTATCTAGAAGAGCCTGAAAAAGAAGAAGCCAGGGAGAAAATCCCTGATGGAAGAGGACTTAAAACAAAATTATGACTGCTCATAAATAAGTCAATAATGCACGGAAGATGGATCTTTAGTGGATTATCGCAGAGATAAATTATTCCGATTTTTATTTTTACCCCGAAGTTGCTTACATTTTTGACATTCGGGTGCCGTGATTCTCACAGACCACACCCAAACGAAAAAAGTGATTTTCCAAAACATTAAAACGAAAAGATACTACTTATCTGAGCCTTTGCCAATTTCACTATTAATGCTTTAAAATCAAATTAAAAGCACTAAACTTCCTTTTTTTTAAAAAAATTGCTTTTACTTGCTCAGATATTCAACCTTCTAAAAGCTCCTGGTGCTCTTATCAGATCATGTCTTCCAACTTTAAAAGCTGTAAGTGCCGTAAGTAATGCGGCAATATTGCTTATCGATACATAGATTTTAGCCCATTCACTTCCTCTGGTTGGTGTTTTTGATCTATTGTATCCAACAACATCGTTTGAATTTTTCCTTTCAACAGTGGGGTTCTTATATTGTACAATTTTCCAAGCAATTTATGATAAATTCTTGGGACGTATTGAGCTCTGAAGTGGTTCCCCTTTTCTGTTTTCAAGATATTTCCAACACTATTCGCTCTTGCAGCTATGACTGGAATAACCCCTTTCTCAATTACGGTTTCATTGGAAAGATGACTATCAGGTCCTGCATCAGCGATCACAAAAAACGGTTTTTCTGTTGCTGATTTCATACATTGATTTATTGTATCCTGAAATATGGTGTTGTCATTTTTGCTAGCATTTACTGCATCCCAATAAACAGGTAAACCCCACCAACTATCAACAATACATGTATCAGTGTATCCTGTTCCTGATAATACACTAAATTTACCTGTTTTCTTGACATAATGTCCAGCATCTGGATCGGAAAGCTGTCCAGTCTCTTTATTTTTCAAACCACTGCAATTACACTCAAAAAATCTTCGATCCCAAATCCAGATTTTGTCACCAATAAGGTTAAGATTTCTACATTCTTGGATCAGTAATTCTGCATATCTGTCCAGATAAGGATAAATTATTTTTAGGTTTCGTCGATAAGAAGAAAGAGTAATCTTTTCTCCGCTTTTGATTTTTAATTCATTCCTTAGAGCTTGGTTCTGGTTGTAATCTCTGATAAATGATTCAAGATTAGAATATCCAAGTTTGCATCTTGATAACTCTAGTACATCGATTCCAAATTATGGGAAGAATTGGACTTTGAAATCAGCACTGGTCAATGTTTTTTCTATGAGAAAGCCACAAGCGGACAAGAATAAACACGAATTGAAAATATTTGTGTTCACTTGTTTTTATTCATGGTTTATTGAGGATATATGGAATCGATGTACTAGCTTGAAAATATTATTGAAAGATAATTCTTCAAGTTGAGGTTTATACCCCATTGATACCTGAATGTCATTAAAATAAGAACCAAGCAAAGGGTTTAATTCAAAAATGTTCCTCAAATATCCTCTAAATTTTTTAAGATTTTGAAAAGCGAGTATTTGACTCCGAGGAAGAACATTCTCCATATAGTCCTTACTCTTCACAATTAAAGGTTTAACCTTGTAAGGAACATTAATTTTCCGTTTGAGGACATTTATTATGTCCTCAAAGAAATCAGACAGTACTCTTTGATACGTAGATATGACACAATGTCTACTGTTTTCTGCTTTTTTCTTATTCTTTTTATCACTCTTCAGGAACATAATTTTAAATTTTGAATTTTTAAAAAGAAAATGGTCCTTGAAAGTGGTGATTGATATCGTTTTTTCAAAAAAATTACCTATAAAGCTTGCAAGCGTTGACTGGTTAATGTGAACGGTAAGGATTCTTGAATTATCCTTTTTGTCTTCGAATTTTCTTCCAAATATCTTTTCATATTTTTTCCTGCCTTCAACACTCTTCAAGCTTACAACTATTGTTTTTGTAATCTCTAAAAAGTCACTCAACTGAAGCAAAAAATACCTATATCCCTTACCAACAATTTTTACCATGGATTATACCTTATTAAGGTTTATTTTTAGATTGGTACCTTAAAATAGGTTTAATTAGGTATAATCCTTATTATTTGATTTGAAATGGTATTTTAAAGGTCAATAAATAATATTTCGATGAAATCATCTTTTTTTATTGTTATTTTAAAAAAAGAAGTAATTTAAAGAAAAATGGTAAAACCTCAGTTAATTAATTTAGCCCTTAACCTGTCTCATTATTAAAGAAATTCGAAATTTCCTTTTCTCTTCTTTTTTCGGGTTCATGAAAGTTTCTCTATTAGGTCATAGCCCTTAAAGCGTAATTTATCCGGATGAAACATGTCTATAAATATAAAGAAAGTGATATGTATCCTGTACTTATATAAAATCTCAAGCAACCCGGTTTCTGTGAAGAATTCCAATTTTGTTTGAAGAGATGTTCTTATGAACAGTAGCACAGCAATTAAAAATCTTGGTACCGGACTGGCAGTCATAGGCTTTGTCTTACTGCTGGGATATGGTCTATATAACATTTTTACCATGGAATCCAACCTGGTACTTAAAGTGTCAATCGGAGCAATTGTAGCAGGTATATTACTGGTTTTATTGACCCTGATAAAGGAAAAAATGAGCGTTGAGGATCAGGAAACTGAAAGAAGATACTAGGTGAGAACATGATAATCGCAACCACGGATACAATAGCAGGAAAAGAGATCACAAAAACCCTTGGAATGGCCCGCGGTAGTACCATTCAGGCCAAGCATCTTGGCAAGGATATCATGTCAGGGCTGCGCAGCGTCGTAGGAGGTGAACTGACAGAATACTCCAAGATGCTTGAAGAGGCACGGGAGAAGGCAATCAACCGTATGGTGGAAGATGCCGAAAAGATGGGGGCCGATGCCGTGGTAAATGTCAGGTTCATGACTTCAATGGTAATGGCAGGGGCGGCTGAAATACTTGCATACGGGACAGCCGTTAAAATAATGAATAGGTAATAAAAGAAAGGGGATGAAGAATGGTCATTTTTCCTCGGATTTAATGCCTTATAATCTATTTTAACAGTACCATCGAAGTTTGTCTTTCTCTTTTAATTTATCTCTCTTTTAATTTATCTCTCTTTTAATTTATCTCTCTTTTAATTTATCTCTCTTTTAATTTTCAACCCGGTGATCGTTTTCTGAAAGTAAAAAAAGCCTCTGATCTCTTAAGGTGTTCCGGGAAAAAGCTCAAATGGAAGAAACTCAAATACAATCGGCTCAAATGAAAGAAGCTCAAATACAATCAACGTACCGGAAAAAATCACAAAAAACAGGGAGAAATGTGGATTTATACAGGGCTCTGCCGTGGCAAGCATGAGCCCTGCATTTTTATGGAGATAAAGTTACCGGTTTGTTTTAAATTAATTCTATCGGACTCAGGCAATATGGATGTAAGAATCCACAAGTTTCTTGATTTCTTCATTCTTGCCGTAGAGTCTCTCACTGAGCTGGTAGTCGTCAAGACTTTCAAGGTATTTTACGGTGTCATCGATCATACCTTCAGTGAAGACATCGTACTGGGTGAAGATGTCCTTGTATTTCTTCAGGGCCTGGGCGGACTCGTAGCATGAAGCTGGGAGGTGTTCAAGCTGAGCAAGTCTGTCTTTGTGTTCGTCCTTGAAGATGTTCACATCGATGTAAAGGTTCTTTGCAATCTCAAGAGCGTTGTCCATTTCAAACCCGTGGCGGATACCTACAGCAAAGGCTGCAAAGAGGAGGTAAAGGTCAGCGGAGGGGTCTGCAGCACGGAATTCAAAGGTAGACTTGTAGCTGTGGCTCTTGAAATCCTCGCAATAGTTGGGGTTGACATGAGCAATCATCTTGCTGCAGTCGTCAGAGAACCAGCCAAGAGGCACACGGATCAGAGCAGAGCGGTTCCTGTCTCCCCAGCAGATGTTAGTTGGGGCTTCCTGGTGAGGAACGAGACGCAGGTAGGATGTTGGGACCCTGTTTCCAAAGGCAGTGATTCCTGCTGCAACGTCAAGAAGTCCGGCCATTGCACGCTTTGCAGCGTCACTGATATCGCCGTTCTCGACCATTATACTCTTTCCGTCCTTGAGGAGTTTCATGTGCACGTGCAGTCCGCTTCCTGCTTTTCCGACAGTGATCTTCGGGGCAAAGCTGATAACCACACCGTACTGGTCAGCAAGCATCCTGAGCATCCACTTTGCAATCAGCAGGCGGTCAGCACTGTTTTCAAGGGTGTCGGTTTCGAATTCGATTTCGTTCTGCTCATAGTAGTAGTTGTTATCAGTGAAGTTCCCTACTTCAGAGTGGCCGTACTTGATTTTTCCGCCAGCTTCGGCGATGTACATCATTGCTTCTTTCCTGAGCTGGTCGTATTTGGTAAAGGGATTGGACTCGTGGTACCCCCTCTGGTCAACGGCCGGGAAACCCATATTGACTTCCCCACTGTTGGCAATGATATAGTATTCCAACTCGCCCATTGCCTGAAGTTCATAGCCTGTCTTCTCGGTCAGGACCTGGGAAGCCTTCTTCATGATGGTTTCTGAAGCGCTTATGAGGGGGGTTCCGTCCTTGTCGAAGTAAGAACAGAGGATGTCCACAGTGGGTATTTCCTCAAAAGGATTCACGAAAGCAGTTCTGTATTTAGGGAGCACATAGAGGTCGCTTGTGTCTGCCTCGATGTATGAAAAAAGACTTGACCCGTCCACCCTCTCACCGGCAGAAAGTAAGTTATCAAGGTGCTCTTCATCTCTGATCACGAAGGTAAGGGCTTTAAGTCTCCCATCGCCACCAACATAGCGGAAATTCAGCATCTTAATTCCGTTTTCCTTGATGAACCTTATAATGTCATCCTTAGTGAACTCGCTTGCTGGCTTATTGAGGTACTGTACCAGTTTGTTCGGATTCAGTTCTACGTTTGATGTTTTCATAAATATCCCTTCTTTGTTGATTGATGAAATATTCGAGTATTCAAAGCCTCATTTCAATACCGAATAATTTCAGGCTTAATGGTTACCGTATCAAGCATGATGATGTAAAATTTTGCCTGAATAGGAAAGTGATAACTTACTGCTGTCTATATAAAGTTTTTCATTTTATTATTTTTTAAAAAAAATACTGCGTGTTGAAAATCATTATAGGCTTATGCCTTCTAACCTTTTTTTCTGACAGAACGAACAGGTAAAAATAGAAAGAGGTTCTTATCAAAAATATTTAATCAATATAATAAATATATCGAATTAACATAGCTACACCATAATACTGTTTTGAGCTTGTGGGGAACAGTTAAAGATTTCTGTGTACCGTATTTTGGTACATTTTATTTTGAGAGTAAATGATTCAGAAGAGAGTTGGAGGAAAAGTATGGAAATATATAATATCCCGGAGATTGCCAGGAATGTTTTCGGAGTTGGGTCAAAAGATTGGAACCGCAGGATCTTCGATTCTTTAATCCCGTTGCCAGAGGGTACCAGCTACAATTCTTATCTCGTGAAAGGCGAGAAAAAAACAGCCCTCATAGATACCGTGAATCCGGGTTTTGAAGAGGAATTGGAAGCAAAAATCAACATGGTTTCGGACCTGAAAAAACTCGATTACCTGATAATGAACCATGCAGAACCGGACCACGCCAATGCAATTCGATTTATCCTTGAAAAAGCTCCAGAGGCCCTGTTTGTCACGACCAAGAAAGGAGTAAAGATGGCAAAGCTCTACCATGAGCTGCCTGAAGCCCGAATCAAAATCGTTGCCGAAGGAGATAGCCTTGACCTTGGAGGAAAGACTCTTCGTTTCATAGAAGCTCCCTGGCTCCACTGGCCAGAAACCATGTTTACATACCTGCCTGAAGATAAAGTCCTTTTCTCATGCGACTTTTTCGGGGCACATACAGCCCAGGGAGTCTATGACGAAGAGATCGAAGAGCTAGTTTCTCTTGCAAAGCGCTACTACGGGGAAATCATGATGCCCTTTGGGAAAATGGGAGCCAGAGCCCTTGAGAAGATAAAGGACCTTGGGATAGAAATAATTGCCCCCAGCCACGGGCCGATTTACAAAAACCCGAAGCGAATCCTGGACCCTTATGAGAAATGGACTCAAGGAAAAACCGAGAACAAAGCCCTTATTGTTTATGTGAGTATGTGGGGGTCTACCCGGGAGATGATCAGGACAATTGCAGAAACCCTGCTAAAAGAAGGAGTGGATGTCAGGATGTATGACCTTGTAGCCTCGGACATAGGAGATGTTGCAAGGGAACTGGTTGATTCCAGGTCTATAGTCCTTGGAGCACCGACAGTCCTCGGAGGTATGCACCCGCTTGCCCTGTACGGCACTTACCTGGTAAAAGCCCTCAACCCCCCGGCAAAGTATGGGGTTGTACTCGGGTCCTTTGGCTGGGGAGGAGGTGCACTGAAGCAGGCAGGCGAACTCCTGGCTCCTTCTAAAATAGAGATTGTGGGCACCCTACAGGTACAGGGCAGAGCCAGCAGAGAAAAATTAAAGAAAGTTGAGGAGATAGGGCGAGAACTGGCTCGAAAAATGAAGACATAAGTATTGAAATTGATGATTTAAATTTCCTGGCCGAAGAATCCTATTTTGCCGATTTCTCAGGTTTCTCCCGGGCAATCCGGCCGAGGAGCCTTCCTTAATTTTTTGAATAGCATTTTTGAATATCCGTAAAGGGAAACGCCCAGAATTGCTCCCCATAAAGGCATGAGACTTTCGACTCCTGCCCATCCCCTTAAAGCTGTAAACAAAGATGAACTCAGCAGAGCTATCAGCTGAGCTGCCCGCACCCGACGAGGATCCAGAGGAATTCCTGTTCTGTCCCCTGTTGATTTTATTTCCCGGGAGCTGAGGACTGTGGGAATAAAAAGGAGAGCAGTTATCAGTATGAATAATCCGGATTGCATTCCCGGGAAAGTTCCTTCCTCGCCTGCACCCTGTAAGAAGGCAAATGTTGAAACCATTAAGACTGCCAGTCCGAAAATACGGTTTTGGCGAGAAGGTACAGGGAGGACAGCGTCCAAAAAAAAGACCAGTGCGGTGAACAAGCCAAAAATCCAGCTTTCCCCCAGGGAGAGCCAGCTTGAAAGCAGGAATACTGCAAAAGAATCGGAAGTTTTTGATGACACACCGCTACTTCTGTTAACTATACGAAGAAGCAGGAGCTCCAGGAAGAGGGCAAGCAGGAGTGGGAAAGGAAAAAGCAGAAAGCCAGTACAGCCCAGAAAAGCTGCAAAAAAAGCAGAAAGCTCGTTGTCCGGGTCCAGTTCCCTTGCAAAAGCCCAGGCAAAAAATACCGAGGTGCCTGCTCTTAAGCCGGAGTAAAAAGCCGTAGAAAGATCTCTTTCCAGAAAAAGTTGAAAGCCTGAGACTCCGGAGAGAAATATCAGGGTAATTATCACAATTGCCCTGTTTGTGGGATAATTAAGGTCTATCGAACGAGTAAGCGAACCTGGCTTTTCAACCGTCATTCCTACCTCTGCAAGCTGAAAATGCTAGTACATCGATTCCATATATCCTCAATAAACCATGAATAAAAACAAGTGAACACAAATATTTTCAATTCGTGTTTATTCTTGTCCGCTTGTGGTTTTCTCATAGAAAAAACATTAACCAGTGCTGATTTCAAAGTCCAATTCTTCCCATAATTTGGAATCGATGTACTAGTTTTTGCGCATTTTATCCAAATTCAGAGTACAATTTTTATTAACTTTTGTGTCTTTTACTCAAATTTTGTGTCTTTTATCAGAATTTAGAAATATAATTTCATCTGGTATATAATGTTTGAAGTTAAATATAACTCAGGCAATTATATGGGAAGGGAATCGGAACTAAAAAGGGACCTGAGTTTACTCGAAATTACTCTGGTCGGAATTGGAGATATTCTTGGAGCAGGGATCTATGTGCTTATGGGAAAAGCTGCGGGGCTTGCTGGCAACATGGTCTGGGCTTCCTTTCTGTTTGCAGGATTTACTGCCTCTCTTTCCGCTCTCAGCTATATGGAACTTTCTTCTATGTACCCTCGAGCAGGAGCAGAGTATGTGTTTGCGAGGAAGGCTTTTGGAGAACGTATAGGTCTATTTGTAGGGCTGCTGGTCATCTATTATGTAGCAATTACCGCTTCTGCGGTTGCTCTCGGCTTTGGGAGGTACTTCAGTAATATTTTCGGAGGTGGGATTCTAATAGGAGCAATAAGCTTGTATATTCTCCTGAGCCTTGTCATGGTTTACGGGATCAAGGAGTCAGCCCGGCTGGCTATTCTCATGACCTTTATAGAACTCTCAGGTCTCATGATAATTATTTACGTGGGGATTCCCTATCTTGGCACGGTAAATTATTTTGAGACCCCGAGCCTCTCAGGAGTCTTTGAGGCTTCTGCCCTGATTATTTTTGCATTTCTGGGGTTTGAAGATATTGTACGGTTATCCCAGGAAACAAAAGATGCGGAGAAAACAACTCCAAAAGCTTTGCTTATTTCCATTTTCTTCACTATTTTCCTCTATATTTGTGTGGCAGTAGCTTCCGTGAGTGTGCTTGATTTTCAGGTTCTCGGAATTTCGGAGATCCCGCTTGCTGAAGTTGCAGCTGTCGCTTTTGGGGAAAAGGCTTTTGTCCTTCTTTCCTGGATCGCTCTTTTTTCCACAATGAATACAGTACTTGTGGTTATGCTTGGAGGGTCAAGAATTGTTTACGGCATGGCAAATTCGGGTTCGCTTCCGAAAATCCTCGCGCGGGTACATCAAAAACTCAAGACTCCCTGGACTGCAATTTGCGGAATTGCATTCTTTTCAAGTCTGTTCGTCTTCCTTGGAGACATAGCAACAGTAGCAAATATTGCGAATTTTATGATTTTTATTGTCTTTTTTATAGTCAACATCTCCCTCATAAAACTCCGATACACCGACCCGGAAAGAAAGCGCCCTTTCAGAGTCCCTGTCAGTATAGGCCGTTTTCCCATATTTCCGGCTCTTGGGGCTCTGTCCGCGGTTTTCCTTTTTTCCCAGATCGGTAAAGAAGTCATGCTTTACGGGTTTTTCCTTGCAGGAATAAGTGCACTATTGGTGTTGCTTAAAACCAGAAAAAGAGAGAATGAGCTTTAGACTGTCTGATTTATCAATTGCCGTTCTCATTTCATTATTCTCATGTAGTTTTCTAATTGCAGTTTTTTAATTGTAGTATTCTCATGTAATTTTCTCATCTCATTTTTCCAGTTGTAGTTTTTTACGTGAATTTTACATGAGAATACATATTATTACATAGTTGAGTACGACAAAGCCATTCTGGAATAGATTACCAGTTGAGGCAAAGTTCAGAATAGGAGTGAGATTGTTTGGGTGGTGAAAACATGGACAAGAGGAAAAAAGTTTCAAAGCGAAATTATTTCAGGACAAAACAAACAATCTTGGGACAGGTATTATTTAATTTTAAGACAGCCTCTAAGAAAAAAGCATCATGTATAATTTCGGAATCTTGCCCCGTAAATCTTGGGTTTTTTAGAATTATTCTTAGTTAACTTCAAGCTTAAGTTTGTTTGTCTTCCTTAGGCTTTATTTAATCCGGTAAGGATGGTTATATATGCTGTATATTTATGATCTGTAGTGTACATATCATGACAATAATATATCCTAGTATCAAACCCTGGGGCAGGTCTTTTGAGGAATATGTGAGGATGTTCAGCCTGACCCCTGCCGATCTCAAGCGAAAAATTCTGGGCTGCGGGGAAGGCCCCGCAAGCTTTAATGCAGAACTTGCGGAACGCGGCGGAAAATTATAACTCAAATTTCATGAATTATCGATAGAACATTGCATCCAAATATTGAGAGTGGTTTGTACCGATATCAAATCTGTTCAATAAATAGATAAGTTTATAACCGTGGTTAGTTATTGGAAATGAGAATCACTTATAGAGAATAGCCACCTCTGAGATGATATCGATGGATTCAATGGAAAAAATATTTGGAAAAACCGCACAGATGACCGTACTTAAAAACCTGATTGAAAACCAGAACGAACCCACCTATCTTTCAGGAATAGCTGAAGAAACCGGGTTGTCTCACTCCAGTGTATCAAGGGTTATCACACCTTTGATCGAGTCCGGCGTTATCCTGGAAAAACCCCTGGGAAAACAAATCCGAACTTTCCAGCTGAACATGGAAAGCGAGGCAGCAAAGTTAATAGTTGACTTTTACTATAAAATTAACCAGCTGGTAGAATAAGCCTAAACAATAAGCTTGTCTGAATAAAATTGAGTCTGAATAATAAGATCGGGAAGTTGACATCTGAGATCGGATGAACTTACTGATCTTTCATTCAAGACTTTAGATAAGATCGGTACGGTTAAGCCGTTTCCGATTTTCCTATGTTTTTCTCCTATTCAATTTTTTGTTCCAAGTTATGAGTTACAGGTCCGTTTCGGGCGGCTAACTATAATTAAAAGTTCAGGGTTTCAGGGCTTCATCTCATAGGAAGTGGGCCCGTCTTTATAATTGGTTAAGGCCAGCCATTTCGAACTATACCCGATATTCTGAGGTTCTTGGTTTTCAGGAAGGTTACAGTAGCCGTCGGAATATTTGGCAATCAGAGCATGTCCCAGCTTATGCCACTGTTTTACAACTTCGTTTGCGTTTTCCTTTCCAAGCCTGGTAAGTAAATCCCTGGCTTCCAGGTCACTTTTTCCCCTGCAGCATTCGTCCCACTGGAGAATCGTTTTCTGGACTTCCTCGGTTTCAATTTTTTGCTGCAGCGGCAGAATATCCACTCTGGTCATGCGCTGGTAATTCAATCTGGCCCAGTTGGATACAAAATCAAAGGCCCACCAGGCTGTTTTCGGGTCAAATACTTGAGGGTCCCCACTCTGGTATCGTTCAGGCAATTCCAGAGCCTGTGCGGCGAAGGGAACAAAACAGGTGGTATAGGACACATCCGGGCCGAACCAGCAAAGCCCCTTGCTTGCTTCAGGGATTTCCGGGGTTTTGGGCCTGAGCTGGTTGACATATGTATAACCCTGATAGAAGATGGAGATCGGTCTTTCCCAGGCGCCGTACATGTGCTCATTCTCCGTAACATTATTCTGGTTCCCATCGTACGGGCCGACGAAACGATTGGGATCACCGTAAGGTCCGGCAGCTACACCCCGGGTCAGGTCAAATTGCGTCCCTTCGTAATGATCTCTGTACAGGGCAAAGACATCCTGAAGGGTAAGCGGGCACTTTGGTTTTATTGAAAAGGGATAATCGATAGCATAACTCCCATCTTTGACGTCTTTAAAACCCCTGGTTACCCAGGGGCTTAGAGCCAGATCGGGGTTGACCCGGTCAAGAACTCTCCAGACACGGCGCAGTGAATAATAAGGATGGTTATATTCTCCATTACTTACCGAGGAAAGCCAGTCCAGTGGACCGTCCTCCGGGTTCCACCAGCCCAGATTTTTCAGTCCGGGTTTTAGCAATTCGGAACAGATAATGTCTCTCCTATTATCCTCGATCTGGCGAATTCGAAACTCGTTGGCTGCTACAAAAACCTCTCCGTCAGGGACCTGCTGGGCCACCCAGGCGGAATGGTATTGTTCATCCGGCAGGGCGCACATTTCAAAAACCCAGGCTTCATCTTCATCGGCTACCAGCAGTGTTTCTCCGGTTGAGTAATAGCCATATTTATCGAGGAGTTTCCCCATAAGTTCGACGGCTTCCCTGGCTTTATTACAGCGTTCCAGTGCAACTCTTGATAGTTCCTGGCTGTAAAAGAGCCGGATATGTTTGCTATTTTTTTCAGCTTCTTCGGCGCTTACGTGAGCAGGCTGGTATTTGGCGCCATTGGTACACTCCCCCATCATCAGGTTATGTTCGTTCATGATCCCGTAGTTGCCGTCAAAATAAGCATATGTATGCCTCACCTGAGGAATGTAGCCGATCGGCCCGGTCAGATCCGGAACCGGATTAGGAGACTGTGAAACGTGGTGAGTGGCAGGTTCATAGTTCGGCCCTCTTTCATATGTTACTAACCGGGGATAGCGATAGTGTTCCTCAAACACCTGTCGCATTGCTCCCTGTTCATGGTCCTGAGCCGGGACATAAATAATCCTCTGATCTCCCAGTTCATCATCGTCGGAATGAGCTACTATCATCGACCCATCCTTGCTCGCTCCTCTGGTAATAATTAAAGTTGTACACACGGTATCCGCCCCATTTTATTTTGCAGTGTTTCCGAGCCTCTCCCGAAATCTATCACGTTTTCAGCCACAGGGTTTCTGGAATTGTTTTTCAGGATCAGTTCTTCAGTGCATTGCTCAACTTTATAACAATAGTAATTAATTTCAACTTTTCAGAAGTAGGTTGGCTTTTTCTCCCTATAACACTTTCTATAAATTTTTACACAAATTGACTGAAAAAACTAATTTTTAGTCCGGACAGGGAATATACAATGAGCTTAAGTTTCATCTGAAATCGTTGGCGGAATTGTGCAGGGTTTCAAAAGAAGTCAGAATATTTCCACTGCCGGATGTAGACGACAACCGATCGCCATATGTTAGTTATGTCATCGATTTCTTAAAGACAAAAAACGAAATGTAACAAAAGTAACGGTAGAATACGAGTTCCAAAAGGATGGAAATACAATGTTAAAAATTTGCTGAAATATCACGACGATAATTCTAATAAAGACGAATATAATTCCAATAGCACACTTATTCGTGATCGGCAACTCAAATTACCATAAACTGCTGTAACTCAAATTTTTCATAATTACTGATAGAACAGAGCACCCAAATATCGAATGGGTTTTGTACAGATCCTTTAACCTGTCCAAAACCTATATAACTCAGCTGATTTGAATAAGCTGAATAGTACTATTCAAAATACTGTTCATACTGTTAAAAAACCTGCTCAGTAAATTCAGTATTCCGGTCTGGTATACTCTCTGGTACGCTGGCTTTCCAGACGTTCGATTTCTCTGGTAACTTCATCAGGAGTGTTATACTCTATTTCAGGTATCCCTTTCAGGAGATCCAGAACATCACTCTCTACCGACTTTCCTGTAGCAAACCTGATAATGTCTCTCTTGGTTGCAGGATATCCGATACCCCTGCCGGTTATAAATTCCGTAACATCACTCTGACTTCTTTTGATAAGTTCACCTCCAAAGAGTCGGGTAGCTATTACCTCTCCCACGTGGCTGTCTACCCTCGAGTTTGTATTATATTGTTAATTATATAAAAATGATTCAACCCAAACATTTCCTGGAGGATAATTAGCAGGTTCTGGACATTATCTGAATGAAAGTCCCCAACGTTTGAAACGAGAAAAATGGCATTGGTATTTAATTATAGTTATATATTATGAAAACCTATATTTCTGCATGAACTGCCCAAGATGCAAAAGTTCCAATCACACAAAAAACGGTATAGTTTGTGGACGTCAACGCTACAAATGCCACGATTGTGGATATAACTATTCAGTCGAGCTAAAATCAACTGCTAGTTCTCCTTTAGTTAAGAGACAGGCTTTGCAACTTTATCTTGAGGGATTAGGATTTCGTTCAATAGGACGATTTTTAGGGGTAAGTCATGTTTCTGTCCAAAAATGGATAAAGAAATTTGGTCAGGAGATAGAGGAGCTAAAAAGCGAAAATGAGATATCTATTGTTGAACTGGATGAGATGCACACTTACATCGGTAACAAAAAAAATATTGCTGGATCTGGATTGCTGTTGATAGAGTTGGGAAAAAATTCATCAACTGCTCTTTTGGTAGCAGAGGAACGAAAACTGGACAACTACTCTGGGAAAAATTAAAGAAGAAAGAGATTGGAGAAGTGATGACTGATCACTGGAGGGCATATGCAGAGTTTATTCCTGAAACCATTCATACTCAATCCAAAGCAGAAACGTATACAGTTGAAGGATATAACGGCATACTAAGGCACTTTCTGGCAAGGTTGAGACGAAAGACAAAGTGTTATACGAAGAGTCTTGAAATGCTAAAGTACTCTGTTCTTCTATTGATGAAACACAGAAATAAAGAGTTATCTATATTTAATTAACAATCCCGAAACGAGAAAAATTAAAGAAAAAAACATAGGAAAACTCCAATATTAAAGAAAAGAACATAGGAAAACTCCAATAGAGAAAAAATCCAGCAGAAAAAATTCCAGTAGAGGAAAAATCCTCCATAAACAGCCTTTCAAACCAAATCATCTGAAAACTTAGTCCACTATCCCTCCCGTATTTGCGGAGTGGACAGCACGCTGATACCTGGCGAGGTAACCTGTAATTTCTGTTTTCGGAGGCACAAAGGAAGCTTTTCGCTGCTTAAGTTCTTCTTCGGAAATCTTCAGGTTCAGGGCTCTTTCGGGAATATTGATTTCGATAAGGTCTCCGTCTTTCACAAGAGCAATAGGCCCTCCGTCACTGGCTTCTGGCGAGACGTGCCCGATGCAGGGTCCGCGAGTCCCGCCGGAGAAACGTCCGTCAGTTACCAGGGCTACAGATTCTAAAAGTCCCCTTCCTCCAAGTGCAGCTGTAGCCGCAAGCATTTCCCTCATCCCTGGTCCTCCCTTGGGGCCTTCGTACCGGATAACGACAATGTCTCCGGGCTTGACATCCCCTGCAAGGATGCTCTTCATGGCATCTTCCTCACAGTCGTACACTTTTGCAGGGCCTGTGTAGACGTGCATTTTCGGATCAACTGCCGCTTGTTTAACAACCGAGCCGTCGGGAGCAAGGCTGCCTTTGAGGACTGCAATTCCTCCTTCGGCATGGATTGGGTTTTCGAGGGTTGTAATGATCTCCGCATTCAGCTTCGGGTTAACTATTTCAAGCTCGTCCAGGTTTTCCCCGATAGTTTTGCCGTTGACTGTAAGCTGGTCAAGGTGGAGTTTTGAAGCAAGTCTCTGCATAACAGCCTCGACTCCGCCTGCTCTGTCAAAGTGCAGTATGAAATTGGGGCCTCCGGGTCTGAGGGAGATCAGATGCGGTGTTTTTCTGCTCAGTTCGTCAAAGGCTTCAAGAGGCAGCCCAAGACCGAATTCATGGGCAAGGGCAGGAAGGTGCAGGGTTGTGTTTGTGCTTCCTCCGACTGCCATATCAACCATTATGGCATTTTCAAAGGACTTCTGAGTAACAATCTTCCTCGGGGTCAGGTTCTCTTTTACAAGCTCAACAATACGCTCTCCGGATTCCTTGGCAATAAGAATCTTTTTTGCGTCCACTGCATGGGCGGTTGCACAGCCGGGAAGACTCAACCCGAGGGCTTCGGTCATGCAGGCCATTGTGTTTGCGGTAAACATCCCGGCACAGGAACCTGCTCCTGCACAGGAAAGGTTCTCAAGCCTTTTAAACTCGGTTTCGGAAATTTTGCCGGCACTGTAGGCTCCGACCCCCTCCGAGACTGAAATTAAATCCCTGTAATTATCATCAACATATCCGGGGAGCATCGGCCCTCCGGTTACAACAATTGCAGGGATATCAAGCCTGCCTGCTGCCATCAGGTGCCCGGGCACAATTTTGTCGCAGGATGGGATAAGGACCATTCCGTCAAACTGGTGGGCTTTAACCATGAGTTCAATTGTGTCTTCAATAATTTCCCTGCTTGGAAGAGAGTATTTCATACCTTCGTGTCCCATTGCGATTCCATCGCAAACCCCTACGGTATGAAACTCAAAAGGAACTCCTCCGGCATTCCTGATCCCGGCCTTTACAGCCTCAGCAAGTTTATTCAAATGCATATGGCCGGGAATTATATCATTCCAGGAATTGACGACTGCAATAAACGGTTTCTTCATTTCCGAATCTGTAACTCCAGTCGCTTTCAGAAGGGAACGGTTGGGAGCTCGTTCAGGTCCCTCTTTGATGATATCGCTTCTCATGTTTAATCTCCATAGAATTTCACTTAAAAGTTAAAAATCATAATATATATACGACTTACGGATTTGAGACAAAGTCAGAGAGTAGATGTATTCTCGATAAAAAAGAGTGTCCGAACGTTGAGAAACTGGCCGGCCGAAAGTAGAAGTGAGACTGCAAATGCGATATCAGAACTCTCAAAGTTATCTATTGCAGGTTCATATCTATTGCAAGTTCAGAAGATCTTTTTTGGAGTGGGGACGCGGACATATCCCGTTGCTTGCAGTGAGGTGCGCCAGCGAAATTTTGAATTCTCGAAAACAGGAGCTGGTGCGTTCCGGAAAATCTGTTTTGAAGTGCAAATCAAAGCTGAATGTCCGTAAATACTATATTCCTTCGGTTGCAGAACTTATTCCACAGATTATTCAAATCGAGCAAATATTTCCTGTAGCAATCAATTGCTTTGATCGCAGCCTGAAATCATCAGAAATTTCAACACGAAAGGAGGATAAGCCTTGAAAATTGCAGTTGTGGAAAACGAGAACCAGCAAACGAGTTCAATCTTTGAACCGGGATTCATTGCAGTATACGAAGAAGACGGTGTGGAATGGAAGGTCCTGAACCGTTTCGAAAATCAAGTTTGCAACGCGAGAGGCATGGCCGCAGTTCGTATGGCTGTGGGGGATGCCATAAAGCAGCTTGGTGATGTAAAAGTGGTGGTTGCAAGTGAAATCCCGGGAATTGCTTCCGGAACTTTTCAGGCAGCAGGCTTTGACATCTTCCTCGTGGACAGTAAGGTGCTGGATGTCCTTGATTTGATCAAAAAAGACATGCTTGAGACAATTGAGAAGAGGCAGGAAGAGCCCCGCAAGTTCGACATCACGGAATTTCTGGAACCCGGTGAGAACAGAGGGGATTTTTCGATTAATATAGAAGATATCATGTTTAAATTTCCGGACCTGACTTCAAAGAAAATTCTTATCCCCTATCTAAAAAACGGGGAATTCAACAGGCTTGATGTCATTTGCGGCCATATGCCGAAATGGTTTGTCACAGATTTGGGTGCCATGGGGTTCGAATACGAAACTGTGAACGAATCGACGAATAGAAAGACCGTTAGAGTGGTGCGTGCGCAAACTCCGTGAAAGAAAAGTTTGTCCAGAAACTGAAAGTACAAATTCGGTTTTATATGTGTAGGTTTTCAGTATAAATTTATCTATAAATACAAATTTATCTATAGATATAATTTATTTATATGTGTGAATTTATCTGGATCCTCTGCATGCTTTTAACAGGAATTTTCCATACCTTTTTTTCGGCTTAGTGATCGAAGAAAGGGAGAAGTAATTCGTATTTAACAGAGTTTTTTGGTGAAACCGGAAGATAGGTAAATTATATTATTGATCAGGGAAAGTAATAACATAATGGCTATAATGGGTGGAAGGGAAACAGGAAGGGGACCCCTGCAGCTTGACATAGGTATAGTTGTATCAGGTCTTGGGGGAAATTCCAATCAGGAAAGGAACCAGTTCAATGGCCTTTTTTCCTTTTCTGGTATCGATTTTGGACTTTACATCGGACCATCATATAATCCGTTTCAGACTATAGGGCCCAGTATCGGTATTGGTCTGGTCATAGGTTCCAACGGTTTTCTGGCTGCAAAATTGGGAATACATTTCAGGAGAGCATTTGGTCTGGGTATGTTGTTTCCTATAGTTCCGGTTTATGGTGTAAGCGGAGCGAGTTTTTTAGCCGCTTTGCCTGTTTCGGAAGGAGCCAAAGCCGCAGCAACTATCCCGTTACTGATGGTGCCAGCAGCTGTTGTATACCAGGAAAATATCAAGGAATTACGCAGACAGGGAACGGAAATTTTAATGAAGCTGAGATCGTACATTTCAGGAAAACGTACTTTTTGACGCTGATTTTTATGTTGAGATAACCTTTGAAGCTTCTGAGATAGCTTTGAAGCTTCTGAGATAGCCTGGAAGTTCTCCTCCAGCGCTTTATCTTCAAAATCCTTAAATTCTTACTAATTATTTTTTTCTTCAACACTGAAGTTTATAATAAATTCGGTTCCGTGCTCTCTTTCCAGCTTTATTTTACCGTCTAATTGGTCCACCAGAATATTTACAAGCTGCAAACCAAGGGTTTCTGGGTTCTTAATATCGATTTCTTCGGGAATGCCAATTCCATCATCTGAAACTATGAGCGTGTATCCGGTACTTTTTCCTGGAATTCTCTCTTTAGCAAGTTCTTCCTTAGCAAGTTCCTCTTCAGCAAGTTCCTCTTCAGCAAGTTTTTCTTTGATTAGCTTCTCCATGCTAAGCTTCCTTTTACTATTCGGCTCATTTCCAGCCTCTTCGCTAAAGAGCTTAATTTGAATTATACCTTTGTTCCTGCCTGAAAATGCATGTTTTAAGGAATTTGAAACGAGTTCATTAACAATTATCCCTAACGGAACCGCAGTATCCATATCAAAGAAGATGTTTTCTTTCAGGTCAAGGTTTAAACTTATATCGATGTTTCCAAGAGTGTAGGTTCGGAAAAGATTTTTGACAAGTCTCTGCAGGTATATTGGGAAATTCAATGTATCGGTGGTTTTTCCTTCCTCTTCGTGCAGTTCCTCGTGGATAAGGGCAATAGATGTCACCCTGTCCTGGCTCTCTTTGAAGGCTTCAAGAACTTCCGAATCCCGAATATGCTCTTTATTGTTGAATTTTCCAGCCTGAAGATCCAGGAGTGAAGAAATTACCTGCAGGTTATTCTTGATCCTGTGATGAATTTCCTTCTGGCGTGCTATCTGGATCTTATCGAGGGTTCTTTCAGCCTCTTTTCGCTCGGTGATGTCGGTGAACATGCTCAGAGAGCCCATGAACCTTCCATCCTTATCGAAAAGAGATTTAACATTTATAAGCACCCACAAGGGTAAGCCATCTTTACGTATTAATTTCAATTCGTAACTCTCATTGATGCCCTGCTGCCTACTTTCCAGGCTAAGCTTGGCAAGAGCCTTGCTTTCGTCACTGATAAATTCCCATACAGGTCTGCCAATACCTTCTTCCAGACTGTACCCGATCATATCCGTTACTTTTTTATTTGCATAAGTGATTACGGCTTCATTATTAATTATGAATATGCCTTCGTTTGCGGTCTCCACAATGTTGCGATATTTTTCCTCACTTTCTCGAAGTCTTTCTTCTGCTCTTTTTCTTTCGGTAATATCTCTATAAATAACCGAAACAGCAGCGAGTTTTCCATACATATCAAAAACTGGAGAAAGCGTTATTGAAACATTTATTATCGTACTATCCTTTCTTAACCGTAAAGTCTCATATTGCTGGATTACTTCTCCCTGTTTAACCAGTTTGACTAATTCTTTTTTCTCCCCGGCTAATATGGATGGCTCCAGTACGGACATCGGCTTTCCAAGAATTTCCTTAGCCGAATAACCATAAATTCGCTCTGCCCCTTTGTTCCAGCTAGTGATAATACCGTCAAGGGATTCGGTTATAATAGCATCATTTGAAGATTCCACTATGTTTGCAAGGCTCTGAATCTTTTCTTCGGCTTTTTTATATTCTGTAATGTCCTGAACTGTTCCCTTCGCTCGAACTGGCTTATTCCGCTCATCAAAAGTAACTTCGCCCTGTGAATGAACTATACGCTCTACCCCGTCAGCCGCAATTATCCTGAAATCAATACTGTAGGGTTTTCCATACAGAACTTTTTTAATAGTATTATTCACATAATCCCGATCATCGGGGTGTACGTAACTTAAAAACATGTTATACGTTATCTTGAATTCTTGAGGACTAAGACCATAAATGCGATAAGCTTCATCAGACCAGTATATTTCATCAGTTGCAATATCCCGATCCCAACTTCCGAGATGAGCCATTTTCTGAGCTTCAGAGAGCCTTCTTTCACTTTCCTTCAACGAATTATACGACTTTTCAAGCTCTGCTGTACGTTCTTTGATTTTTTCTTCAAGGTCTTTATGAATTTTCATTAGAGCTTCTTCGGCCCGTTTGCGTTCGGTAGTCTCCACCGTTATGTTCAGGACACCAACCCTGCCGGAGGTATCCGGCGGGAGCGCTGAGTAGAAAATATTGAAGAACCTGTCCTCCAGCGGATCGTTGGAATTCCGTCTGATGGGTACTGGCACGTCCGTGGCGTAGTAAGGCTCACCTGTCTCCATGACCCTCCTGATTATCGACATGTGCGGTTCGATAGCCTCCGGCCATACCTCAGCATAGGTCTTTCCGAGGAACTGCTTTCCCGGCGCGAACACGTGATAGGCAGGGTTAGCCAACTCGTAAACGAGGTCGGGGCCTCGCCAGACACAGATTCCTACAGGAGAGTTCTCGACCACGGTCTCGAAGCGCTTGCAAGCTTCGTCCACCTCCCTCAGCAGTTTTTTTCGTTCTTCCTCAGCCTGTTTGAGTTCGGTAATGTCGGTTTGCACCCCGTCCCAGATAGTTCGACCGTCGGGAAGCCGGCGAGGATGAGAGTGCAGTCTCATCCAGCGCACCTGACCGTCGGGCCGCAGCATGGGTATTTCCATATCGAAGTCCGACAGTTCGCGGGCGCTGCGTGCCTCGGCTTCGACGAGCTGTTCGAAATACGTCTGAGGGATTTGCCGGTGTAGCGTGCCCGGATCGCTAAGCACATCTGATACTTTAATGCCGTTGAGCCGCTCTATGCCTGCGCTGATGTACAGGAAGCGAACACTGCCATCGAGCTCATGGGTATATTGATAGACTGCACTGTCCAGCAGATTATCGCTCAGGAGGCGAAGCCTTTCCTCGCTGACGCGCAGAGCCTCTTCAGCTCGTTCCCGCTCTTTTTCTTCTCTTTTTCTATGCAAAGCTTGCATTATGGCAGGTGCGATTGCTTCCAGATCCTCCTGCTGCTCGTAGCTATAACCGCCTTCACGGTTTGCGACAGAAATCATACCCACAGTTTTTCCTTCCAGAATAAGAGGCACGCTTAGAAATGATGTGAGTGGGGGATAGCCTTGGGGGAGGACGATGCTATCGGGATGGGACAGTGGTTCGTTGGTAAAAAACCCTGTTCCACTATCAACAACGCGTCCATAAAGGCCATGAAAAATGAAATTTCCTGGAAGGCGGTGGTGTCCGGTCTTGTCGTACATTTTGCACTGAGCCAGTCCCATGTCGCTGATTGCAATGTCATGTAATAACCCATCAGTTCCCACTATACCAACAAAACCTATCTGGCTGTCGGTCATGTCTATAGCTACGGATAAACAGGCAATACCCAGCTCTTCTTCTGTCTTTGCCTGGATTACAATGCTGAAGATCCTGTTAATCCCTTCAAGAACACTATTGTATCTGCGTATTCTGTGATCATCTTGCTTGTGCTCGGTATTGCAGATATCAATCACCATTATTTCTGGATAAATGTGGATATCATAGACAAATTGTCATTTATCTAAAGATATAGCTCATTGATCTTAAGTGCGAATAATTATCCCGTATCCTACTTTCGGCAGGTAACTTGATTTTTTCCAAGTATTTTTATTGATAGCGTTTTTGTGGGAAAACACGTTTTCTTCCACATTAAACATTACTGCAAAAATGGTTCGTTACTTATATAGGGAGTAAGATTTGAGTCATATGTTAACCAGCGTCAAGTATATTACAAATTTGCAGAATGTTTAAAAAACAATATCAGCAAAAATATTTAATTCATAATGTCGACCTGCCGAATATAAGCCGTATTCTCTCGTACTTGAAAACTATATCAAATGGAGCACAAAATGGCAGTAAAATGCGGTGATGATAAAAGAAGGTTGGGTATTCGGAAAGGACGTAGACACCGCATTTACATTGAATGTAAGAAAAATAAGTGGTGATGAAGACCAGGTATCCCTGAGTCGGCTCAGTACCTAGCTTAGGAGGTAGCCGAGTACTTTTCAGACTTTATTCTGGAGTATCAACTGAAAGGGACTTCATATTTGAGATATAAAAGCACGTATAATAGATTTTATATTTTTTTCTTCAGATTCAATAGATTTTATGTTTTTTTCTTCAGACTCGATAGATTCTGTGGTTTTTTCTTCCGATTCTTCTAAAGAAATTGGTAAAGTATATCCGGCACCGATGCAGGGAGAGTTCGGTTTCAAGCAGTAATCATGTTCATTCTGGTTTACGAAGAGCGGATCTGCATAGATATCAGTGGTTGATGTGCAGTTCGGGTAGTTACCTGCAGAGTTATTGTACAGACAGTTATTTTCCAGTACAAAGCTGTGTGTTTCCGGGAAGTTATCAATAACTCCATAACCTGTTCCTTCTGGACTGTACTTGCGTTTTAAAGTATTTGTTATAATGTTGTTGCGCACTATGGTCGTATAATTCCCATCTATACCTTTTGGAGTAAAGTCAGTGTCATAACGCGAGCCAGTTGGGTACGTATACACAACAGCAGCGTTATAATTCGCATCAAACACATTGTTTTCTATGAGGGTATCATAAAATCCGCTTGTTACTATACCGCCCAGCCAATCATAGGTCCGATGCGTTCCACAGCCATAGAATATGTTGTGGTGTATGTGAACATTCTGTGCCTCAGTTTTTGAGTATGGCTCACCGAATGCTATAAGCCAGATCCCTGGACCATATGTATCATAAATAGTGTTGTTATATACCTCTATATCGTTCATCGGCTGAGCTTCGGATGTTCTAATATACTGTATCTGAATCCCCGGACCTCCTGCATCATCCTCGAATTCGGTGTAAATAATGTTATCATGGAATTTTACATGGTTTGAGTTCCAGATTCTCAGTGCAGAATTTGTCTTACATCTCATGTTATTATTCCATGCTTCTATATTCTGACATTCGATTGCATAAAGGCCGTCATGACCAAGCTTGTAAATTCGGTTGTCGTGATATTTTATGTTTTTGCTGTCTTTTATTTTCAGCCCGTCCCCGTGGCTGTCATGCATGTACATATTACAAACATGTATGTTGTCACAGTTAATGAAATAGATTAGATTATAGTATCCATCTCCTCTCATTTTTTCGGTATTTCCTTCATAGTTTCCATCGATCTCAAATCCAGTTATAGTGATATTCTGGTTTCCAAAGCTACTCATCTGAGTTATCAGCGGTCTTTGATGCAGCCAATCTGCGTTGTCTTTAAGCTTTATCACGGCTGTAGGGTCCCCTTCCAGGGTCGTGTCGCTCCCGATGAGAATTTTGTCTGAGATCACGTAAGTGTTGGGGCCTTTCAAATAAACGGTAGTGAATTCAGGATTTTTTGCCACATAAGCGAGGGCTTTATTGATTTCTATCTGGTCATCAATCCCATCACAATTGAAGTCCCCTTTTCCGTCTCCGGCCACATAAACCGTTTCATTTGGTATGGAATTTGACTGTATAAGGTTTGCTTGTGTGAGGTTTGCTTGTGTAAAATTTGGCTGTGTGAGGTTTGAAGGTGTAAGGTTTGATTGTGTGAAGCTTGATTGTGTGAAGTTTGATTGTGTGAAGTTTGATTGTGTGAAGTTTGACGAGCTAAGGTTTGATTGTGTGAAATTTGACTGTGTATAGTTTGATGGTATTGATGAAGAGTATGACTGCATGGTGAAAAGAACGAACATTCCCAGTAAAATCAAAAAAAGAAAAATTAAAATGGAAACTCCTATTTTTTCCATTATTTTCAGTATGGATCCAGGACTTTTTTCATTCATTTTACCACCTACTTCTAAATATACGCCTACTCTCAAAAAGATCCTTAAACAAAATTATTAACCAACCAAGATTAAATAAAAACACTATTAATATTATAAACAGATCAAACAATTATTATGCTTAAGCTTTTCATTAAATTACCTGAAGCCATATAATGTTTACTTAATTGTACTTTCAAACAGTATACTTAATTCCGTATATTAAGAAGTTCCAAAGTATAGTTCAAAAGTATGTGAAAAAAAGAAACCCGGGTTGAACTTGAACGGATTTGAAAAAGTCTTAAAAGAGCTCATAGTTGTAACAAAACAAGACAAAAAATGCTGAATAAAAGAACAAGCTGTTGTAAAAAAAGGGGACATAAAAAATGCTGAACAACTTGTTATTGAAACAAGATCGAGAAAGAAGACCTGTTTTATGTTTCCAGGGATTTTAAATATCAAGCAGCATTTTTAGCCAATTTTTGGACCGGATTTATCCCTGATGGAATTACAATGCCCGTGTCAAAGAAAATGTCCTTTTCAATATCCTTGTTATATGCTTTTTACGGTTTCTTCTTCTTTCTTACGTTTAGTAATATAACGTTGGACATCTAATTAATCTTTTAAGATATCCAATTACTCTTTTAATGATAGCAGGCCAATACTTTCATCTTTGATGCTATCGGGATCGCAAAAGCAAAGGTGCTCCCTTCTCCTTGTTCGCTCCTGAACCATACGTAACCTCCATGCAGGTTAACAATCTGTTTGACCAGGGAGAGACCAAGCCCGGTACCCTGGAATTTTTTTGAAGGGAAGGAGTTTACCTGGCTGAAAGGCTTGAATAGTTTGTGCTGATCTTCGGCCTTTATTCCGATTCCGGCGTCCGTAACCGTTATTTCAACCAGATTGCCATTTTTTCTTGCTCCTATTTTTACAAGGCTGTTTTCATAAGAAAATTTTATAGCATTGTCTACAAGGTTATACATTATCCGGGTAAACTTCTCCTCATCGGCACAGATCTTCGTAAGCTCAGTATCCATATCGATTTCAATATCAATATTTTTTTTATCTGCTACGGGATACAGAACGTTTCGTATCAGCTCAAGCTTGGTAGCAAGGTCAAATTCTCTATAATTAAGCTCCATTTTATTTGCTTCTATTTTTGAAAGATCCAGGATACCGTTGATCAGATTCAGAAGATGCTTCCCACTGCTAGAGATATTTCCTATGGCTCTTAGTTGTTTTCGATTCAACTCTCCGTATGCCTGCTCATAAAGCATGTCAGAGAAACCTATTATTGAGTTAAGGGGGGTTCTAAGTTCGTGACTCATATTTGCCAGAAAATCATTCTTTGTACGGTTTGCAATTTCAGCCATTTGCTTTTCATGAAGCAGGTTTTCCGAGATTTTCTTTTCCGTAATATCTCCGGCAATATTACTGATAGCAACGAGCTTTCCAGATACATCAAAAACCGGAGAGAGAGTTACTGAAATATTTAATATTGTTCCGTCCTTTTTCAACCGTAAAGTTTCGTGGTTCTGAACTTTTTTTCCCTGCTTAACCCTGTCAACTAATTGCTTTATTTCCCCTTTAAGATTGTCTGATTCGAGTATGGACATGTTCTTGCCCATAACTTCTTCAGCCAGATAACCATAAACCTGCTCTGCTCCTTTATTCCAGCTGGTAATAATACCATCAAGAGATTCGGTTATAATAGCATCGTTCGATGATTCGACAACATTTGCAAGTGTCTGAATTTTTTCTTCGGCTTTTTTAAGTTCGGTAATATCACGGGCTGCAGCAAAAACCCCGATAACTTTCCCGGTTTCATCCCTATAAACCGACGCATTATACAAAACCGGCGTTAAATGTCCACATTTGTGTAGAATTTCTAATGGATAGTTTCGGACAAGTCCATTCTGGAACACGTGTTGATATCCTTCTCTGGCTTTCTCAGGCTCGGTAAAATAATCTAAAAAATCAGTCCCGATTAACTCGTTACGAGAATAACCGGTAATGGATTCCGTAGAGTTATTTACATCGGTTATTTTACCATCCGGACCAATAGTTACAAGCGGGTCTATGCTTGCCTCAATCAGACTACGGTTATACGCATTAGCCAGTTTCAGTGCTTTCTCAGCTCTTTTATACTCGGTGACATCACGAGCTGCAGCAAAAATCCCGATAACTTCCCAGTCTTTGTCCCGATATACGGATGCATTATACAATACGGGTGTAATATGCCCGTCTCTGTGCTGAATTTCCAGAGCGTAATCCCGCACCAGTCCTTCCCTGAATACCTGTTTATATCCTTCCTTAGCTTTTTCAGGCTCGGTGAAATAATCAGAGAAATCGGTTCCAATCAACTCACTTCTTAAATGACCCGTAACCAGCTCAGTGGCTTTGTTTACATCTGTTATTTTCCCGTCAGGACCAATAGTGACCAGAGGATCGAGGCTGGCTTCAATCAGACTGCGGTTATATGCATTAGCCAGTTCCAGCGCTTTTTCAACTTTTTTTCTCTCAGTGATATCTTGGACTACTCCATTCATCCTGAAAGGCACATTTCCTTCCCCAAAAATAACTTCACCCTGTTCATGGACTATCCGTTCTTCTCCACCGGCCAGGATAATCCTATGATCAATGCTGTAAGGTTTTCCGTCCAGAGCTCCTTTTACGGCATTTTCCACACTCTCACTATCGTCTGGGTGCACGTAACTCAAAAATGTATCGTAAGTTGCCACAAATTCCTGAGGAGTGCACCCGAAAATCCGATAAATTTCATCCGACCAGTATAATTCATCGGTCACAATGTTCCAGTTCCAGTTTCCAAGATGAGCTATTTTTTGAGCTTCTGCAAGACCTTTTTCACTTTCTTTTAATGATCTGTAAGCCTTTTCGAGCTGAGTTGTCCGATCTTCAACCAGTTCTTCTAAATTGTCGAGTGTTTCTTTCAGCCTAATTTCTGCTTCTTTTATGTCTGCGATGTCACGGGAAATGGCAAGAACGGAAGTAACTTCCCCGTCAACAAACTCAGGCACTATTCGCGTATTAAAATAGTATTTTTTTCCTTGAGGTGACGTATATTCAAATTCCATTGTTTCGGGCTTTCCTATGGCAAAAACCTTTTCATGGTGTTCTTCCCAGAACTTTATCTGCTCAGGATCTCTTCCCAGTTCACTGTGAGTTTTGCCAATCACTTTTTCCTGAGGGTGGTCATAAATTTCCACAGACACTGGATTAATATACAGGTGGCGGTTCTGTCTGTCAAAACGAGCAATCAGGTCAGGAGAGTTTTCAGCCAACGTGCGGAATTCATTCTCACTTCTTATCAGTGCTTCTTCAGCCTGCTTGCGTTCACTGATGTCATGGGCAACATGAACGCTCCCAATGAGTTTTCCTTCGGAATCATGAAGAGGTGAGGTGCTTACCAGGAAATAGCCTCCGAGACAGTCCTCGCAGACCTCTGTTGTGTGTTCTATTCCGTCTTTAAGCAACTGCCTGTGCGGACAAAAAGAAGGGGGTTCGTTCGTCCCATGAATGGCACGATAACAGGTTAGCCCCACACACTCTTCCGGTGTCACTCCCAATTTTGCCGCCATGGCCCTGTTTGCACGGACGACTTTGTATTCGGTGTCGATTATGGCTATCAGGTCCGGCACGGCATCAAAGGTATATTTCCAATCTTTTGCGGCTTGAAGAGCGGTTTCTTCTGCTCTTTTGCGTTTTGAGCTCTCGATCTGCTCCCATTTTTCTTCCCTTTTAATCAGGGCAAACTGGTGGTTGATTACCACGTCTACTATTTCAGTTGAATTACACTTCTCAAGGCAATAAGTACACAGTGCTATCATACGGTAATTACCGATAACTCTGTCCACTTCTTCTTCATAATCAACAAAATCATTCCAATCCTTTTTTTCCAGCCAGAAGGTGTTCCCTGTCAATCTCAAACCGTCATAGCCATTGGCCAGGGCTTTATTGAGTTTTTCGATCCACCCGTTCAATACTCTTTCCGAATCGAAAGAACCTTCCTGTACATACCAGTGAGTGTAGGGAATAATCTCTATCTGCCCTTTCCCAAGGTAAGTATCAAGGTCGGGAACAGCTCTTCTAAGGGCTTCTTTTGCATCTTTCATATCCAGAGGTTGCGATGTAACCCACATGCAGAACTCATTGTTTTCCAGCCCTGCTTTTAAGTAAGGGACGAGTACATCCATCAAATCTTCTTTTGTCTGGTAAAACTGGCAGAAGTGCGTCCCCCAGGGAATATCCCCAATTATATCAATCCCGGACGTCCTCAGTTTTCCTTTCCCAAAAATAACTTCACCCTGTTCATGGACTATCCATTCTTCTCCACCGGCCAGGGCAATTCTGTGGTCAGTGCTGTAAGGTTTTCCGTTCAGAGCTCCATTTACGGCGTTGTTCACATAATTCACATAATCTTGATCTTCCGGGTGCATGTAACTCAAAAATGTATCGTAGGTTGCCCCAAATTCCTGAGGGGTGCACCCGAAAATCCGATAGATTTCATCAGACCAGTATAATTCATCTGTCACAATATTCCAGTTCCGGTTTCCAGGATGAGCTATTTTTTGAGCTTCTGCAAGATCTTTTTCACTTTCTTTCAATGACCTGTAAGCCTTTTCAAGCTGAGTTGTCCGATCTTCAACCAGTTCTTCTAAATTGTCGCGTGTTTCTTTCAGCCTGGTCTTTGCTTCTTTTATGTCAGTGATATCGTGGGAAATAGCAAGAACGGAAGCGACCTCGCCGTCAACGAACTCAGGTACTATTCGTGTATTAAAACGGTATTCTTTTCCCTGGGGTGATATGTATCCGAGTTTTTCTTCCGATTTGCTCATGGCTTCTTCGGAGTGTTTGTATTCGAGAAGCCTGGCCCTCAACTCTCCGTTTGATTTTTCCAGCTCAGCAATCCGTCCTTTCAGCCGGCTCTCCAGTTCGTCGGCAGCTACGCTTTTAGAAGTAATCATAAGACCCCAACCCTGCCCTTAAATTGGGCATATTAATACTTCAATTAAACCCCTTTTACCTGATCTTTTAAATTCTGCCTTCCTTACATTCGTAAAGTCACTTTAGCCACATTTATGAGACTTATCATATATTAATTTTTAATATGGTCATTAAAAATAGTATTTATAATAAATAATATATATTCGATCTATTATATATACAGAAAATTTAAAACGTCAGATAAGGATTACATAATTAAGCAAAAGAGACGTAAAAGATTCCTTATGAAAAGGATGCGTTAAAGATCGCTTAAAGTAATTTATCTCCGCAATAGATGAGAATTTTAAAATTTTGTCCTCTCTTTATATTTGACGGCCTTTTCTCCTTCCTGAAAAAAGTTTCTATCTAACATTGTCTTCAGAACCAACCATAGCTATATATCATTGTTCTCCAAAATAGCCATTTGTGACCACGGAAGAAACTGTTCGGGCGAAGATCTTTGTATCCGGGAGGGTACAGGGCGTTGGTTTTCGAAGGTTTGCAAAAAACGCTGCCGAACGTTTTGGAGTGGACTGCAACCCTATAAACCTCAGGGACGGAAGGGTTTTTGTTCTCGCGGAAGGCAGACAGGAATCTCTTGAGCTTCTCATCAATGAACTTCGGAAAGGGCCTACTTTTGCTCACGTAGAATACGTTGATGTTACTTTTGAAAAAGCCCTGGGGAACGTGTACGAACTTTCCTGAAATCAAAATGATCTTTTTGAATCAAATGATTTTTTAATAAAGTTACCTTCTTGAATCTTTATAACCTGTTGTTTTTGCTTTTTTTATCGGTTGCTTTCGAAGGCAGGTGTCGTGCTTTTCAGATCGCATCGGATGTTCGGGAAATTTCCCGTCCTCGGGATTTCCTGCGGGTTCGCGTTCATAGGGTTCGGCTTTAACAAGGACATAGGTATAGGGCCCAAAGGCTTTTTTCAGGTTATGTTCCACGTGGATGGAAATCCGGTTTGCCTCTCCTATGTCCAGGGCATTATCAACTTTAATGCGGACATCCACAGCAATGTTATTTCCTATCCTCCGGGTCTTGAGGTTCGAGACGGCTTTCACTCCTTCGGTATTCCGGATGATCTCCCTGATCTGACCTTCGGTTTCTTCGTCAAGGGAGGCTTCTATGAGTTCGTTTATGCTGCTGCGGAATATCTTCAGGGCGACATTCAGGATGATGAAGCTCAGGAAGACCGCCATAAGAGGGTCGAGAACAACCCATTTTCCTCCCAGGAAGATTGCAGCCCCGATCCCTGCCAGAGTGCAGAGCGAGGACAAAGCATCCGAACGGTGGTGCCAGGCGTTCGCAGTTAGAGCCATACTGTTGATTTTCCTGGCCTGCAGGATTGTATAATGGTACATGAACTCTTTTGAGATTACGGACAGCAGGGCTGCATAAAGAGCAATAAGAGCTGGCTGCTCAAGGTTTCCTCCCTGGGCAAACAACAGAGTCCGCCGGAGTCCGTAAAGTAAAATCTGCCCGGCAACCACAAGAAGCATGAGCCCTACAAGGCTTGCACTGAGGGTTTCAATTTTTCCGTGGCCGTAGTTGTGGCTTTCATCCACCGGCTTTTTTGCGACCTTGAAGCCAAAGATCACCACAATGTCAGTCAGAAAATCCGAAAGAGAATGGACAGCGTCTGCGACCATTGCTGTACTGTTCCCAAGAATTCCTGCAAACAACTTGAAAAGAGTTAGCCCGAGGTTCACAAAGAGCCCGACGCCTGTAACCTGAACAGCCTTCTCAAACCTTTCTTCATGTTCCATTTTTGGCCACTTCCGCTAAGGAAATCAATTTTTCGGGCTTTCTGTCTTCTCTGTGGTTCTGCAGGTTCTTTCTACCAGAACCATGAATGTCAGGCACAGCCGGGTTGAACTGTACAGCCCGTGTTTACTATACAGCCCGGGTCAGGGTTTTCATCTTCTATGGCTACTCAGGAAGCCAGGGAGTTTCATCTTTTTCAAGCAAATCCGTTTCAGACAGTCTCAGATTGGCTCTATGATATTCGCCCAATAATTTTTGCTCAATAGAGATATAATAAATATTTATCTATAAACTATATTAAATATATCTTATTAGTAAAACTGTAAAATTTATATTATACCCTACTTTCGGCAGGTAACTTGATTTTTTCCAAGTATTTTTATTGATAGCGTTTTTGTGGGAAAACACGTTTTCTTCCACATTAAACATTACTGCAAAAATGGTTCGTTACTTATATAGGGAGTAAGATTTGAGTCATATGTTAACCAGCTTCAAGTATATTACAAATTTGCAGAATGTTTAAAAAACAATATCAGCAAAAATATTTAATTCATAATGTCGACCTGCCGAATATAAGTTATACCTTTTTTTATCCATTCTGATCATCTTTACACTTTTCTTCAACTTTATAGTTTGTAAAAACGATGACATCAGCTGAGCTGGAACTTTTATTCTGAAATTTTAACCGGGGATCCATAAATCTTAGCCCGGGAACTGATATTTCAATTTTTCAGAATAGCTTTGTAGGGCTTGAGGTTTCTTAAGAGCCCTGAAACTTCTTAAAAGCTTGAGACTTTTTAAAAACCCGGAGGCATTTTAAAAGCCTTCAGCGGCTCTTCAGCCTTTTTTCAGAATTTTCATGATGATAAAAAACCCTGCAAGGTTTATTATTCCTATAAGAAGATATCCTATAAGGTAACTTGATTTCCTGCCAAAAAGCGAATTTTCTTCTCCTAAAACCCCTGCAGAGCTGATTCCTTCTTTTGATTCCACCGATGGGTATTCGCTTTTCTCTTTCCCGGTCCCTTCTTCACCGAAACTAATTACTGAGTCTGTTTCAAGAAAAACTTCCTTTTCCTTTGCTTCCAGGCTCTTTCCGGAATCAAGCTCAGCCCTGATCGTATAGGATTTATCAGACTCAAGTCCGAGGAAAACAAACCTGTCATCATTTCCTGCGGTTTCGAGAATCTTTCCGTCTTTCCTGAGTTCTACGGTTCCTTTTTCCGGAAGTGTGACTTTAATGTTTACGTGACCTGTAAGCAGGATCTGTTCTCCTTTGGCAAACCTTGGCCTTTCAGGGATATCAAGAATTCCGAGCAGGGTTGGTGCAAAGTCCTCCTGTCTGAATTCTCCTCTGATGATCCTGCTCTCAACGTCCTGCGCATATATTATGAGCGGGACCAGCTGCGCTTCATCCGAACCCGAGTATTTTTCTGACTGGTGCCCCCCTTTGGAATCGTCTGCCGAAAAAGCCATCCCGTGATCTGCGGTCAGGACAAAAGCAAGGTTGTTTTTCTCACAGAGGGTGTAGAGGGGTAAAAGTTCGGAATCAAGGCTTTCGATGCAGTCGATATATCCGTAGTTGCCCCTGTAGTGCCCGCTCATATCAACTGCTCCCACATTGACGGTTAGCAGATATTTTTGTCCGGGCCTGTTTTTTTCCATGTATTCCACAACAGTGCAGGCGGTTTCAATGCCCCACCTGTTATACCCGTTATACCGCTCCCTTGTCTCTTTTGAGGTGACATATCCCGGAGCCTTTCCAGCTTCCTCTTCCATCAACTGCAAAAGCCCGGAAGGAACCGTATAATCTCCGGAATGTTCGTTCTGCTCAAGCACGATTTTCATGTTTTTTACAGAGTTATTTTCATCCCTGAGAACCGCATCCTGTTCGGCGCAGATCGACCAAGAATCTCCTTTTTCCATTACCGCAATGCATAGGTAGCCCTCGTCGTGTAAAACATCAAAAATATTTGCGTCTTTAAAGCTGATGAACTCGCTATCTGCATCCGGATTTCCGGTAACAAGGACTGAATGACCTCCTTCGGTAAAAGTCTGCGGAGCGCGTAGCTCGAGGACCCGTGCACTTTTCTTGCTAATCTCCGGAATATTCTCAAGCCTGGCTTTTTCAAGGTTTGTCCCGTCAAGTGCATGCGGCGTAAGCTCGGGATAGATGAAGGGGGCGCTCAAACCGTCCACGATCAGCACGACTGCCCCGTCGGGGGTGTTAACAGGGGTTACCTCGACTTCGGTAAGTGCGGATGCAGGAACTGGAAAAGTCGCAGAAAAGATTAGCAGCACCGCAAGTAAAGCCAGAATTGAAAATGGTTTGAAGTTTCGTGTTCCGGGCATCATTGTAAATTATTTTATACACATCCGCTATAAAGAATTTGCCTTAAAGAGTTTTTCCCAAAGAATGTGTTTTTTAGAAAAATTCTGTTACAGGTTCGCTTTCTTCTCAATCCTGTGAGGTCTGGTTTGAGATTCCTGGCTTGAGATTTCTGACTGGATTGCATATTGGAAGGCGAGATTATACGGAACTTCAGTGAAATTTTATATAAAGAAGCGTAAAACCCCTGAGTCTTTAGCTCAGGGGATATAAGCGTCAACTTCAACCCTGATTCCATATATAATATTCTGTGGCTTCTTTACTAACGTTTCCGATGGTAGAAGCAAAATATCCATCGTTCCACAATGTGTTTTCGCCCCTATAATACTTTTCCAGATTATTCTTTTTGTGTTTTCCAAATTCTGTTCGTAGATTCTTGTTTCAGTTTTCGGACAATAGATAGAACACTGACTTTCGTTTCGCTCTTAATTAAGAAATGGATGTGATCTTTGTCAGTTTCCATTTCAAGAATTTCAAAGTTTGACCCTTTTGAAATATCAATCACAATTTGTTTGAGTTCTTCGCTGATTGGTTCAAGTATAGCTTTTCGATATTTGCAAACAAAGATAATATGATACATTAACAGAAATTTGCTATGATTCCTTGTCTCATATTTCATATTTACAAAAAAATATATGAATTGTTAAAGCATATGATCTCTTTGTATGATGAAAGCGTTCAAATTTAGGCTCTATCCTACAACTACACAAGCTGATCAACTCAATCAACATATAGGTAGCTGTAGGTTTGTCTATAATTGGGCACTTGATCAGAAAATTAAAACATACGAACAAACAGGGAAATCAATTTCCAGATTTGACTTAAACAAATTAATTCCAGCTTTGAAGACCTCTAACGAATGGTTAGGAGAAGTCAATTCTCAATCATTACAGGGGATGACTAAGCAGGTTGAGTCTGCTTTCACTCGATTTTTCCGAGAGAAGAATGGATTTCCGAAGTTTAAGTCAAAGAAAAATCCTATCCAGTCTTTTCCCGTACCCCAACACTATTCTGTGAATTTTGAAAACCATACCGTTAAACTTCCTAAAATTGGTGAGATTAAAGCAGTTCTTCACCGAAAATTTGATGGAGAGCTTAAAACAGCTAGGGTATCAAGGACTTGTAAAGGGCATTACTACATCAGCGTCCTTGTTGAAGACGGTAAAGAACTTCCTGAAAAACAGGGATTCTCAGAATCAACAACAGTAGGAATAGATGTGGGTATCAAAGATTTTGCCGTCCTTTCCACAGGAGAAAAGATTGAGAATCCTAAATACCTGAAAAACTCTTTGCAAAGGTTAAAGGTCCTTCAGAAAAGAGTATCAAGGAAACAAAAAGGCTCTAAAAATAGGGCAAAAGCCAGACAGAGGCTTGCTGTACTCCACGACAAAATAACAAATCAGAGGAATGACTTCCAGAACAAACTCTCTTTTAGACTTGTTAGCGAAAACCAAGCTGTAGCTCTGGAAACTCTGAATGTTAAAGGTATGGTTAAAAATCATCATTTGGCACAGGCTATAAGTGATTCTGCATGGAGCAGCTTTGTAACAAAGTTAGAATATAAAGCAGAATGGTTTGGAAAAGGCGTATTAAGGATAGGACAATTTGAACCTTCTTCTAAGCTCTGTAACGTGTGTGGATACCATAATAAAGAGCTTCAGTTAAAAGACAGAGAATGGACTTGTCCTGATTGTAAAACAAAACATGATAGAGACATAAATGCCGCTATCAATATCAAGAAATTCGCTCTCATAGATCAAAATCTAATTGGATTGTAACACCTACGGAACGTGGGGAAGAGCTTGGGGACTTGCCCTCAATAGAGGGAAGAATGAACCAAGAAGCCACTCAGTCTTTAGCTAAGTGGTAGTTCACTATATCTAAAGGGGTAAATGTATAACACTTGCAGTACATATCAGTAACATTCTGAAAACTCCTATCCCGTAATCAAAGTCAGGAAGAGTTCCCATGAAGATGAGTCCACGATGCACCTACTGTTTACTTTCAAGAGTACATTTCCAATCAAAGCTTTCAACGGATGATGAAGATCTTATCAGCAAGACACTTCAGGAGTGCCTTTGCGTCATGAACAAATACTATAACCCTGAGGCGGTATCAGCGTCCGTTGCTACTAAAATTCACAGGAAGTGCTATGAAGTCCTCGAGGACGGTGATCCTTATGAAGTCACAAAAAAGCTCATCAACCAGGCTGCATTAAAGGTTTTGCCCGTAGCAAGAGAAAAAATTTATGAAAACTCTCCTGATGATAGGGAACTCTTCAGGCGAGCGGTGCTTGCGTCTGTTGTTGCCAATTACTTTGATTTCGGAATTATGGGCTTTGATGCCAGCGAAGACAAATTTGAAACGGCTTTTCTAAAACTTTTCGACCACGGACTTGATGTTGACGATACTCCTAAAATGCTGGGGCTCCTTAAGGACGTTGTCTACCTCGCCGACAACTGCGGAGAGATCTTTTTTGATATGATTGTTTTTGACGTGATTAAAAAACTCGGCGGAAATATCACCCTGGTGGTCCGCGGTGGCCCCATTCTTACGGATGTTACCATGAAAGAAGTTAAAGAATTTGAAATCGATAAAAAGGTCGACAGGGTGATGACCACAGGTTCAAACGCCGTGGGGATCCTTATCGAAGAGGCGCCGGTCGAACTGCTTGAAGTAATGAAAGACGCAACCCTTATCATCAGTAAGGGTATGGCCAACTATGAGACCCTCTCCGAGCACAACTTCGGGCCGATCGCCTATCTTCTCCTTACAAAATGCGAATGTGTGGCTGAGGATATGGGGGTTGAACAGGGCTTTTCGGTTGCAAAATTGATGAACTACCCCTGAGTTCGTGCCTGCGGAGACTTGTTTCTGGAATCCGTTTTTTCCCTGGTTTTCGTATTATACTTTTCAGGATTTCCGGCTTCCGGATATTTTCCGGTAACTTTTTATTGAGCGGGGTTCCAAGTTAAATATAGTTAAGGAAAAATACTTTAAGGGCATATAGGATTTTTTGGAAAAATTAAACTGTTTCGAAATACGAACCATCCGGGAATTTATTGATTTTGTCAACCGGATATTTATTAGTTTAAATCCAATTGGATATTTGTTGATTTAAATCCAATTGGATACTTGTTGATTTATAAACAAATTGAAAATTCACAGATATTATAAAAAGTATAGGAGAGATAAAAGATGTGTGAACTCAACATAATTATGCTTCGTGGAGAAGACCGAGAAAAGGTAATGGAGTCTGTGGCAAAGATTCAGGTTGAGGGAAATTCGATTCAGCTCACCGGAATCCTTGGAGATAAAATGACGGTTGAAGGTTCGATCAAGGAGATCAATTTCTCACGTGGGGAAGCCCTTATTCTGTCAAATTGATTTTTTTTCTTTATTTTTCCCGAATTTTACTGTTTTTTGACCTTTTTTGGAGAATTACTTTTATCATTTTCATTATAAGATGTTACGATAAATCTGTTATATGTCCCATATGCACAGTTTCGGGAAAAATGGAAAAACCTCAATTAAAACAATGAGCTCATCCCCAAACCTATTTTATCCCTACATCGGTCAAAATTTCAGAATTATTTTCCTTCCGCGGCTCGATTGACTATTTCAGATTCAAGATTCGGAGAGCCGGTTTTGAGTTTTGGGATAAGCTCCATATGTAACTATAATATTAGAAATTATTTTTTTCTTCGTTCCTAAATGTCGCACCTGCTGAAAGTAAGATCACATTATGGGAATTCAAGATAAATATATAATTAACCCTATAAAATGATGACTATATTAGAGTATAGTATGAATCTTATATACATTAATTATACATTATAGCAGTAAGCTATATTAGTGTAGCAAAGAGTAGAAATTGATACTCTAAAGGTGCTACTTTTAGAGGCCGTCTTATATATTAAATTTGATCCTGGATCGGGATAGACTCAATAATTAAACGAAGATAAAATGAAAAATCTATTTGATTTAATGGGTAAAATTGGAAGCTGGACAACAATTTAACATGAAAGTCCATTAATGAATTGTCAGGTTGGAAGAGTTAAGGAAATCTATTCATAAACTGAAAAATAAGCCTTTTCAAAGGAGCTGCATTTCTTTTTCGTTCTATCCTCAGCCAGTTTATCCTTTTGATTTTAAACCCTGTCATTATAAATTGTGTTATCATGGATGTTCATGGGAGATCTATGTTGAGTTATTTCCTATGATCGTTAACTGTAGCGGGTATTATGAATCCACATTAGTGGGAAAAGCCTGCTCTGAGAGCATAATAAACATAAAAAAATTTGAATGTCTGCCTGGTTGCTGTGTAGATTATTCAAGGGGCTGGTAGATCCGCCATGGTGAGCAACGAATATAAATATAAAAATGAAATCGCAATATATCATCAGCACACCTATAACAAGTGGCTGATTCTCATCTTACTGCTAGTTTCTGTATTCGTAATGATGTTAGTGTCCTTGAACCTGGGGTCTTCGGATATGAGCCTTTCGGATGTCTTCTTTGCTTTCATCGGTCAGGGAGACCCGAAGGAAACTGTGATAATATGGCAGCTCCGAATGGCCAGGGTAGTCGCTGCTTTGCTGACCGGAGCCGGGCTCTCACTGGCAGGGTGCGTGATGCAGAACAACCTGCGCAATCCGCTGGCGGATCCCTATATCCTTGGCATATCCAGCGCTGCGATATTCGGGGCCAATATTGCCATTATAGTATTGGGGGCGGGGTCGGTCATCGGAATCTCGACCGGCGGCAGTGTAGCAATAAACAACCCATATACAGTGACGATTTGTGCCTTCGTCTCTTCCATGTCCGCCATGCTGATCATCCTGACTCTAGCAAAATTGCGAGGGTTCACTCCGGAGGCTATCGTTCTGGCGGGAGTGGCTCTGAGTGCTATATTCTATGCAGGGACGATTATAGTACAATACTTCGCTACAGATATCACACTCTCTGCGGCTATATTCTGGACCTTCGGTGACCTGGGAAGGGTGTCCTGGAAAGAGATCCTGATCTTGAATGTAGTGGTGATGCTCACTACCGCGTACTTTTTCTTCATGCGATGGGACTATAACGCCCTGGCCAACGGGGAGGAGACGGCGAAAAGCCTGGGAGTGAAGACAGAGCGCGTAAGGTTCCTCGGGTTGCTGACAGCCACCCTGGTAACGTCCGTGGCCGTATCCTTCATGGGTATGATAGGTTTCATCGGCCTGATCGGCCCCCAGATCATGAGAAGGATCGTCGGTGAAGATCATCGCTTCCTCATCCCTGCGTCAGCCCTGGCCGGCTCAGCTATATTGCTTGCATCAGACACTCTGGCCAGAATAGTGATCTCCCCCGTGGTCCTGCCTGTAGGCGCTATAACGTCCCTGCTCGGGGGCCCAATGTTTCTATTCATCTTAATGAAAGGAGTGAGAAGAGCATGATGAGTATCAGCGTCAATAACGTCTCATTTCGGTATCCGACCGTCAAGGTCCTTGACGACATATCGTTCGCAGTGGAGCCCGGGGATTGCATGGTTATTCTCGGAAAAAACGGCGTGGGAAAGTCAACATTGCTGAAATGCATTAACAGGATCCTGAAGGTTAATCCCGGAGACATTGAGATAGGCGGTAGCAACATACGCGAGATGGACAACAATGAGCTGGCACAGAAGATCGGATATGTCCTGCAGTCCAGTCAGTTCTCGGATACTACGGTCTTCGATGCCATTTTGTTGGGCAGGAAGCCCTATATCAAATGGGACGTGACAAGTAAAGACCTTGAGATCGCCACGGATGTCCTGATATCCTTGTCCTTGCAGGAATATTCCATGAGAAGGGTCAACGAACTTAGCGGGGGGGAGATGCAGAAGGTAGCTATAGCTCGCGCCCTGACCCAGCAGCCGGATGTCCTGATGTTCGACGAGCCTACCAGCAATCTGGACCTGAAGAACCAGCTGGAAGTTATCAGGCTGATCAAGGACGTGGTGAAGGAGAAACACATTTCGGCCACTGTGACCATGCACGACCTTAACCTGGCATTGCGGTTCGGTAACAAGTTCATCATGATGAAGAGTGGAAAGATTCATGCCATAGGGGGAATGGACGTGTTCACAACTGATAATATATCGAAGGTCTATGATGTGGACGTGACGATAGAGACCTACAACGGCCACCCCGTAGTGATACCTTTAGAGGGTTCCTCTCTAGAGGGATCCTCTCTATAATGATGGGTCAGTAGTGGCCGTTGAGGGGGGCATAGATAGCCCCCACTCGATCGCTGGCATGGAAACTTTGAACAGCCCTGAAAAAGCGATGGAAAATTTTGCCTGCTGTTTAATTAAACGACAGCTGCCGATATCCTCCGTAGTACGCTTCTGACATATCATCGTAAAGGGGCGCGCCCAGAAATTCCGTGCTTATCTCATCGTACTTCTCACCTACATCGATGTCGCTGAACTCTTCAGGATACAGTACCTTGCCTATGTAGTATGCATCGGCCACTGCCGTCTCGATGTTAGTGTAATAGTTATTGTACGGCAACTGCATGTACACGTTTCCGTTATTAAAGGCGCTCAGACCTTTGTAATATTCCGGGAACTCCTCATAATCCGCCTGGACAAGCCCAAGTCCTGCCGAATCAAGTATGATTATTTCAGGGTCCAGCTCAAGCAGGTATTCCTTATCAATGAACGAGAAACCTGTTATTCCCGAGTTAGCACTGTCCTCATCGATTATGTTGCGGGCGTTCACAGCTTTGAACAGGGTGTAGTTGGCGGCAGTGCTCTGAATGCCCTTGGTGGCATAATAGCACACTGCGCCGATGTATACCGTAGGTTTATCTTCGTTCGGGATATTTTCGGTTCGGGCTGCCAGGTCCGCTTTCAGGCTCTCGGAATAATCGATGAGCTCCTCGGCCCGTTCCTCCCTGCCTGTGACCTGTCCTATCAGCCGAAGTGATTGATAGCTTTCCTCGTCGAATACCTCAGCTGGCCCATAACTGAGCGCTACCACGGGTATGCCTGTCTTCTCCTGAAGATCGTTAACATCGGCAATTTCCCAGTTGTACAAGGTGAAGATGACATCCGGCCCGAGGGCTACGAGCTTTTCAGTATCAGGTGCTGCGGTAGGTCCCCCTTCTCCTACGACGGGGAGATCCAGAAGGTCCTGGTTCGCCAGCATGTATGGCCTATTTGTTTTTTATCAGTTCCTTTCCCAAGCCTACATTTACTTTTTTATTATTATTAAATATTACTATTTGTATATAAAGAATTAATAAGTATTTAATAAAGGAATAAGAAAATAGTTGATTGTATGAATTAGCTGGTATATCAACATGCTGAGAAAAACATCGTCCACAATCGTTCAAAGTATGTTGAGAAATGAAATTAAGATCCAGGATGGATATTAACTAAGTTTGTCCTGTTCAAGGGTCTAAATATTACGAAAAAACGGTTTAAGACGGCGAAAAAAGAATTTTTAATTAAGTGTATACTGCTTTCGGCAAGTAACTTGTTTTTTTCAGAATATTTTTATTGATAGTGTTTTTGCTGAAATCAAATTCTCCCAGATACTAAACATTATTGCAAAAATAGTTTATTGTTTATATATGCCGTGAGATCTAAGTTCTATGTTAACCAGTTTCAAACCAATTATCTATTTGTGGAATATCTGAAAAACACAATCAGTAAAAATTCTCCAAATCTAATGTCGACCTGCCGAATATAGGATATATGTAATATTAAATTTATTTTTTGCTGTTACTGTTACTAAATGTCGACCTGCTGAAAGTAAAACAAAGTTATGGAAAGTCAGGATAAATATATAATTAACCCTATTAATTGGTTACTATAGTTGAGTATAGTATACAAAAGTAAAGTATCATAATTATATACAATAATCACATATTATGTTACTAAGCTACATTAATATAGCAAAAGATGTGCGAATGATTAATCTTGTTATTAATCATTTGAAAGTGAAAATAAAAAGGGGATCAGAGGAATAATTCTGGGGAAATCTTTCATAAAGAAACCAAAACAGAAGCTGGAACGAATCGACTTTTTCCAGTCTAAATATAGGCTATCTGATATTTTTTATAAGTCACGGTAAAAAAGGCTTAACTTTTACCAGTCATAGTGGTGGGTTTCTGTAACTTCTCGATAAGAATAAGTTATGCATAAAGAACCGGAATTTTTTCTTTGACCATAATATATGAGGGATACGATGAACAATAAATTAACTCGAATATTGTTGACTTTAATTCTGAGTGGTGCAATCTGCCTTACCCTGTTTGCGGGCAGCGCAGCTGCAGAAGATGAAGTGCATTTTGCTCTTGTGGACCCAAAAGTAGCTGCAAATGAATATTGGACTAATATTTTACTCACAACTGCACCACATAATAATACCACTGACGTTGTATGGATAACTGGCAGTGGCGATACATTGCTCGAAGCCTGGGCTGATGCAGCAAACAATAGTGGGTACACATACGGGATAGGCGGAAACTCTAGCTATCCTTATCAACTCTCCAGCATAAACGGTCCTTTCACAAATTATGAAGGATGGGGAAACAATGATTCAGAAGGTGGTTATGTATGGTGGAAAACGTATGTCAGCGATGGGGGCAATCTAAGCACGTGGAACATTAGTTATTCCCAGACTGGAATTGACCTGAAGGATCATTCCGCCTCCGAGTTCCCCTATTTCGCATTTGTGTGGGGAACCTGGTGTACGTGGCCAAATCCGTGGGGTATGGGTACTAATTTCACGGTATTACCAAGGGACTATTAACCATAATGAGCGCCAGTTGGAAGAGTTTTTTAAACCCCTTCCTTCTTTATTACAATGGGAGCGCGGAGGGTCATGGTGTGCCACGAGGCTGCAGAAAAGATGAGGGTAGACCCCTCGGACTCGCTTTACAGGAAGTGATTCCAAACCACCCATAAGCTGCTTTGGTCAAAAGCCACGGTAGTGAGCATTATGGGAAAAGGCGAGGCTATGACTTCGTCAGGTGTGGGTTAAGGAGCCGAATGAAAATGAACCACTGAAGACGTATCGAAAACGCGATGATGTCGTCAACAGGTGGCGTGACTAACCTGGGATAAGTCTGGAAGATACTCTGTTTACTGACCAGATGGTGACCGGTATATAGGTGGCGGGAACTTAACTCGTGCTTTTCTGTGGAACGTGGGAACCTGCTCATCGATGTAAAGAGAAACCTCCAAGCGGTGGACCCGCAAGGACAAAAGTATCGATGCGATGAACAGGGGCGGAACAATTCGTAGTAGTGATGAAGTGCCTGTAATGGGCATGAAGCGAAGGGATTGTATTATCCAGTTTTGAACCGCGGTCAACCTTGTCTTCAAGGGAGGAACCAATGGACAAAACAAGGCTTTATGGCTGGATAATGGGAGCCGTATGAATCGAGAGATTCACGTACGGATCTGAGAGGGCCTGGGGGTGAAATTCCCCTGGGCTACTTACCAATACCCCGTCCTTCAAAGGCTGTCCGACAATTACTGTTAGTAATAAAATAATATCGTCTGCTGATAAATTGGAACTTTTTTATGAGATTTGTTTTCTATTCCTTATTACTCAAGTCTTAAAGTGAAAAGTTCCATTTATTCCATTTATCTTTCTATTGATCTCGTTTTTATTTGAGTAAATCCATATTTTCTTTAAGTTAACTGCTGTACACACCAAATTAAATTCATTTCTGACTGATTTCAATCCTCTGGTTAAAAATTCTCTAAACAGGCCGTCTCAAAACTAAAGTTAATTCTACAATTGTGTCAAATTTTTTCTACTACAAGGTTAATTCATGTGTAAATTTCTCTAATTTAGGTGGTCTTGTTTTTAAATTCAACGTTGCTCATTATCCAATTGTAGAAATGGTTTGAGTTTTGAGACAGCCTGTAAACCCTAAATTCTCTTTACAGTTTCCAATTGCAGGTTCTACTACCTGCTTTCTTTGTCCATATATTTTCTTAGCTTCTTCTGTTTCCATTTTATCAGCTAATTGTTTTCTTTCTTTTGAAAATTCAGCTATTTTTAAATGCCTAATTCCATCCTTTCTTTTTGTACAATTTTTGCTAAATTTACACTTTTTACATTCAGTTCCCTTATAAAGTCTGTATTTTCTCTTCCTTTCTTTCTCATAACCCTCATACAAAAACTTTAATCTTTGATTTTCGGGGCATATAAACTCATCAATTTCTTCATTATATTCAAAATTACTGATATTGAACCTTAGCTCTTCGACGTTTTCTGTTATTGTTTTAGTTACTTCTTTTTGCTCTGGAATATATGGGTCCAATTTTTTATCATTCAAATAATGAATGTTATTTCCGCTATAGTATCCACTATCTGCACATATCTTAGTACCCTCTTTTAAGAAAACACAATTTTCTTCCACAAGTTCAATCTGTGGTTTCAATTGATAGGTATCAGTTCTATCTTGGCAGATATCATTTGCAACAATAATCCCCTGTTTATGGTCCACTGTTATTTGGGAATTGTATGCCAGTTCAAATACTCCCTTTTTGTTTTTCATAAAACGAGATTCTTTATCAGTCAAGCTTACTTTCTCAATACTGTCTTTTTTAAATTCATCAAGTGCTTCTTCAACTGTGTCTTCGATCTCTTTTTTCCTGTCATTAGAATTATCCTTATTTACTTGTTTTATATACTTCGCAACTACAGCTTTTACTTTGTATTTTCCACTTTTATTCAATTGACCGTAACCACGGCAGTTACCAAAATGTTCATCCTCAAGTTTGTCTACTTCAATACCTTTTTTTAATTCATTGTTTACATATTCTCCAATAACTCTCAAGACCTCTTCCAAAACCACATTATTTTTTGACGCAGAAGCTTTTACCATGGATCCGTCAGTGCTTAACTGCTCAAGACTTGTCAACGGCGGTTAAGAATTCCCCATTTTCGGCGGATTAAAATTCCCCAATTCTCAATCCTTGAGAAAAGTTCGAGGATTGTGAATCATGCTGAAAAAGGAGGATTTATTCTTGATTCGAGATTTAAGTTCACAAAACTTGAGCATTAGTGAAATCGCCAGACAAACCGGTTTTGACAGGAAAACTGTGAGGAAATATCTCCTGCTGAAAACCTTACCTGAACCCCAGAAACGTCCCGGAAGAAAGAGCAAGCTTGATCCATATAAACCTTATATACTTAAAAAGCTTGAAGAAGGCTCCTACACTGCTGCTCGGCTCTATCGGGAAATCAAAGAAATGGGTTTTGATGGAGGAATGACCATCGTCAAGGACTTTGTAAGAAAAGTCCGACCTCAGCAGGGAGTCCCTGCTGTACTCCGCTATGAAACAAAACCAGGTGTACAGGCTCAGGTTGACTGGGCAGAGATGGGAACAGTTGAGGTTGATGGAAAGATAAAGAAACTCTTTTGCTTCAACATGATTCTTGGATATTCCAGGATGAAATATGTTGAATTTACACTGGGCATAGACACTTCCACTCTTATCCAGTGTCATCTGAACGCCTTTGAGTACTTTGGAGGATTTACACAGGAGATTCTCTATGATAACATGAAACAGGTTGTTATCAAAAGAGCCTTAAAATCATCAGATTCTGAATGGAACTCACAGTTTGAGGATTTCTTCAAATGCTTTGGTTTTATTCCACGGTTATGCAGGCCTTACAGGCCTCAGACAAAAGGTAAAATTGAAAAAACGGTAGGCTATGTCAAGAGGGATTTCTTCCTTGGAAGACGATTTACCTCTCTCGAAGACCTGAACGGCCAAGTTCACAGGTGGTTGGAAAGGGTAAATTCAACTGTCCACGGAACAACCTATCAAATCCCCCTTGAACGTTTTAAGGAGGAGAAACTGATCCCTCTGGATCAGGTTCCTCCTTACAAAGTTGTCCATAAGGAGACCAGAAAGGTCTCCAGAGACTGTTATATTTCGTTCCTTGGAAATAAGTATTCTGTTCCTTACAGGTTTGCAGGAAGAACTGCAGAGCTTCAGATTTTTGAAGGAATATTCGAGGTCTATGTTGATTATGAGAAGGTTTGTGAACATGAAATTCTTTCAGGTAATTGTAGGGTTTCCAGAAAAAAGGAACATTTTCAGGGTCTCCTGAGTGAGATTCTTAAAGAGAATTCAAAATGCAAGAAAGAATTACAGATTCCGTTGAAGTTCTCAGGTCCTGAAGTTGAAAAGAGGTCTCTTGACATCTATGAAACATTCAGTGACGGTGATTTTGAATGAACAATTTCAGCTATGAGAGACTTCACAGTAACCTGCAATACCTCAAACTGAATACTATTGAAGAGGTTCTGGACAACTATCTTGAAATTGCTGCAAGAGATAGCAAGACAACAATGGAAGTACTTGATTATCTGTTTGAACAGGAAAAGAAGTACAGAGAAGCTGCTGCAATTGAGAGAAAAATGAAAAGTGCAGCATTTCCTGTGAAAAAGACTCTTGAGGAATTCGATTTTGAATTTCAGAAATCCATTGATAAAAAAGCAATCGAAGACCTTGCAACCTTGAGATTTGTTCATAATTCAGAGAATGTCGTTTTCCTTGGTCCTCCCGGAGTTGGAAAGTCTCATCTTGCAATCGCTCTTGGGATTGAAGTAGCAAAAGCAGGGATTTCGGTTTACTTTACCAATACAGGAAACCTTATCGAGAAGTTGAAAATAGCAAATCGAGAAGGAATGCTTGAAAAGAAACTCAAAGGCTTTATGAAATTTAAAGTTCTGATCATTGATGAAATGGGTTATCTCCCATTTGATGAGGAAGGAGCTCACTGTTTATTTCAGTTGATTTCCAGACGTTATGAAAAGAGTTCGACCATCTTTACGTCAAATAAATCATATGGAGAATGGGGAGAGATATTCAAAGACCAGGTAATAGCGGCTGCTGTACTTGATAGAATTCTCCATCACTGTACTACAATTAACATCAGAGGAGAAAGTTACAGGCTGAAAGAAAGGAAGAAACATGGTATAAAATCAGGAAATATCTACCAGTAATTTCTAACAAGTTTATGAAAAATTGAGTAAAATTTATATCAAAAGATGGGGAAATTTAAACCGACCAATGTGGGGAAAATTAAACCGCTGTTGACAGACTTATTACCCCTAAATCTTTAGCTGCCTTAACTGTGTTTTTGAACAATTCTGTAATCAGTTTTTCATTTTCTTTTCTAAAGTCACTGATTGTTCTAAAATCAGGTTGCAAGTTTTCAGCCAAATACATGTAAACTATATTCTCTCGAACATTGCGAGCTATCGCTCGCGATGATCGAACTTTATCAAGCATCGATTGAATCAAAATCTTACACATTATGCAAGGATGATAAGCAGGGTGTCCAGAACCATCATACCTGGTTTCAAATTCACTAAAATCCATTTCATCCACAAAAGACTCAACTAAATAGCAGATATGATCTGAAGGAATAAGATCTCGGATATCCAGAGGTAAAGTCCAAACTTGATTCTTCAAAGATTTAATGAAAACCATAAACCAAAAAATTAGTGGAATATTATATAATAGTTAATATATTCTAAGCAGAAACCTCAATTACCTAAGGTAATTATCGGACAGCCTCTTCAGGTTGGGGATGAAGTGAACCCTCGCCTCTTTGTTTTTTCTCATTAAATATCTAAATCGTTGCTTTTTTTGTAAAATGAGCTTTTTTTGGCACCGTGGCCATAGGTGGTGCCAGCCGCCTATAGCCTGGATGTGATACGCGTTGAATTGAACAGTTTTAGCCATGACTATGGTCAGATAACTTACCATTTCGTTTTGGTGCCAAAGTATCGATACAATATATTCTACAATAAGCGAATTAAAAAGGATTGCGAGTTGATCTTCAACAACATTTGCAATGAGCAAGGCTACAAGATTCATGCTCTTGAGATTGTGGATGATCACGTTCTAAGATAAAGTTAGGGAAATTCAGGCTAAATATATTATTAATCTTATAAATTGGTTACTATATTGGAGTATAGTATGAATATTATATACATTAATCACACATTATAACAGTAAGCTACATTATTGTAGCAAAAAATAGAAGGTACTACTTTAAGAGCCTGTCTTATATATTAAATTTGATCCTGCAATTGGGATAAACCTGTGCATTTGAACTGAAAAACAGCAGCCTTATGCCCCTAAACGTCTAAATTGAAAATTTAAACAGGATGTTTATTATGCTTGATTTTCTACTTCGAGTGCGTAAGTTCTATCGAATAAGTATTATTTTTTAGGGCTATATATGCTCTAATTTCGGAAAATTTGCGGTCTGACTTTAAAGTTTACTTTGCCCATTCTCTTTGTAGGAACGGTTTGAATTTTAAGACAACCTCATAGATGGAAATTTGTTACTAAAACGATTGATTTTATGACCAACAGTATACAAATTAAGACTAACTGGAAAAGGTTTGAGGAAAGGAAAAATTCTGGAGAGAATCTTTCATAGAGAATCCAAAACAAAGCTGGAACGAATCGATTTATCCCCCCTAAAAACGGACTAATCTGGCATTTTTAATAAATCGCATAAGACTTGACTTTCAGTCCTAGTTGCGGGTTCCCTGAACTTCTCGACAAGAAAAAATTGTGCATAAAGAACCGGAATTTTTTCTTTGACTTCAATATCAGGAGGGATATTACGAACAAAAGATTAACTCAAACATTGTGGGCTTTAATCCTGAGTTGTGCAATCTGCCTTACCCTGCTTGCAGGCAGTGCAGCTGCAGCTGAAGTGCATTTTGCTCTTGTGGATCCAAAAGCAGCTTCGAGTGAGTTTTATTATGAAGAACTAATGAAATCACCACATAACGATACCACTAACGTTGTATGGATAACGGGCAGTGGCGAGACCTTGCTCGACGCCTGGAATGATGCAGCAACCAAAAATGGGTACACATACGAGATGAGCGGAAACTCTATGTATCCTAATCAGCTCTCCACCATAAATGGTCCCTTCACAAATTATGAAGGATGGGGAAATAATGGTACAGGTTTTGTATGGTGGAAGACCTATGTCTGCGATGGGAGCGATCTAGACACGTGGGACAATAGTCTTTCCCAGACTGGAGTAGTCTTGGCAGATCATTCCGCCTCAGAGTACCCCTATTTCGCATTCGTGTGGGGATGTTGGGCTACGTGGCCGTATCCTGATGGTATTTCAGGTTCTCCTTATACAGTATTCCCATCGGACTATTCATGAACGCGGGTTGGAAGAGTTTTCCAAGCTCTTCCTTCTTTATTTCCCGATATTAATATCGTCGAATCATTTTTAGTAACAGGCGGGATCACTCTCAAGGGTTCCCTGGTAATCTATTGACCTGACCCCACATCGCCGGTTCAATGGAAGTGACCACTTAGTTATAAGTTCTTCATTTGATTCAAAAATTCGGAGATACTGTATACTGTAGTTACATAATTATTAAAATTATTAATTAACTATAAAAAGGAGGATAATGATGGCAGACCGAAAAATCATTGCAGCGATAATAATCGTGGCGGTGATCGCCGTAGGTGGGGCGGCCGCATACCTCAGCGGCAGCGTTGCCGGTGACAACGATGAAAAGGAAACTAATGATATAGCCACTGTCACGGAAATCAATAATGGTGGAGAGGATACGGCCACCGTCACGGAGACCAATAATGGTGGAGAGGATATGACCACTGTCACGGAGACCAATAATGGTGGAGAGGATACGGCCACCGTCACGGAAACCAATAATGATGGAGATAATGGTGGAGATACCGAAAATGAAGTGCACTTTGCTCTTGTGGACCCAAAAAAAGCTGCGACTGAAGAATGGACTCAAACTCTCTTAAATGAATCACATAATGATACCACTGATGTTGTATGGATAACGGGCAGTGGCAAGACCTTGCTCGACGCCTGGAAGGATGCAGCAACCAGGAATGGGTACGCATACGCGATAGGTGAAAACCCTTCATATCCTGGTCAGCTCTCCACCATAAATGGTCCTTTCACAAATTATGAGGACTGGGGAAATACTGGTGAAGGTTTTGTATGGTGGAAAACATACGTCTGCGATGGGAGCGATCTAAACACGTGGGACCATAGTCTTTCCCAGACTGGAGTTGTCCTGGCAGATCATTCAGCCTCCGAGTACCCCTATTTCGCATTCGTGTGGGGTGTTTGGGAGACGTGGCCGAATCCGTGGGGCATGGGTTCTGATGCCACGGTATTACCATCAGACTATCAATCGAAATGAACGCTAGTTGGAAGAGTCTTCAAACTTCTTCCAACTTTTTTATTTCCCATATTAATATGGTCGAATCGTTTTTAGTAACAGGTGGTAACAGGCGAGATCATAATCAATGCCAAGTAGCTATTGACCTACACTTCAAGTCACTGATTCAATGAAATCGATAACCTGGATTTTTCCACAATAAATAATCTATGCTAAATTACCAACTAAGTTGGGTTATTTAGTTGACATTATAAAAGTTCACAAAGTTATTCGATGAGACTGTAGTCCAAGTTTGACAGTTTAAGCTTTCATTAGAGGAAAAACCTTGAAATTTGAAAAATATCCCAAAATAAATTTGACAGATTCTAAAAATTGAGGTTAAATTTGACTCATTTCTACTTGGGAATTGGCCTGATATGCTTAAAATGTAAGCTTGGTAATAATTATCGTTGAATACTACAACTCAAAATGTTATAAAATATTAATAAATATTCCTTATGTAACAAATGTCTTATTCATTAATTAGAAAAGGAGGATAATGATGACAGACCGAAAAATCATCGCAGGGATCATAATCTTGGCGATGATCCTCATAGGTGGTATGGCCACATATCTCAGCGGTAGTACTGCCGATGACAAGCATGAAAAGGAGACAATCGGTACGGAGACGATCGGTACGGAGACGATCGATGCGGAGGCGAACGATGCGGAGGCGAACGATGCGGAGACGAACGATGCGGAGACGAACGATAAGGTCACTTTCCTCGTAGAAGACGAAGACGGATTTTATTTCTGGGTGGATGGACGTGGAACCACCCTTCTTGACGCATGGGAAAATGCTGCCGATAACTACAACATACCCTGGAAGCAGGCCTTAGGCGACAATGCATCATGGGGAGATATTGATTTCATGTATGACCTCGGCCCCATCCTTATTGAGGAAGTGGATTTTCAATGGTGGCCTTACTGGGCCTGGTGGATGCCGTATACATGGCGCGATGCCGGCAATGAATGGGCGAGCGATAGCATGATGTACACCAATTCTTCCGAACGTAAATTCTGCTCGATATTTTTTGGAAATAACTCCGAATACAATCATGGTCCTACGGTAAACCCTGACCGTGTAGTCGTCTGGGACCAGAGTTCCGATGGGGTACGTATATTGCTCCAGTCCCCAAGAGGTGTGTACTTCTGGACCAACGGGAAAGGGACTACGGTATACGATGCATGGTCTGACGCTGCAAAATCTTATGATATCTCGTGGAGCAAAAAGAGTGACTATGATGGTATAGATTCCATTTTCGGCATCAAAGGCTCTGACCAGTCTTACTGGAAATTGTACCTGGGTAATGCAGGAGGCAATTGGACAGATTTCTCCGGACAGGCACAGGACAATCTGAGCGCCTACAATGTAGACGACTATGATTGTATGGCTCTGGTCTATGGTAATGGAGACAATGGGCCCGCGGTTGACCCGCCTGCTATATGAGGAGGTTGGCTGTGCCTTCCGTACAGCCCTCTCAACAGGCAGGTTATTTACTTTTGCAGCATCTCCGAATTTGCTGTTATAACCGATAAGGTGGAATCATGGAACTGAAAAAAACATTAGCTATAGCGTTGGTTACGTTGTTATTAATCACGGTGATGGCACCGTGCTGTTCATGTTCGTCCATGGCTCTGGGAGCAAAACCCAAATCACTCACGGAAACAATGGCGCGGTCATCTACCACGACGCTGAACGTTTATGTGATTAACTATGGGACAGATAGCATTGATTGCACCTTATATGTGGATGAAGCCTATAAACCGTGGGTGAAATTAGACCCTTCCTCATTCACTCTGGACAAAAGTGAGAACAGGAAAGTGAACGTAACCATAACCGCTCCCCCTGAAGGTGAAGATATCAATGATTTCGATTTGTCCATCATGGGTTCCTCCGCCGAATCAAATGGCATTCCTTTGAACGCCGGACTGAAGATACCCGTTTCGATCTCACTGACAAATCCTCCTGATTCTCCCACTGAGATAAATGATTCTCCCACTGGGATAAATCTTCCTGATGGAGAAGATGGAAATACATCCTTCACTGAGATTTTAGTAAACATCGCTCTACTATTGTTGATTATTTGTTTATTGTTAATCATCGTTCTATTATGGAAACACATTCAACGCTGAAGTAAAATAAAGATAGTTGTTTCGTTGAAACAAAAAAGAGAAGAAACAATATACAGTAGAGAATTTCGAAAAACCTGCCAAAAATCAAACTTCATTAAATATAATTTCAAATAGTCCGCCAAAATTGAGGACTGTATTAGAAGAAGCTAAATGTAAAAAGCAACCAGCTAAATAATTTCTTAAAAAAATTAAAAAGTATCACTCTAAAAATTTAGAAACACACAGAGTTCACATTTTATTGGTAGAAAGAAAAGGAGCCCTTACAAAATTAATAAAGAAGATGATATGAAAATCAAAAGCTTGGTAAGTTTGATGCTAACTGCGTTATTCGTAGTAAGCTTTTACAGTATGGCAGCCTTGGCCACGGAAGATATAAAAAGCATCGCCATGACCAACTTTTATTTATTTCCCGTTATTACAATTAATCCAGATACACCGATGCGAAACAATGAGCCTTTCTGAAGATATGAGAGTTAATCGATTAAACTAAGTCTAATGATGGTAACACAATTGATAATTTTTTGACAATGAGGTATGAAAATGAAGTACGATCCAGGAGAAACTTGGCGTTCCATTTACCGGGAGAACAAGCGATGCGATGGTTTTAATAATTACTACGACGATGAATCTGCTTCCTACCAGTTCAGTGAAAACCCCTATGTGTGGAAGGATGGAAAGGAACGCTGTCGAACGATCGGGATGCAAAATGATTGGACTGCCCTGGACATAGGAGCCGGAGCAGGGTCAATGACAGTCCCCCTTGCAAAGATATGCAAAAGAGTCACCGCCGTCGAACCTTCGAAGACGATGGCCAGGATCCTGAGCAGCAACCTGAAAAAGGCCGGGCTGGACAACGTGCAAATCATCAATTCACGCTGGGAGGATGCGCCGGAAGAAATCGAAAGGCATGATATTATCATAGCCGCATACTCTCTGATGATCGATGATATTGAGAAAGCTGTACTCAGAATGAACTCTCTTGCACGAAAAAAGGTTTACCTGTACTGGTTTGCTGGCGTGCCGTACTGGGAAAGGCATTGCTTGGACCTGTGGTCCACCATTTATGGATACGAGTACACTCCGTCTCCGAAGGTCGACCTTATCTTCGCCGTTCTATATAAACACGGCATCTATCCGGATGTGGTCAACCTGGATAGCGAGAGACCACCATACGAGCGGGTGATGACCACCGAACAGGCAATGGATGAGCTTAAGGACTCTTTGCATCTGAAGGGCAACGATGAATGGGACGAACTGCTGATGCGATATATCGAGGATAACTATGAAAAGAAAGAAGACGGTTGCTGGTCAAGAGGTGGGTCGTCAAGGATGAGGATCTCGTGGTCACCTCAACCTTGATCACTCTTCCTTTCTTTTATTTTTCTTCCTTAACATTACTTATTAACATTACTTATATAGATTTGTCCTCCGTAACCTAATTCCGTTGCTTCGATGGTTGCACATCTTCTCCTATCTTTTTCATTCAAAATATCATAAAATGTTTTCATTTGCTTTTCAATTTCTTCAGAATATTTTGTACACAGCGTCAAATTAGATTCTTTTTATCATTTGTAACAGCTTTTATCAAGCATCACAGATGATAAGGGGAATACTTGAAATTATATATTTGTTATTCCTTAGTATTGAAAATCTATTTTGCTACAAATTCAATTTTAAGCAGTTTCTACAAAAATAAGTAATATAGTATCATCTTAACAGCCACTTCCCAATAGATAGTTTCAGAAAAACTAGATTTCAGAAACTTAGGAGCAGATTAGATTGAGCGAGTCCAACAAGGTTCTGAAAAAATCAAAATGTGATAACGTCAAAGGAACTTCAGGTGCATTTCAGGCCCCAGGTCCTGAAGTTTTCGAAAATCCGGGAGCGACATCTGTGTTACATGAAAGTGATTTCTTCGTAAAAACAATGCTTAATGCAATGGTCAACCCTGTTTGTTACAAGGACAGGAACGGGGTTTATCTCGGAGTGAATGAAATTTTTACCAGGCAGATCGTAGGGCTTCCGGAAGAAGAGATTGTCGGATCTACGCTTCTTGAAGCAGCCCTAAAGGTTATTGAAAAGTTTCCTGAAAGGGCTTTTTTGGACGGGCAATCTCTGCTTGAGCGCATAAAGGAATGGGATCGGGACGATATTGAACTCCTCAAAAAAGGCGGAAAACATACTTATGAGTACGAAGGAATCTGCGCAGACGGCATAAGAAGGGTTTTTCTGGTAAACAAATCAACTTTCAGCAACGAAATCGGGGAGGTCCGGGGGCTTATAACAGTACTGCAGGACATTACTGATCGCGATGAAGTCCAGAGAACCCTTCGGGAGAAAGGGAAAAAATACCGCTTTATCACAGAACAGACTGAAATGATCATATACGAGTTTGATTTCGAAAGTAATACTGGAAACCTGGATGGGGCTGTTGAAGAAGTCACTGGGTATTCTGTTAAGGATTTTCAGAGTATTCCCCCTCATGTCTGGATGGGATATCTTCATCCCGAGGAGCTGGACCAGGTAAACGAAAATATCACAAAAATCCAGAAAGAGGGGGGAAAGTACAGGCAGGAGTTCAGGTTCAGGAAAAAAGATGGAACTTACTTCTATGCCGAAGATAGAGGAGTTTGCCTGCTGGATGAAAGCGGTAGACCTTACAAGCTTCTTGGAGTTATTAAGGATATAACCGAGAGAAAGCTTGCTCATGAAAGAATACAGAAAAGTGAAGAAAGGTACCGGTCATTTATCGAAAATTTTAAAGGTATTGCTTTTCAGGCCGATGAAAACTTTATTCCTAATTTTCTGCACGGAGCCCTGGAAGCAATTACAGGTTATACTGAAGAAGAGTTCATGTCTCAAGTCCAGTGGAAGGATATCATAGACCCCAAATACCTGCCTCTGGTCATTGAGGAAGAGAATAAACTCAGGAAGATTCCCGGGGTCTTTACAGTAGAAGTGGAGTACAGGATAAGGGACAAGAGAGGGGAAACAAAATGGGTTCATGAAACCTGCCAGAAGATCCCTGGCAGGGTTGGAAAGCCCGAAATCTACCAGGGCGTAATTTACGATATTACTGAAAAGAAAAGGACAGAGGAAACTCTTGCAAAGGTGGATGCTGCCCGCAAAAAGGAAATTCACCACAGAATAAAGAATAACCTGCAGGTAATCTCTTCTCTCCTGGACCTTCAGGCTGAAAATTTCTCCAAACATGAGGTATGTAAGACTCCGAAAGTTGTTGAAGCTTTCAAGGAAAGTCAGGACAGAGTGATATCCATTGCTCTCATTCATGAAGAGCTGCACGAAAATGGGGAAACCGATACCCTGGACTTTTCCCCTTACCTTGAAAAGCTCGTTGATGCCCTTTTCCAGACTTACAGGCTTGGAAACGCCAGGATAACCCTGAAAAAGGAGCTTGAAAAGAATATCTTTTTTGATATGGATGTTGCAGTCCCCTTAGGATTGATCGTCAACGAACTTGTTTCAAATTCTTTGAAACACGCATTTTCAGACAGGGACAGCGGAGAAATAGACATCAAGCTTTGCAGGGAAATCAGTCCCGAGCAGGAAACGGACCTCTGCTCGGAAAATGAAACAAAGTCCCGCAGGGAAACCGGATTTATTCTGACCGTTTCCGACGATGGGACCGGAATTTCGGACGCAGTTGATCTGGAAAATTCCGATTCTCTTGGCCTTCAACTTGTAAAAATCCTTGTGGACCAGCTGGAGGGCGAGATGGAGGTGAAGAGGGAGAAAGGAACAGAATTTACTATAAGGATAAGTGTGGCGGAGAAAGCTTAATGTTTCTATTGAAAGCTTTATGTTATGGCTATACAGGTGGTCAGTACCCCGATATTTTGAAAAAGCCTTTAAAAGCTCCTAATGTACTGGATTCCTCTTCTTGTTTCTTTGTTTTTAATGGCTTTTCGAGAAAAACATTTATTTTATCCTGATCTATTATATCAATGTTATTTCGGATCTAATGATCAGATATAATGATCAGATATAATGATCAGATATAATGATCAGATATAATGATCAGATATAATGATCAGATATAATGATTAGATATAATGATTAGATATAATGATCAGATATAATGATTAGATATAATGATCAGATATAATGATCAGATATAATGATTAGATATAATGATCAGATATAATGATTAGATATAATGATCAGATATAATGATTAGATATAATGATCAGATGAAATCTTCAGGGGGCAATTTGAAGTACTCAAGATATTTATCGCTTTAATCCGTATTTCAGCTCGGATATCTGGCGATTTTCAGCATCTCTTAATTTCAGACGTACATTATAAATCCATGAAACACTTTAATTTTATGTCTATACTTTAGATTTGTATAATTCACTGCCTGAAATTCGCAAATTTAGGAAAACAAGTTTTAGCTGCTCAGGCTATTGATTCACTTATGATTTACATTAATTTAGTCCGGTTTCTACAAACCGGATTAATTTATTTAATTTAGACCATACTCTTTGGGTAGAAGAGGATAACAGGACAGGATAATAAATGGCTAAAGCAAAGATTGCAGTAAACGGTTACGGAACAATTGGAAAAAGAGTTGCAGATGCCGCACAGGCTCAGGACGACATGGAAATCATAGGTATTTCCAAGACAAAGCCGAACTATGAGGCTGCAGTAGCCCACCAGCTCGGGTATGACATCTATGCCCCAGCTGCCAACCTGGAAGCTTTCGAAAAGGCAGGAATGCCTGCTGCCGGGAGCATTGAGGAGATGGTGGAAAAAGCTGATGTTATAGTGGACTGCACTCCTGGGGGGATTGGGAAATCCAACAAAGCTCTGTATGAAAAAGCCGGAGTAAAAGCTATCTGGCAGGGCGGAGAAGATCATGAACTTGCCGGTTACTCTTTTAACGCCGTCGCAAATTACGAAGGGGCTCTAGGTCTTGACTTCGTACGGGTGGTTTCCTGCAATACTACAGGGCTCTGCAGGGTTATCTATCCCATAGACAAAGCTTTCGGGACAAAGAAGGTCAGGGTAACCCTAGCCAGGAGGGCAACAGATCCCAATGACATAAAGAAAGGCCCGATCAATGCAATCGTGCCGGACCCGATCAAATTGCCTTCCCATCACGGGCCTGATGTGAAGACCGTTATTCCTCACATCGATATCACCTCCGCAGCCATGAAAATCCCGACGACTCTCATGCACGTGCACACCGTAAACATGGAACTCAAGAATGAGTGCACTGCCGAGGATGTCAGGCAAGTGCTCGGATCCCAGTCCAGAGTCCGCTTTGTCGGGCAGGGAATTACCTCCACGGCCGAAATCATGGAAGTTGCCAGGGACATAAAACGCCCCAGAAACGATATGTGGGAGAACTGCGTCTGGCCGGACTCCATCACCATGCACGAAGGAGAACTTTACTTCTTCCAAGCTATCCACCAGGAGTCCATTGTGGTTCCTGAAAACGTGGACGCCATCCGCGCAATGATGGAACTTGAGAGCGACGGCGCAAAATCAATCCTGAAAACAAACAAGGCTATTGGGCTCTGAGCCTTTCAGGACTCTTGATTTCCAGGACTCGGGGTTTGACATTGCTGAATGGCTTGCCTGAGTCCTGCTTTTTAGAATCCTCAGCCCCAGGCGCCTAATAGGTGCCTGTGTAACCTGAGAAAAGAAGGATCCGATCCTTAATGACTTCAGATTCATATTTTTTAAAATTGTGCCGGGAGGCTTACAGGGCTGCATACGATGCAACCTGTGACCTCGTGGGCACCGATTCGGCGAGTAGCTTCGTATGTATGGGAGCTGACGGAACGCCGACTACATGTATAGACCTTGCAGCAGAAGACGCCATCATTGAGGTGCTTAAAACTGACGGCAGGCCCATGAGGATACTCAGCGAAGAACTTGGTGAACTTGTTACCGGAAAGTCTCCTGAGTTCTCTGTTGTGCTTGATCCCCTTGACGGGACTTATAATGCTTCTGTTGGAATTCCTTTCTACAGCGTATCAATAGCTTTTGCCTCTCACGACCTCTCAGACCTCAGGTTCGGGTATGTGAGCAATCTTGCCCTCAGGGAAGAATATTATGCAGAAGCCGGAAAAGGAGCATATCTGAATGGGAATAGAATCAAGACCTCTGTGAATTCGGACCTGAAGAGCCTCTGTGTCAGTGTGTACGGCTACAGACAGAACGTGGAAAGGACCCGAAGGATATACAGCAATGTCCGCCGTGTTAGACTATTCGGGAGTGTGGCGCTTGAACTGTGTTATGCAGCTTCAGGCAGGCTTGATGCCTTTGTGGATGTCCGAAAAGCTCTGCGGGTAACCGATGTGGCAGCAGGCCAGCTTATCCTTGAAGAAGCTGGCGGGCTTGTTACGGACGGATACGGAAAAACTTTAAGACTTCCTGATAATGTTACTGCCAGAGTGGAGATGGTCGCGTCCAACGGGCGCGTGCATAAAAAACTTTTAAGCTTACTTTCAGGGGGATAATTTGGCAATTAGGAAAATAGGGATCGCATCACGCTGCGATAGGCCTGAAGTACTTCAGATGGTAAGGGATATTATCGCACACTTCTATTCGAAGGTGCAAATCTATGTCTCCACTGCCACAGCTGATGTGCTGGACATTGAGGGCACTCCTGTCGAAAGGATGAGGGACAAGGGAGTCGAACTCATCATAAGTGTGGGTGGTGACGGGACAGTCCTCCGAAATATTGCCAAAATGAAAGACCCTCTCCCTGTACTGGGAATTAACATGGGCACCCTCGGTTTCCTTGTAGATGTGGAACCTGAGGATGCAATTGAGACCATAGAGGAAGTTCTCTACGGGTTTTCGTATCTTGAAAGGATGCGGGTAGACGTCTTCCTTAACGGGGAAATGCTTGAGACAGCCACCAACGAGGTCGCTGTAATGTCTGCAAAACCTGCAAAGATTATCCAGTTTGAAGTTTACGTCAATGACTGCCTTCTGGATGAAATGCGTGCCGATGGTGTGGTTTTTGCAACCCCTACAGGTTCGACTGCCTATGCAATGAGCGCGGGCGGGCCCATCATAAACCCACGGGTAAATGCAATCGTGGTGGTTCCTGTCGCTCCTTTCAAGCTTTCGGCAAGGCCATGGGTCATCCCTTCGGACAGTGAAATCACAGTGAAATTGTCGGATCATAAAAAAGAAGCTGTAATTGCAATTGACGGGCAGAAGTCTTACAGGATCAGACCTGACGATGTTGTCAAACTGAAGAAATCAAAATATCCTGCGCGTTTTGTAAGGATTTCCGATACCTGCTTTTATGAAAGAGTTCAGCGGAAACTTTCCTGAAAGAATTTTCTTTAAGATTTAATTTTTATTGTTAACTTTAATTTTTCTTCTCGAATAGGGTTTTTTGAGTCTTTTTTCCTCAAGAATCACATTTTTATCCTGATATTTAGAAAAATTTATTTTTTGACACTTTTTTTCTCAGGTTAAAGCATTGAAAGCCACTATTTTCCCCGGGAAATCCTAATATTGCTCCCGGAAACTCGCTTCCTCCAAGGAAAACATTTATACATATGTAGGTAAAGCTAATGCTTAATCTTGCTAAATATAAGTTTTTTTGGCTTTTAATGTCGTTTTAGCATCGTACCTTCTTATCCAGCCTTTGAATTCTTTTCGGGGCAGTTAATACAAATATCATTAAAAATAATCAAAAATTCCTCAGAATGAGGAAAATCACGGGAAACAGTAACCATGTCAGAGAGCGAGCAGTACTCCAGAAATACACTTATGGACTTCATCGAATATCGCCCCCTCGATATCGAAATCTGTGACGTGACCCTGCGCGATGGGGAACAGACCCCTGGTGTTGTGTTCACGAAAGAACAGAAGCTGGCAGTAGCCAGCGAGCTTGATTCCATGGGTATTGAGGTTATAGAAGCCGGCTTTCCGGTAGTTTCCGCATACGAAAAAGAAATCGTAAAGGAAATCGCAAACCAGGGTTATGATTCCAGGATCTGCTGCCTCTCAAGAGCAGTAAAGGGAGATGTTGATGCTGCCCTTGATTGTGACGTCGATATCGTCAGCATTTTCATTGCAATGTCCGACATGCACCTCAAATACAAGTACCACAGGACTCTTGAGGATATGCTGGGCTGCGCTAAGGAAGCTATTGAATATGCAACTGACCACGGTTTAAACGTACGTTTTGCAGCCGAGGATGCAAGCCGCACTCCGATTGACCGCCTCAAGCAGGCTTTCAAGGAAGTTGAGAACGAGTATAAAGTGCAGTACGTAAGCCTGGCAGATACAATCGGTATCCTGAACCCGACCACCACCCATTACCTTGTAAGTGAAATCTTCAAGTGCGTAAACACTTCAATCTGCATCCACTGCCACGATGACCTCGGGATGGCTACGGCTAACACCCTTGCAGCCGCCGAAGCCGGAGCAAAGCAGCTCCATACGACAGTCAACGGGATTGGAGAAAGGGCCGGAAACGCTTCTCTTGAAGAAATGCTGGTTGCCCTTAGGGTACAGTACGGAATTGAACGTTATGATACAACAAAGCTGACCGCGCTCTCCAGAATGATTTCGGAATACTCAAACATCACCCCCTCAGTAAACAAAGCCGTTGTAGGCCAGAACGCCTTTACCCATGAGTCCGGAATTCACGTCGCTGCAATCCTGGAAGAGCCGCGCACTTACGAACTCTTCCTTCCCGAGATGGTAGGTGGAAAGCGCAACCTTGTTGTCGGGAAGCATACCGGGACAAAAGCCCTGAAAGGGATCATCAACAGTATCGGTTTCTGCCTTGAACGGGAAGAACTCTGCGCCCTGATCGAAAAAGTCAAGGTCTGTACCGACGAAAAGCGAAGAAGCATTTCAAGGGAGCAGCTTGAAAAACTGATAGCTCAGGTCAGGCAGGAGCAGAAACCTTCCGCCAGCGAAAAAGAAAAGTTTTCTATCTGAAACGAATAAGAAATGAGAATGTTTCCAATAATTCATTCTAACTTTTTTCTAACTTTAACTCCCATTTTTGTAGGGAATATGTTGGATTTGAGATTTTTATCCAATTCTCTACTTTTTTAGGAACTTTAGTAATAATACTTTTTTCAACCAAAATTTTTGTAAACTCTGATAACTCCGTTAAATTTCCCATTTAAAAAACTCTTTTTATAGGAAGTATTTTTTATACTACCCCTTCATGTGGAAAATCTTATATCATTTTTTAATTTAAGAAAAATAAAAAATTGTTTAAATAGTTATTTTATTCTTGAAATATTCAGATACATAAGCCTAAAAAACAGAAAAATATTAATTTTTAACTCAAATTTGATTCAGACTTATTTTCCTTTATTTAAGACTTTTAGGCTTTAACTTTTATTTAAAAAGTATCTTATACTAGAACACAAATTCAATATAAGGGTAATTTACAGAGTTGAATACAGCAATAATTCACTAATGTTACAAGTGATAAGCAAATCCTAAATTCAAAATTGCCTCATCAATAGAGTCTGGTAAAGGGTGTACGCATGGAAAATAAACATAATAGTAATCGACGGTCCTCTTCGAGGTCGAAAATGAAACTATCAAAAGATCAAAAGCTATTAGCTTTATTTTTGGGCTTGGTCCTGTTGGAACTGACTAGTGATGTCACTCTAGGATTAGTACCTGCCGTGGGAGATGTAGGCAATGCAGGAGCAGACGCCATTTTTAATCTTGGTGAGTTGGGCGTAGCAGCCCTATTAGCGAAGAAATGAAAGGGCACATGAATTTAATAGGGCTGAGTAACGGTATTACCAACACTACATCCCTAATTTGACAGATTCTGCTAATTAATACAGTATTTTCTTACACAAAACACGTTTCATTGACACACTACATCTTAGTAAATTAAAAAATGTCCAAAAATCATAAGATGCAAGACAAAACTTTGAATTGTATTAAGAAAACAGAAGCATGAAGCCCATTTCAACATTATAAAATGTGTGCTTCTGTCAAATTTGGGCTACATTAAAGAGGGCCAACGTCATGACTTCAAGAAACAATATCACGGCTTCAAATAGATTGTTTCGGCTTTTGACCTTATTTCTATTTCTTATTCTGATTGCAAATCCTAATGTGTGGAGTTTTGCAGGTTTTAAAGCACCCGAATTAAGTATTAACTTGGATTTTATACTTAGATTATTCTGTTTTAAGGAGAATATAGGAATACATAATGTAATCAAAGGAGTATTCATAGCTTCAATTGTGTTTTTTATTTATAATAACATAATTTACAAAAACAGCCCTGTTGAAAAAATATATCGAAATTTGAAGGACTGGGAAAGTATTCTGCCAACAATACTTCATCAGTATCTGTTTATCTTGGTCCAATGTGTTTTATGGGGTGTTGTTTTCGTATTTGGTCTTTTATTTGATCTTCTTCCTGATGGACTTTACATGAAGGGAATAACACTTGGTTTTGGTATAGCTATAGCAAACATACTGCCCATTTGTTTGAAACTGTGGATTAAAGCAACTCATCTTAACAAACTGATTGCAATCGACCTTGCCAAAAGAATGATTTGTGGCTTTATTATAGGGTTTACGCTTGTATCTTTTATTTGGTATTTACCATATGGAGAAGAACTGACTTCTTATACGATAATAGATTTATTGAAATTTATATTTAGTAGTATTGAGCCAGAAGACCTTCTGAAACTTTTGCCCGATATTGTAAATTCTATACTCGAAGAAATTGAAGTAGATGATTTCTTGAAATCTGTAGCAGACGAAGTGGGGTTAGATGAGTTATGGAAATTTGTAAAAGATTTATTTAACATACCTAGTTGGCCTTGATCATAAGTGAAATTTTAGGTGAGTTTCCAGATGCAAAAATTATGTTTAATAAATTTCATGTAATGAAAATGATGAATGAAGCAGTCGTGAGTAAGAAAGCCGTACCATCTACAACTACAGTTAACTTGCAGGGAGTATCGTATGCTAGAAGAGGAGTACATAGAGAGGAAAAGCTACGGAAAAAAACTATTGTTGTTGGAGCTGCCTGGATCCGGTGATCATGTGTGGAGGGGTAAAAGTCTAAATTCCTCTATGAAGCCAATAGGAATATGTAAACAAGAAGTTTATTTAGAAAATGCAGCTGTAATGGAAAACGGAGAAATTGTTTGGTCAGAAAATGGACAAACACCAGTATTGACGATAGCTGGACCTCAAGGGGGGATAGACGGACCCATAGAAATTATGAAAGGCATAAAAGACACAGGTCCCAACAGTATTGAACATAATATTGAAACGGGAATGTGCAAAATCCTTGACTTCTATGCATCTAAAAAACGTAATAATCCGTTAGCAGACACAGATATATTAGTAATGATAAAATCACATAGCAGAAATGCTGTGGCTGGTACACAGATAGCAAATCGTGCAAAGGCTTTGCGTGTGAAGGTAGAGGCAGTGTTCTTTGAACCGGTGCCAGGCCCAGGACATACAGGTGAGGATCTAAAAACTGATATATCTGGATTAGACGAAAGCACATTAGTGTATTCATTAAATCCAGGCATATTACGCCCAGATAATATCTTCTTACCACAAGAGGTAATTGGTGCTAAAAGACTGATATTATCATATAAAGATCATGGAGTTGCATATGAGAAAGGGGTGATGTTTGAAAATAAACTATATAAGGGCTTTAGTTTAAATTCCCTTCAACCGGGTTTATACATAGGTGACTTCTACATAGGTGGTAGCAATAGTTCGGAAACAGAGAATATAATACGTTTACCTAGAATAATTGATGTGTTAAAATTAATGCAAAATTTAGATAAATATTATGAAGATCGACTGCTTCAGAGAAATAGAGGGGACATTATAAAAAATGTTATTAATACAGGACTTACTAATAGGTCATATAATATATTCGATCCACATGTGAATCTCACTGTATGAAAAGAGATATAAGTGGGAGGATTGAGGAGGAGGAAACTTATTAGATAGACGATTAATTGGGCAAGGTAGTCTCGTATTTGCTATATGGTAAAGAACTGACCTTTATACGATAATTGATTTATTGAGGTTATATTTGACAAATTGAGCTAGAAGAAGTTTCGGAAATGATAACCTCTATTTTAGAATAGTTATATTCACTGAAATTCGAAAAGAAGTTTTTTGAAAAACTCCTTGGTAAACAAACATGTTTTTTGAATATATCACAATTTTAGACCTTCTGCCTTCATTGAAAAACGTTCAACTTCCATTCCCCCAACAACGTGACAGTGTAACCTTAATTTGACAGTATCCACTAATTGATATTGAAAATCTATCCTATTCTTAGCTCAAACTAATTTGACACAAGGTTATGAATCCATCTAATTTTATAATAAATTCTATGGAATAGTGCCCATTTTTGTTACAATTAAGCTATTGATCTTATCAAAATTAGCAAAAATATAATTTCTGAGTCCATTTTTCACGAACTTTATTGTAAGTGTCAAATTTTTCAAGCTTTTTTTGATGAATTTTGTGGATTTGTGCTTGATTTCCTCAAATTCATATCGCATCAGCGATATGAATAATTGAGCAATAAATCCCAGTATAATCTTACCTTCGGCAGGTCTACATTTAATTTTTGATAATTTTTGCTGATGGCGATTTTGAAATGATGCTCCATAATTGTGTATAGTTGTTAGGTTTACATATGACCAATTATTAATCTCTCATACTGAACTTTAATGAAAAAATAGTTCAGTGCTTATATAGATCGCACTTTCCGCAGTAAAATTTCAGGATTTTATATTTTTTAATCTTCCAATTATTTTTTATAAAATCTTTTCTCATTTACCTTGATGACTCTTTCCCCTAGCTCTGAATCTACAACTCATCTTGGTCATTATGGTCTTATTGCTGGCGTATTTGACGAGCTTGATATTTCAGATTTGATTGACACTCTCCTTCCCAAGAAAAGTGGCCATAACATTCCTCATTCTACTGTTATCAAGGCAATGTGCATTAACGGTTTAGGATTCACTGAGCGCCGTCTTTACCTGTTTCCAAACTTTTTTGAAAATTTACCCACTGAGAGGTTACTGGGAGAAGGTGTTCTCCCAGAACACCTTAATGACGATGTTTTTGGCAGAACTTTGGATAAAATCTATGAACACGGAGCAACCGAACTCTTCAACTATATAATTCTGCAAGCTATGAAACATGTTCCCATTAATCCCCGTTTCTGTCATACAGATACTACTAATTTCAGTGTTTATGGTGACTATGAAAACGATGATGGCAAAACTATCAACATTACTTATGGTCATCCAAAAGACAAGAGAGTCGACTTACTTCGTTTTTCCATTTCCATGGTTACTGACCAGAAAGGAATTCCTCTTTTCGTAAGAGCATTAGATGGCAACAGTTCCGACAAGAAAGCTCTCATCAAAACCATAAAGGAACTAACACAGAACCTGAATCTTGATGAAAGAGTCTACCATGTTGCAGACAGTGCATTTTATACTGAAGATAATGTGAAAGAAATAGGAACTAACGCTTTTTTTATATCGAGAGCTCCTGCAACCATCAATGAAGCAAAGGAACTCTTAATAGCCGACTTAATTCTGAAAACATGCTCTGATGAACGTTATTCTTGCTATTCTACAAAGTCCTGTTATGGCGGAGTTGAACAGTTATGGGTTGTATTCTGTTCAGAGGAAATGAAAAAGAAGGAAGAGAAGACTTTTGAAGAAAAGATTATTAAGGAGCTTGAAGTAGCAGAAAAATCCCTTAAAAAGCTTTCTAATCGTGAATTTGCCTGTGAAGCTGACGCAAGAATGGCTGCTGAACAATGGTTGAAAGAGAATGAATCGTATGAATTCACAAAACTTGATATAAAAACTAAGTCTCACAGGCTTGAAAACAAGAAAGGAAGACCAAGAAAAGATGAAGAGGTACAGACTTTCTACATGATAGAAGCAGAGATTAAACATGATCGGGAGAAAGTACAGGAAAGACGAGCAAAGTTAGGAAGGTTCATTCTTGCAACCAATGATCTGGAGTTGACTCCAGATCAACTCCTGGAATACTACAAGGAACAGGGAACAGTTGAAAGAGGGTTCAGGTTCCTTAAAGATAAGAGTTTCAGAGTGTCTGAGGTATACCTGAAAAAAGAGTCCAGAATAGAAGCACTTGCAATGGTGATGGTTCTGTGCTTATTGTTGTATTCAATAGCTGAGTGGAAACTGAGAACAAGATTGGAAGAAGCAAAAGAAGCTATTAGAAACCAGGTTAAGAAGAAAACACAGACTCCAACGATGAAATGGGTATTCTTCCTGTTCAGAAGAATAACAGAATTAGTGATCGAAATTGATGGAAAAAGGATAAAGAAGGTATTGAATCTAGATGAGGAAAACATTAAAGTGCTGAAACTGATGGGAGAAAAGTACGAAAAATATTATATGTGAAAAAATAGTGCGGAAAGTAGGATAGATCGTGAGAGTTGGGTCATATGTTAACCAACTTTAAACATAACATATATTTAGCTAATGTTTTAAAAACAGTATCGTGAAAAATATTCTACATTTTAATGTCGACCTGCCGAAAGTAAGATAATAGCTCCATGAATGCTATTTTCTGACCAAACCCTTAACGGCTTAATCTGTATTTCGTTTTTAAGCGAGTTGAATATTTTCTCTGTAGAGTCCTTTTCCCGATATATTTCCAGTGCCTTTTCAAGTGTCAAATTCTTGTCTGATTTCAGGCAGAAAAATCCTTCTCTTCCATTAATTATGGAACTCTTTAGGAGTTCTATCGCTTCATCATCACTAAGCTCTTCGAGCTTAGTCTTAAAAGAATAGTCAATCTCAATCAACTCATTGTTTATTCTGAATTTTTTAGGAAGCTTTTTATTTTTGACAATTATCTCCTGTATCTCTTTTGCTTCCTGTAACTTCTTCAGAACAGTTCTTGCCTTTGCTTCCAATTGTTTTTCTTGTAATGATTCTGAGAAATAGAAATACTTAATGCTATTTGGCTTGACTATTTTTATCCCATAAATTCCTTTCTCAGAATCTATCTGTTCTGCTTTAGTTACATCAAATTTCTCAATGATTTTATCGTCACTTGAATTCAGTTTCATGGAAGTAAGATATGTCATCTTATCTTCCTGTATCAGCTTAATGTTTTCAACTGTATTAGCGCCTTTATCAAAAACAATAAGAAATCCTTTTTTGAGTTTACTTTTTACCTTGTTATACGTCTCAGGAAAATGTTGCAGATCAAGAACATTTCCTTTGTTTACTGTAACTCCAATGGGTATGTTAATTGGTTTTCATTGGTCATCGGTTAAGGAATTTTCTTGCCTGAAGGATATCGATTTTGCACCAAAAGTCGCCTTAAATTTTGTCCATTTTACATGAAATCGATACCCAGTTCCAACTCTCAATGGGATACAGTTTTTGAGAACTGTTACGAAAATGGAGGCAATTTATCATGATTCCTCACTTAACCGAAGACGCATGAATTGGTTTTTTGAGTTCGCTTACTCCAACTGTTATCTGAAGCTTATCAGGTCTATGATCTCTGCTATATCCAAACTTTCCAAGCTTGGATTTTGTGCCGTAAAGAGTTATACTTGTCCAGTCAAGGTTTATATCTGTCTCTTCAAAATCATAAGCGGAAAATAGATTGCCTAAAATATCAGAAAGAATCTCCTCTTTGTTGCGCCCCAGGATCTCAAGTGTTCTGTAAAGAACCTTTTCATGAAAACTATCGAGATTCAAAATCTCGAGAATTTCTTTCTGATTTAACCATTTGCCAGCTTCTTTAATGCTAAAATTCTCGGTGAGCTTGTAGCTCACCAAGCCTATTAATAAACTATTGAGATCTAAACCTCGGCTTTTATGCTTACCAAAAACATCAGAGAAATTAAGTTTTTCATAAAAGTATTGAACAGCAAGCATCGAGCCGATAGGAACATATATATTCTTGTTAGGAATAGTAGGGAATGCTCTTATTTTTGTTTTTAGATTCATCAAACCAATAACGAAAATAAGAGTATTTATTTTTATAGAAATGTCAAACTAAGGCAATAACTGCAGATTTTTGAATCGTTCTCCAGGAAAGATAACAGGAAAAATGTTATTTTTTTGAAGATATCGGCGGAAGGTCGGAAGCATAAGACCGTAAGGTGATATCGATGGCAGGTGCAGAATCCTGTAATCAATCGGACTTCTTAAAAGATCTAAAAAAATACCCTAACAGGCTCTGGCGTTTCTCTGTTCTTTAAAAATGTGCCGGTCAGATATCAAAGCTAATTTTTAATACCTCACATGATGGCATATTTTTGATCTGTACGCCCTCCGGCGTTCCTGTTAGCTCCAGACTATCAAATTCATTTGAACCGCAGAGCACGTCCTGATTCGGGTGCGTGCCAGGTGTGATATTGCAGTTCAGCACAGTCTTTTTCCCAGCCGATACCACTATTGGAAGTCTTGCCGATGCAGGATGGTTCTTTGGAAGGACTATTAATGGGGATCTGATTTCCCGGATCATGAAGAGCACGCATTTAAGCCCTTTTTCAGTTTTTTCGTCCACCGAAAACGCAGAAGCCACAATCAGGTCATGAGGTTCAAGTCCGAGTACGATCTCTTCGTCTTCGGTTTCCAGAAAGTACTGTCCATGCGGCCCTGCTTTCACAATAGCCACTATTCCTGCCGTGCCTCGCAGGAGAAGCATTTCACTTTCTTTCAGTGAAACTTCGTTAAAAGAGGCCGATTTATTCATGCTAAAAATAAATGTCTAAAAACCAGTAATTCCAGCTGCTGATCAGGTTTCTGCTACATTTGAAGACTGACAGGCAGGGCATTTTACATTTTTCCCAATACCTTTGAATTTATTCCCACAGTCCTTGCATACATACTCTTTAACCGGCAATTTTCCTTCCATGTTGAAATCAAACGGGTCGCCAACGCTGCACATTCTTATTACCTCATGGTTTTATCAGGGCTTCCGTAATCATCTAGCCCACATATTATTACTCATACTTATGCAATTAATATTTTTCCATATATGACTCAGGGAAATTTCGGACTGCAAAACGAATCCGGGTATGTTCGTTTCTGCTTAAAATTCGTCCCTGCTTCTGCTCTCCAGCAACTTTTCAGTTTTTTGATCCTGGTCGATCTTCTATACTTCAAAAACAAAGAAATCAAAAAAATTTTAGGGCTTTAAGCCCCATATGTCGAAGTCCACTCCGGCTTTTCCGGCGGTTCTTCCTCCAGCATTTCTCTCCATTTTTCGTCGGTCAGGCGGTCAGACATGGGCTGCTTGAACTCGTAATGACTCATAACCGGCCCAGCAGCCAGGAAGATCCTGTCGTCAGGAAGCTTGTAAGCCACGATTATCATATCCACATATCCTGTCCCTTCCTCAAGCACGAGTTCGGAATTGGGCTCAGTGTGGACATCTGCAACAAGGGTAGTTTTCCTGGTTTCTTCGTCGACACCCCCGAGCATTTCGAGACGGTCACCAAATTCAAAGATGTAAAATTTGTCTTCTTCTGTTAGCTCCTCATTTTCAAGCTCCTTTTCGGAAATATCGATAAGCCTTTCCAGAATGCTTTCAAGGCTCTCAAATCTTCGTTTACTATCTTCATCAAGCGCATCCAGTTCTCCAAGTCCGTCTCCAGTCATCCGGGTAAGGGCCAGCAGCCTGTTATAAAATGCGGGCACTGGCTCAACATATCCCACAGTTTTGTCCCCAAATATGGGAAGTGATTCCGCTATTGCATAGTTCTGTTTTGAATAGAGAATCGTATCATGCCTGAGCTCGGTCCAGGAGGCCAGGGAGGTGGTCAATTCCTTGTCCTTCCAGGCAGGGGTTTGCATGAAGGTCGGGTAGCCTTCTCCATAGTCTTTGAGGAGAGGCTGGAGGGAATAAAGCCAGGACCAGTAGAGGTTCCTGTTCCAGTCGGCTGTGCTGAAGTTCGAAAACTCCGAGTCCAGTTCCCCGTATCTTAGACTGTAATTTTTGTAACTGGAATCGTTCAGCTCGTCAAGCCAGTAAACAGCCCTGTCTGAACCTAGGAGAGCCATCGTATCAAGCCCACGCGGAAAGCCCCGGTTGTTTCCGTATGAGGAACTTATATAGGTAAAAGGCACATCTTCCTGATTTCCTGTATACTCGTTAGTGTAAGGGCCGGTTAGCCTTGAGAACATATAAGAGTCAGGGATAAAACGCTGCCCCATAAACCTGAAACCTTTCGTATCCTCAAGGAGTTCATCGGCCTGTTCAGCCGTTAGAATGAGTTCATGGCTCCCGCTTCCTGTGCCTCCGTAGATCTCCGGGCTCCGATACCCTGCAAGCTCCACTTTCAGCTCTCCGATCGTTGCTGCGTTGAAATTCCTTGATTCGTTTCCGAACGCCGTCTCCATTGCTTCCATATATTCATAAGGTCCGAGATCGTCAGAAACGCCGACATAAAAAGCAGTAATCGCATAGAGCCTGTCCCATTTCTGAAGAAGATCCGGATCGTTTTCCAGACTGGAGCTGATCAGGCTTGCCTGGATGGTCTGGATGCGGGCTTCCTTTTCCGGGTCTTCGGCCTGGATCAATTTTCCTTTAAGGAGCATGCTCATCCTGCCGTGCCACATAAAAGCCCTGAAGTAGTTTTGCAGCTTTTCGGAATGGGTATAATGCCCTCTTGGCACGTACTGGGAATAGTCTTCCTTATACAGAAATATCGGAGAAAGAGCAAAGCCTTCATGGACTTCTATCAGGGCAAGTTCGGCATCAACATCTTCTCTTACAAAAGCAGGAACCTCAAACTGATATTTTATCTGATTTTCATCTGGCTGGAGCAGGCTTAATGCCACAGCAAAGTAGGCTGTATTTCTTCTTATGGCTTCCTTTTCCTCTCCTGATGCGCTGTTATATTCTTCAATCGAGCTGTTCAGCAGGGCTTCATCAAGTTCCCATAAAAGATCAAATAATTCACTTTCTTCGACCTGGCTCATGCTGTCGTCAAACTGGACGTGATAAAGGTGCAGAAGGGAATCTGAACTTATGAAAATAGGCCGTCCTTCGCTGCCAAGCCTATCATACATAGCAGTGATCTCTTCTTCTTTTGGGTTGTAGGGGTTGGAAATCACCACAAACCCGTTTTCTTTCAGCTTCTCCAGGGCTGCCTCATCTGTCAAAAATTTCTGCGAAAATTCTTCGTAATTCGTAATCTCCGATTCCTGCAGGGGCAAATCGTACTGGGGAGCTTTTAGTTCGGTATCAAGAGCGTCAAGCCTGTAGTTTACTGCAAGAGAAGAGTTTCCAGCCTCAAGCCCGGAAAGATTTACTGCTTCGGTTTTCAAATAACCTGTTGAAGAGCTTCCATTATTGTTTACTTCTTTTTCTTCTGTCCCATTCTCCTCGCTTGACCCGGAACTTTGCTCCAAGCACCCCGCTGTGAAAATTGAGCCAAAAAAAATTAAAAATGTTAAATAAGCAATAGCAGTCCTAGTTAGACACTTCATCATTTCATCTCGCCTACTTTGGTTTGATATTCAGGGATGGCTTTTCATGCCAGAGCAGTTGCCCGCAAAATCTGGCAAATAACTAAAAATGACTAAAAATGGCTAAAAATTCTCTTGGTTATTTTCCGGAAAAAAACACTAAATTATGCAACAGAAGATACAGCACTATTTTATTTATATTTGACTTTGACTGCGAATTATTTCGAAGTTATTTTGAAATCTTTGAAAAGAAATCGAATATCAGGGTTACCCGGTTTCCGGATTCTTTCATTGTCGGGACCAAAAATCAGAGAATTTCGATTCTATATTGAAGATAAAAAAATTAAGAAATGTAGGTGGAAGTCCACTCCGGCTTTTCCGGTGGGTTCGCCTCAAGCATTTCTCTCCATTTTTCATCGGTCAGGCGATCAGACATTGGCTGCTTGAACTCGTAATAGCTGAAGACCGGACCTACACCGATAAGGATCCTGTCGTCCGGAAGCTTGTATGCTACCACGACCATATCCACGTATCCTACTCCTTCTTCGAGTACATCTCCAGTATTCCCGTCGGTATGGACATCAGCCACGATAGTGGTTTTCCTGGCTTTCTCATCAACATCGGCTATGACACCTTCAAGCTGATCCCCGAAATTCTTGATGAATTCATAATCTTCTTCCGTCAGCTCTTCGTTTTCAAGTTCCTTTTCCGAGATTGCCTGCAACCTGGAAAGTATATTTTCAAGCTCAGTGAACCTGGCTTTTGAAACAGGGTCAAGCACATCCATTTCATCCAGGCCCTGATTTGTCATCTTCGTTAAGGCAAGCAGCCTGGCGTAAAAGTCGGGGACTGGTTCTACATAGCCCACAACCGATTTTTCTTCTGGAGGCACCATTGCGGACCCCTCAAGTACTGTATAACTCTGCTTGGCATACAGGATAGTGTCGTGTCTGAGCTCAGTCCACGAGGCAAGAGAAGTGCTAAGTTCTTTGTCCTGCCAGGCATCGGTCTGCATGAAGGTCGGGTAGCCTTCTCCATAGTTTTTGAGGAGGGGTTGGAGGGAATAAAGCCAGGACCAGTAGAGGTTCCTGTTCCAGTCGGCTGTGCTGAAGTTCGAAAACTCCGAATCCAGTTCCCCATACCTGGCACTGTAATTTTCGTAGCTTGAATCGTTCAGCTCGTCGAGCCAGTAAACAGCCCTCTCCGAGCCCAGAAGAGCCATTGTATCGAGCCCGCGCGGGAAGCCGCGGATAGGCCTTCCGGCTCCTGAGATCACCAGCGTAAACGGAGCTTCATCTTTCGTGTAGTCACCGGTATATTCACCTGTATAGGCTCCGACCAGGTTTGAGAACATGTAAGAGTCAGGGATGAAGCGCTGCCCCATAAAACGGAAACCTGTGGTATTTTCGAGGCATTCGTCAGCCTGTTCCGGGGTGAAGGGAGGTTCAAGGATACAGTTTCCTGTGCCTCCGTAGATTTGCGGGCCCTGGTTTTCAGCAAGTGCGGCCTTTAATTCCTCTACTGCTGTTTCATTAAACTCCCTCTCTCCATTGCCAAAGACCTGATCCATGGCTTCCATGTATTCGTAAGGTCCAAGGTCATCGGAAAAGCCCACGTAGAAAGCCGTGACCCCGTAGATTCTGTCCCAGTTTTCAAGAAGTTCGGGCGAGTTTTCTAGCTGAGAAGAAATCAGGCTTGCCTGGATGGTCTGGATGCGGGAATCTTTTGCAGGGTCTTCTGACTGTATCAGGCTGTCCTTCAGGAGCATGCTTATCCTGCCGTGCCACACGAAGGCCTTAAAATAGTTTTGCAGCTTCTCGGAGCGGGTATAGTGGCCTCTTGGCACGTACTGGGAATAGTCTTCTTCATAGAGGAAAATAGGAGAGAGAGCAAAGCCTTCATGGGCTTCTATCAGGGCAAGTTCGGCATCAACATCTTCTTTTACAAATGAAGGGACCTCAAATTGGTATTTTCCTGCCGAACCTGCAGGGAAAAGAGTCTCATCAACAAAGCCGTAGGTTTCATCTGATGCCTGTATCTGTTCGGGCTTCGGCTGGAGCAGGCTTAAAGCAACCGTGAAGTAGGCTGTGTTTCTTCTTGCAGCTTCCTTTTCTTCTCCTGATGCACTGTTATATTCTTCAATCGAGCTGTTCAGCAGGGCAAGGTCGGTCTCCCAGAGAGTATCGTAAAACTCCTTTTCCTCGATCTGGCGCAGGGTCTCATCAAACTGGATATGATAGAGGTGCAGGAGGGAGTCCGTGGTGATAAAAACAGGAATTTCTTCTTCTTTGAGGGTCACGTACATTGAAGTTATGTCCTCTTCCGAAGAGTCATAAGGGTTTTTTATTACCACAAAACCGTTTCTTTCCAGCATTTCAAGCGCCGATTCATTCAGAGGGATTTTTCCTGAAAAGGCTGCGTAGTTGGTGATTTTATCCTTTTCCAGGGGCAAGTCATAAGAAGGCGCTTTTAACTCGACATCGAGGGCTTCCAGGCTGTAATTTACCGGCAAGTAAACCCCCTGCCCCAGCATCCCTGAAAAAGTTACGGCTTCGGTTTTGAGCACATCTGCGGTGTAGCCGGGTGTGTTCTGTCCTGTCTCCTTTCCAGAGCAACCAGCAAAAAAAACAAAAACAAGAAGCATCAGATAGACTGATGCAAATTTAATTTTCGGATCCATTCTCGATACCTCGCAAAACCAGTAAAAAATAAGTTGAACGTAAATTAAGTATGTTGTACGTAAGAACGTAAATTAAGTATGTTGTAAGAACGTAAATTAAGTATGTTGTACGTAAGAACGTAAATTAAGTATGTTGTAAGAACGTAAATTAAGTATGTTGTACGTAAGAACGTAAAACAGGTATTTTGTATGTAAAAAAGATTAACCCTTTCTTTCCCCGTCATTCGTGGGGACTCAGAGGGTCAATTCTGAAAAGCAGGATCATAAATAGTGCAGCCACAGCTCCCGAACTTAAGATAAGTGGATCTCTGGTAATGTTCAGAATTGTTCCCGCGATTATTAATAAAGCCCCTATTAGCAGTAGAATTCGGAGTTTTCTGTTCAAAAATTTTCTCCCCTTTAACCTCCCATATTGGGATCTTGAATTTTCAAATTATTCGTTTAAGCCACTTAAATATGCCCTAATTCCCTATCATTAATTGTTTCTCTTTAGTTATTTATTTTTCCACAAAGCATTTAATTCTTTATTAAACTTCGAACCAATTTGAAGTTATATCCAGAGAAAAACAGTCTAATGATGATGAAAATGATAATATTCTCTGTTTCTTGAAGTCTCTCTGAAAGACCAGCCCAAAAAAACAAGGGTGAATATTTTTTGGTTCAGTGATAAAAAAATTGAGATATTTCAAGAGAATGAAGCCGACTCTTTTCCGTCAGATCTTGAAAATAATCGACTAATATTTAGTAAAAATTTAATTAAGTATTGTTCGGTTAAAGCTTATTATCTGAAGTATAATTACAGGAGTGCACTTCGTCCATGATGACTAAAGGAAGGCTTATTTGGAGATCTCAACCCTTACAACTTTATTCTCCCGAATTGCACCTCGGCAGAGTTGCGGTTCTGCAGTGCGCCGTCTGTTTTGCTCGTATATAAGGTAATTGCAGCATTTTTTTATTGCTGCAATTTCATAAAAACGATACATAGGCTGGGAGGGTAGCTTGCTTCGCTTACGGCGATGTATCCGGCTTGATAAGACTACCGCCCTCGCTCCTACGGCTCTCTGGCAATTTAACATGTTACAGATCTGTTCAGGAAGGACAGATTCTGGCGATTTTTACGAGCTTACTGGCCGTTGAGAGCAGAGGAATATTTGGTACCCGGCCTATAATAATACATTGGGGATCGGAGATGACGTATCTGAACATTGGCATAGATGTGGCCAAGAATTCACATCAAGCTTGCCTCGTAGATGAGGAGGGAAAGCAGATCAACTTAAAAGCAATGGCAAAGTAAAGAGACGCAGGAGAGCGGCATTTCCAAAAATGAGAAAAAAGAAGAGAAATAGAAACCCACAAGTGAAATCGACCTGTAACACCTGTAAGAAACTTACTTATAAAGTGAATCGAAAAATCACGAACTTCTGTTTCTTTTGCTTTTTCTGCTTTTTGGGCAAGCCAGACAAGCTGGCGGAGGTTTCCTATTTATCCCGAGATTAAAAAGAGTTTTCCGGGGTGAAAGAGCATTTTTATCTCGTCCTTGCACTTTTTTCATAATTATATCTTCACTTCCATAATAGCATAAGCGGATTTTTTGTTATTTTTTACCTATCTGGCAGGCTGGTTACATCACTGCTCTGTAAGACCCAAGCTATTGCTTTTAGCCAGATGGACCTTTTCCCCGACATAATTTAGATTCCCAAGCGTTCCTGTGCTTAGACTATAGCCTTTACTTCTTTCATAGCCGTTGACCAGTTTTTCCTCGAAGTTCCAGATCTGGGACATCAAGAAGTTTCTGGGATAATTGTGGAAGGGTGATGCAGTACATCTATCCCGAAAGCGCATACCTCGAAGCAATGTCAAAGGCCAAGGCTAGACTTTCGTTCCGGCTTGATGATTCCTAAACTTTACGATAAACTGACCAAGAGAGTCTAGGGGAGAATCATGCCTGAATAATCCTATAAATACATATTGTGCCCATCGATAGTGGAAAAACCAAACCTTTAGTACTGATCTAAAATTCCAAATAATTATATCATTTTGTTTAATATTATTTTATAAGATATATAAAAATAGTAGGATCTGAGCATTATGTTATTTGAGGAGTAATATAATCTTGGTTATATATTTCAATTATTTTAAACTGTTGTGTTATGATGGGGGGAAAGATATGCTTGAAAATGCCCGAAAAGAAGAGCAACAGAGGAAAGCCTCTGAAAGGTATTATAGCCGGCAGAAAGCTGCTGAAGCGGAGCAGCCAGGCGAGAGATTCAGACGTGAAATCATCAGGCCCTTGACGGAAGTACGGCCAATAGAGAGGCGCCTGATCTTTCTTGAACCAGGTGATGACCTGGCCCTGGAAAGGATCATAGGAAAGAGTGATCTAGTCGGCATCTCCTATCTGGAACTTGGACTGCTCGCGGCCAGACCCGTCTGCAGGATCCAGGTCGTGAACCCATTCGGCAGGCCAGAGGGTTACGGCACGGGCTTTCTTGTCGGCCCAAATCTGCTGCTGACGAATAACCATGTCCTCGATACAGCAGAGCTGGCAAGGAAGAGTTTTGCAGAGTTCGAATTTGAGCAAGATATAAACGGTCGACGAAAGACATCCAAATCCTTCGACCTGCGACCGGACGAGGTCTTTGTCACCGATCCGGACCTGGACTTCACACTGGTATCCGTGGCCCCCGTTGCCACAGAAGGAACAGAGCTTACCGATTACGGATTACTGCGTCTGGTGGAAGACACCGGCAAGGTCCGGAACGGCGAATACGTCTCCATCATTCAGCATCCTGAGGGCGGTCTCAAGCAGTGCTGCCTGCGGGAGAACGAAGTTGTAGATCTCTTCGACAACTGGATACACTATCTGACCGACACTCAGCCCGGAACCTCAGGTTCGCCCGTATTCAACGATCAGTGGTTGGTTGTGTGCCTGCACCACTCAGGAGTGCCGATGAAAGATGCCCAGGGTAACATCCTCAAGACAGACGGTCAGCCCTATCGAGAAGGCATCGATAATCCCGGCACCATAGCGTGGGTGGCCAATGAGGGAGTGCGCATCAGCCGCATCTTCCAGGCACTGGAGTCGCGCAGCGAGAACGAGCCGATGGCAGCCGAATCTCTTCGCAGGCTTCGCAGCCAGGGCACTGATCCGGTCGGACCTGCGATCATAACCGCCCCAGAAACCGTCCCCGGCACAGCAATGGAGCTGGGAGAACTGCCAGCTGAACATTACCACCTGGCGGATGGCTATAACCCCGATTTCCTGGGCTATCTGCACCAGCTGCCGCTTCCCAAGCTGGCCGATAATCTCCAGTCCAAAGTCGCAAAGCTCAAGGACGGGGGCGAGATTCTCAACTACCTGCACTTCTCGATTGTGATGAATGCCGATCGAAGGCTGGCCTTCTATACCGCGGCCAATATTGACGGCAAGAAGCTGAAGAAGATCAAACGCGACCGCGACAAATGGTACTTTGATCCACGTCTCGACCAGAGATATCAGGCCGGGCCCAAATTGTATAAAGGCAATCCACTTGACCGCGGACATCTGGTTCGCCGGCTGGATCCCTGCTGGGGGCCAAATGCCAGGGACGCGGGAGAGGATACGTTCCATTTTACGAACTGCTCGCCTCAGCACGAGCGCCTCAACCAGCATGATTGGCTCGAAGTGGAAGACTACATACTTAAGACTGCAGATAATGCCAATGTGCAGATATCGGTATTCACCGGTCCCGTCTTCCGCGAAGACGATATGATTTACCGCAATGAGTACCTCCTGCCTGCCGATTTCTGGAAGGTGGTGGCATTCGTCAATAAAAACGGGAAGCTCAGCGCTACTGCCTACCTGCGCACGCAGAAAAATTATCTGGAGAGCTTGGAGTTCTTCGACGACGAGTTCAAGACATGGCAAGTGCCGGTAGCGCAGGTTGAGGCACTGACCGGCCTATCATTCGACTTGCCTACAGATGCCGATCCTATGGCTCGGGCAGCAGCCGGAAAGGGTCTGGAAAGCCAGAGAGTTAATATCCGGAGGATTCGCTCTGCTGCGGACATAATTCTCTGATACGATCACTTGACGGTTGTTGCCTTGGATTAGCAATGAAGCACAGTCTTGCCGATGAACTTAAAGGGCTCAAGCCGACAATCCATTTTACATGTCGGCTTCACTTCATTTTGCTGGCAAGCCCAACGACTGTAGATTCATATCTTATCTATGGAGTGGCAAACATAACATCATCAGATTGTAAATGGCATCGATCTTGAAACCGTTGTCCGGACATCTAACGATGCTGTAATCCCTGTTGACTTTAGAATTTACGATATAGATATGACGGAAAAACAAAAAATAATCACTTCCTTGAAATGTTGAACAGGGCAGCAAAACGTTGTTTTCCCCCGAATTTGTTCAGTTTGATACGTGGTATTTCAGTATAAAGAATCTCAAAGCAATCAGGAAAAAAGGATGGCACTGGTTAACAAGGTTGAAGAAAAATCGGTTAGTTAATCCTGATAAGACTGGTAACATTGCAATTGAATTGTTAACTATTCCACCAGAAGGAATGACGGTTCATCTGAAAGAATACGGCTTTATTAAGGGATTTCGGATAGTTTCCAAAGACGGAGACACGCAATACTGGGCTACAGATGTACTTGATATGCAGGAAGAAAAAAGGAAAGAGCTGGCAAAGAAAGCATGGAAAATTGAAGAGTATCATAGAGGAATAAAACAGTTTTGTGAAGTAAAACGCTGTCAGGTAAGGAGAAATAGTGTGCAGAGAGCATATATCATGACAGAAATAAGAGCATTTCTAAGATTTTAAGTCCAAAGAATAAAAGCAGACATTACATGGTTTGAAACGAAATGGAACATTACAGGAAATGCTGTTAATCAATTTCTAAGAAATCCGATCTATACCTTAGCCTAAAAATTGAAAAAATTAAAAAGTTGCCTGCAAAGCAGGCAAATGTGTAAGTCCTATTAATTTTAAATTGTTGTTCGACTTTGAAATATTTTATATGAAACTATCTTTTGTTCAGAAACAATTTTTCGCATAATTATTTTAAAATAATACAGGAACATTGTATATAACGTGGGTAAATCGATCAAAAGAGTGAGGAACAACTGATAGAGTATGTGAATAAGAACTGCCTGGAAGAATTGATCCAATTCCAAAGAAATAAACTTAAGAAAGTATATCTTTGAGTAACTGTATTGGGGCTACAGTAAAAGGATCAAAGCTCTTCAGGGTTTTCTTCTTAATCACCTAATGCATTCGGGACTTACGCACCAGGGGTATAAAAACAATCACAACAAGCACTGTAGCTTAAATTTTCATATTAGAGAGTTAAAGGTTTGATGCTGTTGATATTCAGTCCAACTACATAAGTCCTGAATTGTGATACATTATCGTATACGGAACATATCCGTTCGTATGGCTCTTAAGGACTCTCTAGTTTATTTTGATCCTATCTCTTTTGAGGATGTGTTGTGATATGGAGTGCTTACAGTTAAAAAATTGATGTTATCTAAATAGCGCTTACGCAATTGAACTGAAAAATCAATCAAGTCAAAGAAATCAATCACATCAAAAGTTTAACTGTATAATCATAGAGCACTTTTTAAATAGGTGATTATTATGTCAGTAAAAATCGAATGGCAAATCTTTACAGCTGAGACGCGGAGCGACTACACATGGAGATCGAGCAGTCCAGCCCTTGAAGAGCTGCTCAACGTTATAGCATGCCCGGAGAGGATCAAGGAACCCACTCCGGACGTCGAGGAATCTATGGCTCGTCTGGCCATCAAGGAGCTGCCATATTTCAGAATAACCGAAACCAACTCATAGAGACCACCTCATAAATACCAGGACAAAAACCTTCCCTGAGTCTGTATACTAAAACCATTAATTCTGAAGCAATAGTCGTTTAAAAAAGATCAGCCTCGAAAATGTCGGGTTCGAAGTCTTTTTTATTTTTTTCTGCTTCTTGGTCTTCCTCTATTATTTGGCAAACAGTTTTCTGGGATTTTTCCTATCCTACTCTAGCAAACTGTTTGATCCGGGTTTTCAGAGGTCTCCACATTATCCAGAAGCTTTGCACATCAGCATTACCGGACGCACATTCCGGTGGGATTACCCCAAATGAAAAGGGCAGCATTGAAGCAATTCATGACATAATCTCTTACCGCACTGTATAAACCAGTGCAGCAACGAAAAGCCAGATCATTGCTATCTTCACCACTAGTAGCTACCTTAACCACTAGAAGAACAGGAAATCCGTAAAAACAAATATAAAATCTGAAAAATCTCAATGTTTTATCAGAAAACGTTGCTGTCATTCCTGATCCTTCAGGTCCTGCGGTTCCGGTACTTCAAAAAGGGCAGGGTACTTCTCTTTTAGAGACATGAGGAGTTCTTCGTCTAATTTCGCATCATAAAGTGTTTTCACTTTAGAAAGCTGATCAATTGTTAAATGGTGAGCTCCCTTAAGGTTAGCTCCCTGAAAGTCAACCTTCCCAAGGTCAGTTATCTTAAGGTGTGCCTTTTCAAGATCAACCCCCCGAAGATTAGCCCCTTGAAGATTGGCTCCGTAAAGATCAGCCCTTTGAAGGTCAGCTCCTTGAAGGTTGGCTCCTTGAAGATTAGCGTTTTCAAGATTCGCCTCTATAAGGTCAGCCCTTTCAAGTTTAGCCCCCTGAAGGTTAGCTTCCTGAAGATTAGCTTCCTGAAGGTTAGCTTCATGAAAGTCAACTCCTTGAAGGTTAGCCCCTTGAAAGCGAATCCCTATAAGATAGGCCCCTTCAAGTTTAGCTCCTCCAAGTTTAGCTCCTTGAAAGTTAGTCTTTTCAAGGTTAGCCTCTTGAAGGTTAGCCTCTTGAAGGTTAGCTCCTTGAAGATCAGCCCCTTGAAGGTTGACTCCATAAAGGTCAGCTCCCTGGAGGTTAGCCAGATGAAGGTTAGCCAGATGAAGGTTAGCCAGATGAAGGTTCGCTCCCTGAAGGTTAGCCAGATGAAGGTTAACACCCTGGAGGTTAGTTCCTCCAAGTTTAGTTCCTTGAAGGTTAGCCAGATGAAGGTTAGCTCCATATAGGTTAGCCGAATGAAGATTCGCTCCCTGAAGGTTAGCCAAACGAAGATTGGCTTCATAAAAGTCAGCTCCCTGGAGATCAGCCTTTTCAAAGTTAGTTCCCTGGAGGTTAGCTCCTCGAAAGTCTTTTTTCTCTGGAATATCCATCTACAATTAATCGGTTTTTAACTAAAATAAGCATTACTATGCCAGGAAAATATTTTCTGCTCTTCAGGGTTCAGTTTTTAGAATTGAACAGGTGATAATAATTCCTAAATTCTTGAACTTACTGCAGGTCCGGGAGATGGAATTTATCATTATGATCCGTAAATGTCAACAGCGGTTTAATTTTCCCCACATTGGTCGGTTTAAATTTCCCCATCTTTTGATATAAATTTTACTCAATTTTTCATAAACTTGTTAGAAATTACTGGTAGATATTTCCTGATTTTATACCATGTTTCTTCCTTTCTTTCAGCCTGTAACTTTCTCCTCTGATGTTAATTGTAGTACAGTGATGGAGAATTCTATCAAGTACAGCAGCCGCTATTACCTGGTCTTTGAATATCTCTCCCCATTCTCCATATGATTTATTTGACGTAAAGATGGTCGAACTCTTTTCATAACGTCTGGAAATCAACTGAAATAAACAGTGAGCTCCTTCCTCATCAAATGGGAGATAACCCATTTCATCAATGATCAGAACTTTAAATTTCATAAAGCCTTTGAGTTTCTTTTCAAGCATTCCTTCTCGATTTGCTATTTTCAACTTCTCGATAAGGTTTCCTGTATTGGTAAAGTAAACCGAAATCCCTGCTTTTGCTACTTCAATCCCAAGAGCGATTGCAAGATGAGACTTTCCAACTCCGGGAGGACCAAGGAAAACAACGTTTTCTACGTTATGAACAAATCTCAACGTTGCAAGGTCTTCTATGACTTTTTTATCAATAGATGACTGAAACTCAAAATCGAATTCATCAAGCGTCTTTTTCACAGGAAATGCTGCACTTTTCATCCTTCTCTCAATTGCAGCAGCTTCTCTGTGCTTCTTTTCCTGTTCAAACAGATAATCAAGTACTTCCATTGTTGTCTTGCTATCTCTTGCAGCAATTTCAAGATAGTTGTCCAGAACCTCTTCAATAGTATTCAGTTTGAGGTATTGCAGGTTACTGTGAAGTCTCTCATAGCTGAAATTGTTCATTCAAAATCACCGTCACTGAATGTTTCATAGATGTCAAGAGACCTCTTTTCAACTTCAGGACCTGAGAACTTCAACGGAATCTGTAATTCTTTCTTGCATTTTGAATTCTCTTTAAGAATCTCACTCAGGAGGCCCTGAAAATGTTCCTTTTTTCTGGAAACCCTACAATTACCTGAAAGAATTTCATGTTCACAAACCTTCTCATAATCAACATAGACCTCGAATATTCCTTCAAAAATCTGAAGCTCTGCAGTTCTTCCTGCAAACCTGTAAGGAACAGAATACTTATTTCCAAGGAACGAAATATAACAGTCTCTGGAGACCTTTCTGGTCTCCTTATGGACAACTTTGTAAGGAGGAACCTGATCCAGAGGGATCAGTTTCTCCTCCTTAAAACGTTCAAGGGGGATTTGATAGGTTGTTCCGTGGACAGTTGAATTTACCCTTTCCAACCACCTGTGAACTTGGGCGTTCAGGTCTTCGAGAGAGGTAAATCGTCTTCCAAGGAAGAAATCCCTCTTGACATAGCCTACCGTATTTTCAATTTTACCTTTTGTCTGAGGCCTGTAAGGCCTGCATAACCGTGGAATAAAACCAAAGCATTTGAAGAAATCCTCAAACTGTGAGTTCCATTCAGAATCTGATGATTTTAAGGCTCTTTTGATAACAACCTGTTTCATGTTATCATAGAGAATCTCCTGTGTAAATCCTCCAAAGTACTCAAAGGCGTTCAGATGACACTGGATAAGAGTGGAAGTGTCTATGCCCAGTGTAAATTCAACATATTTCATCCTGGAATATCCAAGAATCATGTTGAAGCAAAAGAGTTTCTTTATCTTTCCATCAACCTCAACTGTTCCCATCTCTGCCCAGTCAACCTGAGCCTGTACACCTGGTTTTGTTTCATAGCGGAATACAGCAGGGACTCCCTGCTGAGGTCGGACTTCTCTTACAAAGTCCTTGACGATGGTCATTCCTCCATCAAAACCCATTTCTTTGATTTCCCGATAGAGCCGAGCAGTAGTGTAGGAGCCTTCTTCAAGCTTTTTGAGTATATAAGGTTTATATGGATCAAGCTTGCTCTTTCTTCCGGGACGTTTCTGGGGTTCAGGTAAGGTTTTCAGCTGGAGATATTTCCTCACAGTTTTCCTGTCAAAACCGGTTTGTCTGGCGATTTCACTAATGCTCAAGTTTTGTGAACTTAAATCTCGAATCAAGAATAAATCCTCCTTTTTCAGCATGATTCACAATCCTCGAACTTTTCTCAAGGATTGAGAATTGGGGAATTTTAATCCGCCGAAAATGGGGAATTCTTAACCGCCGTTGACATAAATGCCTCGAACCTGTATTTCATATGAAAAAAATGAAAAATAATCCTTAGACTCTTATGGATTTGAAAATGCGAGATTCAAAGAAACAATTTTAAGTTTTGGGACCTGCTCTCAAAGAACATAAGTTATTGAACATACTTTTAGTGGAAATAAGGAAATTCTGGCCCTTCGCTACTTTTTATACTAACTTAGTATGTAATCTAATATAATATGTAATCTAACTTAATATGCAATATACTAACTTAATATGCAATGTACTAACTTAATATGCAATGTACTAACTTAATATGCAATATACTAACTTAATATGCAATGTACTAACTTAATATGCAATGTACTAACTTAATATGCAATGTACTAACTTAATATGCAATATACTAACTTAAGATGCAATATACTAACTTAATATGTAATCATTAAAATATTCCAAAGTAGATAAATATTTATATAATAAACATAATTTACCCACTCATTATATGGTTGAAACCACAAACTTTACTCTTCTTGCATTTTCCCGATTGATTTCCTCTTCATTTTTTTGGAGCACTGCTCCGGTTTCACAGGTTTATTGGCCTACTTTGCAGGAGGAACGGTTTTTCCAAGCTGAAAGTATTGAATGAGAACAGGATAAAAAATAAAAATGAGAGCAATGAAAGATTCGTTTACGGCAGATCCGGTTCAACATATTTTAATTAGAAAATCATCTGTTTTGCCGACTAATACTTTCAATCCGCTATATCACTTTATTAATAAAAGGGCTCACTTTTTGTTATATATGCTGAATTTTCACACACTCAGACTCGAAGATCAGACTCCAATACATTAAATTCTCACTTTAAACATCCGTATACTAAATTCTTACCTTAAAATTCTCACTAACCGATTCACCGAGACAAGAAAAACCTGAGAGAAGGAAAATGAAAAATATTATTATCAAAGGGGCGCGGGAACACAACCTGAAAAATATCACAGTTGAACTCCCGCGAGATAGGTTCATTGTAATTACAGGCGTCTCAGGCTCTGGGAAATCTACCCTGGCTTTTGATACTGTTTATGCCGAAGGACAGAGGCGTTATGTGGAATCCCTCTCAGCTTATGCAAGGCAGTTCCTGGGGCTTATGAACAAGCCGGATGTGGACAGTATAGAGGGGCTGTCTCCGGCAATATCAATAGAGCAGAAAACAACTTCCAAAAACCCCCGAAGTACGGTGGGAACTGTCACTGAAATCTATGACTACCTCAGGCTGCTTTTTGCAAGGGTTGGGACCCCTTACTGTCCAATTCATGACATAAAAATAGAGTCCCAGTCTCCGGAAAGGATCGCGGACAGCCTCAGCAGGGAATGTGAGGGGATGGTTACAATCCTTGCCCCTATAATCCGCCAGAAAAAAGGGACTTACCAGCAGCTTTTCAGGGACCTGAACAGCGAAGGTTTCACCCGGGCCAGGGTAAACGGGGAAATTCACAGGACGGATGACGAGATCTCCCTTGACCGCTACAAAAAGCACGACATTGAAGTGTTAATCGACCGCCTGGACCCTTCCGAAGACCGGTCAAGGCTTGTCGAAGCCTGCGAAAATGCCCTCAAAAAAGGTGAAGGGCTCCTGATTGCCGTGGACGCGGAAGGGAAAGACCACCTGTATTCTTCGAACATGGCCTGCCCTGTCTGCGGGATGGCTTTCGAGGAACTCCAGCCCAGGATGTTTTCCTTCAACAGTCCCTTCGGGGCCTGCGAAGCCTGCAACGGGCTCGGGATTAAAATGGAGCTTGATCCGGACCTCATAATTCCCGACAAAAACCTGTGCATTGCCGACGGAGCCGTTGCTCTTTACAGGAACTATCTTGACGGCTACCGGAGCCAGCACCTGGCAGCTGTTGCAAAACATTTCGGTTTTGATATTTTCACTCCTATTGAAGCCCTTTCAGAAAGGCAGTACAACGCTCTCATGTACGGCTCGGAAGAACGCATTCAGTTCAGTATGAGCATGAAAAACGGAGATGCCCATTGGTCTCACAAGGGCACCTGGGAAGGGCTCCTTCCGCAGTCCGAGCGTCTGTACGGCCAGACAAAGTCCGAGTACAGGCGAAAGGAACTTGAGAAATTCATGCAGGTCCGCCCCTGTCCCAGGTGTGAAGGCAAGCGCCTGAAAGAAAAAGTCCTTGCAGTCAAACTCGCTGGCAAGTCAATTGTTGATGCAACTGACCTTTCCATTATCCAGTGTATCCAGTTTTTTGAAGAACTGAAACTCTCCGAAAAAGAGCAGGAAATCGCAAAACAGGTCTTAAAGGAAATTCACTCCAGACTTGGCTTCCTTGAACATGTGGGACTTGGATACCTGACCCTTTCCCGCAGTGCAGGCACCCTCTCAGGTGGAGAAGCCCAGAGGATCAGACTTGCAACCCAGATCGGCTCAAACCTTATGGGGGTACTCTACGTGCTGGACGAACCGTCGATAGGGCTGCACCAGAGGGATAACGAGCGGCTTATCCAGACCCTGCAGACCCTAAGGGATCTCGGGAACACCCTCATAGTAGTAGAACATGACGAAGACACCATCCGGGCAGCAGACTACGTGCTCGATATAGGGCCTGGCGCCGGGATACACGGAGGGTATGTGGTTGCCGAAGGGACGCCTGCAGAAATAGAGAGAAACCCGGAGTCTCTGACAGGCAAATATCTCTCAGGAGAAAAGCAGATAAAGCCTCCTGCTCTCCGTCGACAGAGCGAGACCTTCATCCGGTTGAAAGGCTGCCGAGCAAATAACCTGAAGGATATAGACGTAAACATCCCCATAGGGCTCCTCACTGTAGTTACCGGAGTTTCGGGTTCCGGGAAGTCTACCCTTATCTATGATACCCTTTACAAAGCCCTGATGAAAAAGATCAACAAATCGAATGTAACGCCCGGGGAATACGAAGAGCTGGTTTTTGACTCCGAGATCGATAAGGTAATAGTTATCGACCAGAGCCCCATAGGCAGAACCCCCCGCTCGAACCCTGCGACTTATACCAAGGTTTTTGATGCGATCAGGCAGGCTTTTGCCGAGACCAAGGAAGCAAAAATCCGCGGGTACAAAAACGGGCGTTTTTCTTTCAACGTAAAGGGAGGGCGCTGTGAAGCCTGTCAGGGAGACGGAATGATCAAGATAGAGATGAACTTCCTGCCTGATGTTTACATTGAGTGTGAGGAGTGCAAGGGTACACGCTATAACCGGGAAACCCTTGAGGTAAAGTATAAGGGCAAATCGATTGCTGAAGTCCTGAACATGACTGTGGAAGAGGCAGCAGAGCATTTTGAAAACGTCCCTGCAATCAAAGGCAAGCTCGATACTCTCACGCGCGTAGGCCTCGGGTACATCAAGCTCGGGCAGAGTTCCACGACCCTTTCAGGAGGGGAAGCCCAGAGAATAAAGCTGACCCGCGAACTCTCAAAAAAAGGCACTGGAAAAACCATTTATCTGCTTGACGAGCCCACAACCGGACTGCATTTCCACGACGTTAAAAAATTGATTTCAGTCCTTAACGGGCTTGTTGCGAAAGGAAATACAGTGGTCGTAATCGAACACAACTTGGACGTCATCAAATCTGCAGACCATATAATCGATCTCGGTCCCGAAGGCGGACACGCAGGCGGGGAGATTGTAGCCACAGGCACGCCTGAAGAAATTGCCCGGATTCCTGAAAGCCATACCGGACGTTTCCTCGCTTCCAGGCTTCCAGCGCAGGGAAACTCCTACCTGGATTCGGGTACACAGCTGGTGGAGGCCGTTTTTGAGGACAGGGAAGATTTTGAAACCGATTACGGAGAATTTGAAGAGGATTCCGGGGAGGAATTTGAAGAAGAACCTGAAGACTTCGACGAAGGACCGGATGAGGTGTTTGAAGGTCAAGCACTTTAAGTGATTCTTGAAAATCAAGCACTTTGAGTGATTCCGGATACAAAGGATTCCTGATAAATTAAAATCTGAAAAAGAACTCCTGATAAACGAAAACCTGAAAACCGGATTTGAGAAAAATAAATTTGAACGCAATGAGGCTCAAAAATGATTGATCTGGAAGCCCTTCCACACCTTCCCGGCTGCTATCTTTTCAAGGATGAGGAAGGGGTTGTACTCTACGTGGGAAAGGCAAAAGACCTTAAAAAAAGGGTGAGCAGTTATTTCCAGAAAAGGGACCACGACCCTAAAACAACCAGCCTTGTTCAGGCTGCCAGGGGCCTTGACTTCATTGTTACAAATACCGAGGTAGAAGCCCTTCTCCTTGAAAATACCCTTATAAAGAAGCACTGGCCGAGATACAATATCCTACTCAAGGACTCAAAGCGCTATGCTTGCATCCATCTCACCGGAGAAAAGTTTCCCAGGATAAGGATTGCCCGGAAAAATACCGGAGACGGAGAGTTCTTCGGACCTTTCGTTTCTGCAAAAGAAAGAGATTACATCTTCGAGGTCGTAAGAAAAACATTTCAGCTCCGAACCTGCAAAAAAATGCCCTCACGCGCCTGTCTCCGCTATCATATCGGAGCTTGCAGCGGCCCCTGTATAGGCAGCATTTCCGAGGAGGAGTACGGAGAGAAGGTAAAAAGAGCTACTTCTGTCCTGAAAGGCAACATCGGGGAGCTCATCGAGTCCATGGAAAAAGAGATGAAAAAGATGGCTGCGAAGCAGATGTTTGAGCAGGCCATGGCTCTCAGGGATGAGATTTCAGCCCTTGAATACCTGCAGGAAAAGCAAAACATGGAGAGGCAGAAGAAACATGATGAGGATATCCTGAATTACATTGTCAGGGACAATACTGTCTATCTCATGCTCTTCAAGGTCTACAAAGGGACCCTGGAAGACAAGCAGGACTATGTTTTTGCTTTCGGGGAAGATTTCCTGCAAGAATTTCTGGTACAGTACTATTCCGAGAACGACCCTCCTGAGGAACTGATCGTCCCCCAAGTTCTTGAAGAGTCTCTTGTAGAGTTTCTGGCGCATGTGAAAGGAAAGAAAGTGAAGGTCACGGTTCCGAAGCAGGGGGAGAAAAAAGAACTTCTCGACCTGGCCCTGAAAAATGTTGAGATAGGATTTTTCGGGGACAGAAAAAAACTCGAATCCCTGCAGAGCAAACTCTCTCTCCCCAAACTCCCGAACGTTATCGAGTGTTTCGATATCTCCCATCTCTCGGGCACCTCTACCGTGGGTTCTATGGTCCAGTTCAGGGGCGGTCGACCTGACAAACACAACTATCGCCGCTTCAAAATCGAAAGTGTGGAAGGGATTGACGACTTTGCTTCCATTGCCGAAGTTGTGAGGAGGCGTTATTCCCGCCTGCTTGAAGATAAACATGAAATGCCGGACTTAATCATTATCGACGGGGGAAAAGGGCAGCTTTCTTCGGCTTTCCAGGAGCTCCGTAAATTGAAGATCAGGGTTCCTATCATCTCCATAGCAAAAAGGGAAGAGGAACTCTATGTACCAGGGCTTAAATCTCCCCTTCCTATCAAAAGAAATGAAAAGGCATCCCTCTTTGTACAGGAAATCCGGGACGAAGCCCATAGATTTGCAATCACCTACAACCGGCTGCTAAGACAGAAGTCATTGATAAAGTAAATCGTAATGTACAGAAGTGGTGCACAGTAAATCGTAGCTTTCTGTCTTATCGATTTCCTTAATTATCGATTTTAATTAATTCCATTTACTTAAGAAGGTCTTGATTCTATGAAAGTTTCCAGCCAGACACCCGGGGAGTTATCCAAAAAAAAGTTCGAACTACTGCACGATGCTCGGTACTGGGATAGCCCTCAGTTTAAACTGATCTCCGGTTTTGAACCTAAAGGGTCCCAGCCACAGGCAATCGAAAAACTTGTGGAAGGGCTGAAGAAGAGGGAGCAGTTCCAGACCCTGCTCGGGGTGACCGGATCCGGAAAGACCTACACGGTTGCAAATGTTATAAACCAGATCCGAAAGCCGACCCTTGTTATTGCCCATAACAAGACCCTGGCTGCCCAGCTCTATAATGAGTTCAGGGAGTTCTTCCCTGAAAACAGGGTTGAGTACTTTGTTTCATATTACGACTATTACCAGCCCGAGTCCTATCTCCCTGCCAAAGACCAGTACATTGAAAAGGATGCCCAGATAAACCCGAAGATCGAACAGATGCGCCTTGCAGCCACAGCCTCCCTGATGTCACGTCAGGACGTGATTGTGGTAGCTTCGGTGTCCTGTATCTACGGGCTTGGTAACCCTGAAAACTTCCAGAAGATGGGGTTTGAACTGAAGGTAGGAGATAAGGTCCAGAGAAAGGAAATCCTCGAAAAACTTATCGATATCCAGTTTGAAAGAAACGACATGGAACTCATGCCCGGGCGCTTTCGCGTAAAAGGAGATACCATTGATATCATTCCCGGTTACTTCGATGACATTATCCGGGTCGAACTCTTCGGGGATGAGGTGGACCGGATTTCCGAAGTGGACAAGCAGACAGGCCAGCGAAAAGAAGACATGGACTACTTCTTTGTCTACCCTGCGCGACACTATGTTATTCCGGAAGAGGAGCAGAAAAGTGCAATCCGGTCCATTCTTGAAGAGCTTGAAGAACACCTCCCCACCCTCGGGCTGCTCGAATCTCACCGGCTAAAACAGCGCACTCTCTACGACATGGAGATGATTGAGGAGACAGGCAGCTGTAAGGGCATTGAGAATTACTCAAGACACTTTGACCACAGGCAGCCCGGAGAACAGCCTTTCTGTTTGCTTGACTATTTCCCTGAAGATTTCCTCCTGATCATTGACGAAAGCCACCAGACAATCCCCCAGCTGCACGGGATGTACAATGGGGACCGCTCTCGGAAAAAGAGTCTTGTAGATTACGGTTTCAGGCTCCCCAGCGCCTATGACAACAGGCCCCTGAAGTTTGAAGAATTTGAAAAGTACATGGAAAACGTGATTTTTGTTTCGGCAACCCCTTCGGACTACGAACGGGAGCATTCTGCCAGGATTGTGGAACAGATTATCCGCCCGACGGGCCTCGTTGACCCTGAGGTTGAAGTACGTCCCCTTGAGGGCCAGGTCAGAGATGTTATGCAGGAGATCCGGAAAATAGTGGATAGGGGAGACCGCGCCCTTGTGACCACTCTTACCAAAAAGCTTGCAGAAGAACTGACCGAGTTCCTTGCAAGAAACGAAATCAAAGCCCGCTACCTTCACTCCGATATCAAGACTATAGAAAGGACGGAAATCATCCGTGAACTGCGTCTCGGCAAGTTCGATGTCCTTGTAGGGATCAACCTGCTAAGGGAAGGGCTTGACATCCCGGAAGTGGGTTTTATCGGAATCCTTGATGCGGATAAGGAAGGCTTCCTCAGAGATTCAAAGAGCCTCATCCAGATCATAGGTCGCGCAGCCCGGAACTCCAGCTCGAAGGTCGTCCTCTACGCTGACAACATGACCGAGTCTATCAAAAAAGCAGTAGACGAGACCGAACGCCGCCGTTCCATGCAGATCGCCTACAATGAAGAACACGGCATAGTCCCGAAAACTATCCGGAAGCCCATCAGGGAAAAAGTCGTGGATATTACCGACACCAAACACATCCCGAAGACCGACATCCCCAATGTAATTATCGAACTGGACGCCGAGATGAGAGAAGCTGCCGACAGGCTGGACTTCGAGCGTGCAATCCAGCTCAGGGAGCTCATAAAGAAACTGGAAAAAGAGGTTAAAGCCGTGTGAAGTGGCTTGAGGAGACTGAGTCTTGAATGAAATCGTCTATCTTATCACTTCACAGGTTAATGAATTTTCTTTCATCCCATAAATCCAGTAGGGACAAAATTCAGGGTTTTGGACTTAAAGCCTCTTTTCCTCCCAAAAACATTTCGGAATAGTCTGCTGATTTTCCACTGTCTTTGGGGCAGGTAAAGGTAAGGCCTTTTGATCCCAGGACGCAGGACATAGGTTTTGCTTTTTCAAAATCCATTTGGCCTTCCTCATCAAAGAATTTCTCATCTACTTCTAAATTAACGACTTTTCCTATGATGAGGGAGAATTTTTCTCTCAGGATTTCCTCCACAAGGGTACATTCGGCCCAGGCCAGGCATCCTTCAATCCCAGGAGCCCTTATTTCCTCCGAGATATGGGACTTTAGCCCTGCCATTTCAAACTCGTCCACTTCCGGAGGATAGTTCCGGGAACAAACCATTACAGCTTCTACCATCTCAACGGGAGGGATATTTATGACAAATTCCCCGGTTTCCCGGATGTTTGTGAGGGTGTCGCGCTTGAGCCAGGAAGCAAGCACTACTTCCTCCAGGGGGCGAAGGATTGGAGTTATATTGGACCAGGGAGCGGCATTTCGGATTCCTTCGTTTGAGACTGTGGAAACAAGGGCAACAGGCAAGGGGAAGATTTGCTCTCTTTTGCTTGGTTTTAATTTCATTCGTTCACCTCGAAACCTTTGAACTTAAGATGCTATTATTTTTCATCTATTTAATATTTTATGTTATTAATTATTGACATTTTGCGAATGAATAAATGTGAATTGAAAAAGAATGCTTCATATCTTCGCATGTTGGATTATGGAATCGAAATACCTGTGGTAGGAGCCTGTGTACTCTCAAATCAATAACAAAAATGTGTATGCCGCAGACAGCACAAAGTCTTTCTTCTCTGAAAAACTGTCGCAGATATGTTCTCGAAATGGATGCAGTGGATTAGGGAAGTTGCCGGCAGGCTGGAACTTCCTGCGCCAATCCCGGCTTAAGTGGCTCCATAAAAAAGTGGAAATTGGATAAAGGTGAGAAGGTTAATACGGAATTAGAAAAGATAAGGAATTAGAAAAGATAAGGAATTAGAAATGAACGAATAAATCATAACTGAATTAATGAATAACTTTTAATTGTTTGCACCGAATACATTTCAGAGAAGAAAGAGCTTTACTCTTTGTCTCAATTTTTCAGAAAGTCGGCAAATTTTAGTCTTCTTCTTCCATCAGCTCTTTAAGTCTTTTCTTCTCAGCAATCTGCCGGGCAATTCTTTCGGCTTCGGCTTTCTCTCTCTCTTCACGCATTTTTTTTGTGACCTTCTTTGTATAAATAAACATTATTAGTAAGAAAACAAATGCAAAAAATAAAAAAATGATTATCATGTTCATAGTGAGTTCGATATTCATTACCTGTCACCGTTAATAGGTTGCTGGGAGTTTTATTTGTCTGTTTCGAAATAGTGAGAGAAAAATCCCTGTCAGAAAGTTTATTTCCGGAAGTTTATCCTGAAATTTTATTCAATAATATCCACCGTACCTCTCATTAATTTCCCTGGCAGTATTGTAGGCATCGTAGAGGTTGTATACCCAGAACAGCGGATAAAGGATATAACCGATAAAAACTACTGTCAGGAAGCCGAAAATCGAGGCAAGAATAATAAAAATAATTCCCTTCATGATCTGCCCATTATAGATCTGCCCGAGACCCGGGATAAAGAATGAAAGTACTGCAGCAAAGCCCGGGTTTTTACGTGGTTGAGGCATTTTTTTACGCTCCTTTACAGGTTTTTGGTTTTTTTGGCTAATTCTTTGACAGAAGATATCTTTGCCTAGTTCAATATTAAATATAATAAGCCAAACATATAAGTTAAACGCAATAAGTCAAACGAATAAGTTAAACGAATAAGTTAAACGAATAAGTTAAACATGAAAGTTAAACGTAATATGCTACATAGAAGCGGTAAGCAACCTTAACTTCGTCCATTTCCCCTGGCTTCAGTTCAAAATCAGGCTGGGAGGTTTTATAAACTTTTTCTCCGAAATCTTTGAAGGTGACTTCACATTTTATATTTTCGGGAAGCTGAGCTTCAAAGCTTCTGCATTTTCCGCAGACCTCTCGGATAAGAGCCTCAGTTTCTTCGGGACTGAAGGTTTCTTTATTTTCAGGCCTATAGTTTACTTCAACCGTCAGTTCTTCTTTGCTGAGCAGGTCTGCCCAGAAGCCAGAAAGTTCTGTTCCTTTTATCCTGTAGTCCTGAAGTTCAAAACTCCTTGTTATCGTGTTCTTAATCTTACCCTCTTCCATATGTTTAGTTTAGAAAGTGGATCTATATAAATCATCTCAATTTTCAAAATGAAGGTTTCAAAATGTTTCAAAATAAATGTCAGATTTTAATTTAATGAACATTCCTTCTGTTGCTTATTTTATATAATCACCAAGTCCTGCTTAAGAAAAAGAGATAATGGGCTTGAAATTTTTTACATCAAACTATTTTTTGTTTGAAAACAATTTTTCATATAATTTATTTAATATAACTTATGTTATTACTATATACTGGAGTTGGGGAACAGATAAGGAGGAAACTGAGAACTTCAAAGAATTTCAAATAAGAGCCGTGAAAGAATCTCCTGAGGTCGCTGATCCTTTCTTCGAATCAATTTGCTTGGGGGAGCACAATATTCGAAGGAACTGTTTGGGGAATGCAGCAGATACAGCGCCTCTGGGCTTCTTCTTACACTGTCTTAGAATTATTTATTCAGTTGAAAAATAGAAAATCCAGGGGTTTATTATGAAACATCTAAAAATATGTCCAAAATGTAACTCTAACCTGAAATTGCGCTCCGATGGCGAGACCCAGTACTGTGATGTTTGCAGATACTGGACAAAAGTAGGCACCGTAAGACTCGATTCAATAATGATTTATGCGTGACGAGTCTCCATGAGGAATGCCGATATTTTTCTTTAATCTCTTTTTTCCTTAATCTCCTTTTTTTAATCTCTTTTTTTAATCTCCTCTTCTTTAATCTCCTGCTTTTAAACTCAAAAGGAGAAAATTCAATATTAAAGAGCTTTGATTCAATATTAAAGAACTATAATTCAATATTAAAGCTCTTAAAAAGCTATAAAAAAGATTATGGTTAATTTGCTGGGACTTTTACTCTACCTATGACCTTCCCGTTTTCTCTGGTTTATTTTCAAATTTTCTTGAGCATTAGGGACATTATACCCGGTCTGGAAGGTTTCATTGTCTGGGGCAAAAACATATCCATGCTGCCAGCAGACCCGAACATTTCTTGGTTTACGCGATCGGTAATTTCATCGAATATCATCTTGTAGGCAACGCAGTGTGGGTCAACAGCTTTTATTTCCCCGTCGGTGGGAACTATGGCATTGTAAGGACATCCACCCCTGCAGTACTTGATATGAGAGCATTTACCGCATTCACTGTCCACAAATTCCTTATATTTGTGCATAAGCTTCCAGGCATCGGACTGGGCAAGGTCTGCCATGGTCGGACGGTCATAGACATTCCCCATTACGTATTCCGGCATGCCCACGAAGCGATAACAGGGGTATATGCCTCCGTCAGGGCCAACTGCAAAAGTATCTCCCATGCAGTCTACATAGGTGCAGACAGTGCCTCTACCTGTGAACACGCATTTGCACAGCTGGTCAATATTCATAACCTCGATTTTGCCCATGTTTTCAAGGTACTTGTCCAGAAGGTAAATTAAGAGTTCTCCGTATTTTTCAGGATCAAGCGCCCATTTTTCGGGATTGTCCCCTTTCAAAGAAGGCAGGCAGGGATGCAGCTTAAGGGTTAAACCTTTTTCCAGGTAGAAATTGAAAATATCCTCCCTGAACTTTACGGAGTGAGAGGTAAAAGTAGTGATAAATCTCACAGTAAGTCCATGAGCCTTCGCAATCTCATAGCCTTTCATGGTTTTTTCGTAATAGCCCTTTCCCCTCTGCAGGTCGTTAAGCTCCTGGGGACCGTCCAGACTGGAACCAATGGGGACATCGTATCTGGCAAAAATTTCGGCTATTTCCGGAGTAAGTTTCCAGAGGTTCGTCTGTATGGCAAAAGCGATATTCCTGGGACTCAGACCCTCAGCCAGCAAAGGTAAGGCTTCCCGGTAAAAATCAACCCCGGCAAGGAGAGGTTCCCCCCCGTGGAAGGTAAAAGTAACCGAATCCTGCCTGAAAACTTTAAGCCATTCAACCACTTCTTTAATGGTTTCGATGCTCATTATCGGGGATTTTTCCTCAGAACTCCAGCAATAATTACAGTTGGCGGGACAGCCCAGGGTAGGGATCAGCATCACATGGAAAGGCATATTTAAAGCTCCTTATTTTCTAAGCTTCTTTAAATTATTAGTAGCTTTCTAAAAGTATCATCTCCCTGTAGAAGGATTTTATTCCCAGCCTTATTTCCTGATTTTTGATGCTTTTTCTCTTTTTGATATTTTCTCTCTACTAACAGATGGACACATTTGATGCAACAGGTAAATTTGCTAAAACCTCAATTTTAGTTCTAATTTTAGTTTCCTACCCTTTTTAGATGGATTATTCTTTAGTTAATGGAATCAAATCTTTTAAAGGGGTTTTCAAACCCACCCCGAATATTTCCTTAATCACTGAAGTTTAGGTTCCAGTGATTATTTAACAGATATCCTGAAAAATGTTCTAAAAGCGCATAGCTCATTTGAAACTGATTGCAGATTCTTAAAAGACTGAATCTCGGGATAGAGAGAAACAGTTGGGGGAATAGAATGTCTAAGTTTGAAGTTTATCTTGATGAAGGCGGAAAATACCGTTTCAGGTTAAGAGCAAGAAATGGACAGATTATAGCCGTAAGCCAGGGTTACAAAAGCGAGGAAGGTTGCATTAAAGGGATCCAGTCAGTAAAAGAAAACGCACCGAATGCACGAATAATTGTACTTGAATAAGTACCCAACACAAAAAGTATGACTCAAGCATCAGTTTGATTCCGGGAATCAGTTTAGATTCTCGAATGTAATTCCTTCAAAACGGCATTTTGTGATTTTTCCGTCCCGAAAAGCATAGAGAAAGACTTTGAAAAGGGCATAAAGCCTGAAATAAAAAGCTAGCAGGGCTGGCGAGCAAAAGCCACTGATATACACCAGTTTTTTATCATCCCTGATAGAATCATCAAGGAACCTTACCACTCCGTCAAAGTTCTCTCTTTCGAGTATACTGCCTCTTGGAAGGCGGGGGCCGAGCACTACAACATCTTCCTCCATACCGTCCGGACTTGTCGTACCCTCTATGAAGCCGTAATTAAAGATAGTAGGCAGAGGAGAAATGAAAGCTCTTTCATAGCCTTTTTCTGTTTTTCGGTATTTAGAAAAACTGTATTTGGGAGTTTCTATAACAATTTTCATAGGAAAGGAACCTGCCTGTACTTTTAAGAAGTAGCCCTGTTGGGCTTTCTCCTCAGTTTTACTTGAGTTTATTCCTTATCTTTTTCGTATCCTTTCAGCTTTACTTCCTGTCAGATTTGTTTCTTTTTAGATTTTTTCTGGCCAGGTTTGTTTCCTGTCAGGTTTGGTTTTTTTAGATTTTTTCTGGTTAGGTTTGCTTCCTGTCAAGTTTGTTTCTTATTATGCATGCTTCTTATTTGCTTAAATCCTCCTGCTAATATTTCTATCGATCCCTGCTGTAGTCCCTGTTATCAGACTTCAACTTAAAATAATTCTAAGTTACGGTTAGAAAAGTAAAGAAACAAATCTGACATGGGGGTAAAGGGAAGAATAGCAGAAAATATCATAAAAAAGAGCATGAGAGATTATTTGTCTCTCCAGGAAAGTATTCTATTTGCTAAATATCAATTTACAGAGTCTCTATTTGCCGGGATAATCTGTCTACCGGCAGTATATAAGCTGATCAGGAAATGATATTTCCGTTGTCATCAATGCGTTTCCCTGCAAACCTCACCAGTACTGTGATGGTCACGAGACCTGCGAACAAGGAGATCCAGGGAGAAATCCCGAGCCCTGCGGGGATGAAGCCGAAGACAACCGCAAGTGTTCCGGCTACTGCCACATAGGGGAGCTGGGTACTCACATGGTCAATGTGGTCAGAGCCGGATGCCATTGAGGATAGGATGGTGGTGTCCGAAATCGGAGAGCAGTGGTCCCCCAGCACCGCACCTGTCAGGACGGCCCCTATGGTTGTGATCATGAGGGGGGTTACAGCATCCGTTGCCCCGGAAATCGAAGCTGCGATCGGGATTACGATAGGCATGACTATGGAGTTCGTCCCCCAGGAAGTTCCTGTCGCAAAGGCGATGAATAAAGCGATGACGAAGGTCAGGGTGGGAAGAACGGCGCCTGAGAGAGCCCCTTCTATAACCGCGACCAGCCATTCTGCCAGCTGCATCTCGGAAATAACTGATTTGAGGGCAAAGGCCAGGGCAAGGATGATCACTGCAATTATCATGGACCTGAGCCCGTCAATCCAGTCCCGGACTCCCTCGTCCAGGTAAAAACACTTCTTTGCCAGACCTATCGAGAGTGCGACTATGGAACTGAGAAAAGCAGCCCAGGTAAGGGCAACTGAAGCATCTGCATTCCCGAAAGCGTCCCTGATGCTCATCCCGGGTTCGTATCCGTTGTACCAGAGCCCTGCGGTTGCAACGATTACGAAGCTAAGAATCGGAATTGCTGCGTCCCAGACCGAAGCCTCCAGACCGTCGGGAGGAAGCAGATTCTGGTCTTCCACAAAGAGCGGGATAGAACCTTCGGCATAGACCTTTCCGGTCTCATGTGAACGGATTTCAGCCTTCAGCATTTTGCTAAAGTCTCTTCTCTGGGTAATAAGGGTGAACATAAGAAGAATGGCGAAAATCGAGTAGAAGCGGAAAGGCAGGGATTGGAAAAAGACGATTATCGGGTTTGCCTCTATATTGATGGAACTGAGGGCACCTCCAATCAGGCCTATTTCTATTGCAATCCAGGTTGAAACCGGAGCTATAGAAATGCGGCTGCAAGCTGCGTGGACCTGTCATCTTTTGCTTTTTTCACCAGGGAGGTGGCAATAGCTTTTGTGCCTCCCATCTTGGATATAATCCCTATCATCCCACCTATGGCAAGACAGAAAACAAGAAGCTCGGCGTTCCAGACGTCTGCAATGGCATTTCCCACAATGTAAGTGGAAAAAGTCTCTAGCAACACTATGAAGGGATTATATCCGTTGACGATGGTTGCACCAATCTAGATCCCTAACACAAGGGCAACAATGACCTGACGCTTCCAGATAGAAAGTACGATAGCAACAAGTGGAGGCAGCAGGGCAAGAGCACCATAAGTTGTTTGTGCATCCATTGATAATTCTTTTTTATGTTTTTTATAATAAACTCTTAAACTTTTCAAGTAAATTAAATGACGTTATCAAAATCAAATAATAAAAAATATTTATTACACAGGTTGTCTCATAACCATTTTAAATTGTACAATTGGGTAATACCCATTTCAATTTTTATTTCATTTCAACAATGAGAGATAATTTTCATGGGTCAACATAGAGTATTTGTTATTCTCGCTCGAATTCCCCCTTTATTCCATCCTTTACTTCCTCCTCCAACTATCATTTTCAGCATACTTTTCAGGTTTTTCCCTTCTCTTTTTATAAAGTCTGCTATTTTCTTTATATTATGTACAGTACACATCATAACAAATTCAATTCCTGTCTTCCTTTTTCCTCTCAATAAGAATTCTCTGAACCCTCTATCCTGTTTCATCTGACCAAACACAGGTTCTACGGTAGACATTCTTTTCTGATACTTTTCCGTCCCCTTCTCTGTGTTCAGTTTATCCCTCATATCCTCCATCAAATGTTCCCTAGTACATCGATTCCATATATCCTCAATAAACCATGAATGAAAACAAGTGAACACAAATATTTTCAATTCGTGTTTATTCTTGTCCGTTTGTGGTTTTCTCATAGAAAAAACATTGACCAGTGCTGATTTCAAAGTCCAATTCTTCCCATAATTTGGAATCGATGTACTAGGATCTCTTGTTATTGTCCTTTTTCCGCTCTTAGTACATGCATTTTTCAGCACACACTGAGAACAATAGCTACATACATAATACCTTAAATCAGGTTCACCTTTCCTCTTTTGTATTCTTGTAAAGGGGATTTCAAATGCAGCAGGACAATAATAGCAGTCTTTTTCTTCATCGTATGTAAAAAGAGACTTCCTGAACTTCCTGGTTTTTCCTTCTTTTTCAGCTTTATAGAAATTGTCAGGAATATAAGCATCAATGCCTTCTTCCTGTAAAAATTCCAGATTCTCATATGAGAAATAACCTGCATCTGCAAGTACTATTGTTGGTTTATATCCCAGTGTGTTTTTTACATTCTGTATCATTGGTTCTATTTGATGAAGGTCGTTTTCTTCGTTGACAACGTCTGCTGCAACGATTATTTGCTCTTTTTCATCAACAGCAACCTGACAATTGTAGGAAGGTTTCTTGCTTCCATCTTTATGCTTCATAATTCGAGCATCGTTATCTGTGATGTTTATTTTTTTCAGCTTTTCTTCATCAAGCTTCTTCTTAGCAGCTTTTATTTTTTCCAGTCTTTTCTTCTTGTCAACAAGCTCTTCTGGAATCTGATATGGTGTTGAGTCACCATAAATTTCATCTTCATGTTTATCTGTCTCAATACTCTCTTTGAGTATCTTATCTATTTCTTTTTCGAGAGCATCCGAACTCTTGCTCTGTCTTGATGAAGCATTTGCCTTAACCTTTGTTCCGTCAATTGAGATACTGGAACCAATCATATCCATTTCTTTACAAAATGTGACAACCTGGGAAAAGATTTCTTTTATAGGGCCAAGATGAGTTGAACGGAATCGACAAATCGTATGAAAATCAGGTTTTTGCATGGCTGCCAGATACATAAATGCAGTATCAGTTTGAGTCATTTGTTGCAGTTTACGTGAACTTCTAATGCCTATAAGGTAATCATAGAGTAATATTTTTAAAAGAGGTCTTGGATGATAGGCTGGGCAGCCTTCCTTAGAGTAAGTGGATTCAATAGCAGTGATATCAACGACATCTACGATGTCGTTTAGTACTCTGGCGATATGGTTTTCAGGAACAAAATCTTCCAAGGCTAACGGAAGTAAAAACTGCTGCTTTTGATCGTACTTTCGAAACATGGGAAACACTGGAATTTGTTTTGTAAAAAAGATAAAGATTACGGGTTTCTGACCCAAATGTATGATAGAGTATAGTTTTGAGACAACCTGTACAATGTATTTTTATTTGGTATTGTTAATTAAATATAGATAACTTTTTATTTCTGTGTTTCATCAATAGAAGAACAGAGTACTTTAGCATTTCAAGACTCTTCGTATAACACTTTGTCTTTCGTCTCAACCTTGCCAGAAAGTGCCTCAATATGCTGTTATATCCTTCAACTGTATACTTTTCTGCTTTGGATTGAGTATGAATGGTTTCAGGAATAAACTCTGCATATGCCCTCCAGTGATCAGTCATCACTTCTCCAATCTCTTTCTTCTTTAATTTTTCCCAGAGTAGTTGTCCAGTTTTCGTTCCTCTGCTACCAAAAGAGCAGTTGATGAACTTTTTCCCAACTCTATCAACAGCAATCCAGATCCAGCAATATTTTTTTTGTTACCGATGTAAGTGTGCATCTCATCCAGTTCAACAATAGAGATCTCATTTTCGCTTTTTAGCTCCTCTATCTCCTGACCAAATTTCTTTATCCATTTTTGGACAGAAACATGACTTACCCCTAAAAATCGTCCTATTGAGCGAAATCCTAATCCCTCAAGATAAAGTTGCAAAGCCTGTCTCTTAACTAAAGGAGAACTAGCAGTTGATTTTAGCTCGACTGAATAGTTATATCCACAATCGTGGCATTTGTAGTGTTGACGTCCACAAACTATACCGTTTTTTGTGTGATTGGAACTTTTGCATCTTGGGCAGTTCATGCAGAAATATAGGTTTTCATAATATACAACTATAATTAACTACCAATGCCAAATGCTGTAATGGCTGATAATATGTCTTTTAAAAAAAGAAAGAGTGCGAGAGGTGCGATTCGAACGCACGAACTCCTACAAGACCAGGCTCTGAACCTGGCGCCTTTGACCTGGCTGGGCAACTCTCGCACTATGTAGCTTATGTTTCAGCAGCACATAGTAGTGCTCTTTGTTTTTATACTTTTTCCTTGAAATCCTTTTCGGGATATGAAAAGCCGGATCACTTTTTTAAGGCTTTTGCTTCGTAAGGAAAGAAGGTAATAATGTTTTCCTTTCAGGCTCGAGACCCATTCGGATATGGGCTTTTGAAGAAAAGGGGGGAAATTGATGAAAATTTATCTCATCAATTTCAGGATAAGGGCTTTCTGGGCATGCAGGCGGTTTTCTGCCTCTTCGAAGATTACGGAGTTCGGGCCGTCCATTACCTCGTCCGTAATTTCAAGGCCTCTCCGGGCGGGCAGGCAGTGCATCACTATTACGTCCGGCTTTGCAACGCCGAGGAGTTCGGTGTTGACCTGGAAGGAAGCAAATTCTCTCAGGCGCTTCTCCTGTTCGGCTTCGTCACCCATGGAGACCCAGACATCCGTATAGATAATGTCGGCGTCTTTGGCTGCAACTTTCGGGTCATCTGTAATTGTAAACTTGCCTCCGAGAGCTTTTGCCTGTTCGAGGAACTCGGCTTTGGGCTCGTAGCCTTTCGGGCAGGCAACGGCAAACTCCATTCCCATGATGGCCGAGCCCAGCAGGGCTGAATTACAGACATTGTTTCCGTCTCCTACCCAGGCGAACTTCAGGCCTTCGAATTTTTTCTTAAACTCCATGATGGTCATGAAGTCCCCGAGGATCTGGCAGGGGTGTTCCCTGTCTGAGAGGGCATTGATCACGGGCATGGTTGAATATTTGGCAAGCTTTTCCACGGTATCGTGGCTCATGACCCTTGCCATCAGCCCGTGCAGGTAACCGGAAAGGGTCCTGGCTGTATCTTCAATTGTCTCGCCTCTGCCGACCTGGATGTCCCTGGAGTTCAGGTAAAGGGCATGCCCTCCGAAATCAGTCATTGCAACCTCAAAGGATACTCTGGTCCTTGTAGAGGATTTTTCGAAAATCATCCCGAGACTTTTGTTTTTCAGGTACTCGGTAGATTCTCCTGCCTTGCGCTTTGCTTTCAGGTCCGCTGCCGATTCAAGGAGTTCGTAAATCTCCTCCTTCGACAGGTCAGTTATTGAAAGTACATCTCTCTTCATCGTCTCAAACCCCGACTTCGTTCTGGCCGAATTTGAATTTTTATACTACTGCATAGTACTTATTAACGCAGTATTTATTAACGCATTATTTACGCGCTGTACTCCTTCATTGCTTTTGAGACAGTCCGCCTCTAAGTTCTTTCATATGGTCGATTCTTTTCTGGATAAGACTGGCAGTGCCGATGTCTTTCCGGAAGAAGAGTTTACCCTGAATATTTTCAAGAGCATTCTGGGCGATTTTTTCTGCAGCATCTATTGTTTCCGCACGCCCTACAACAGCAACGGCTCGGGAGCCGGTGGTGTAAATTTTTCCTTCCTTTTCATACACACTTGCATAGTAGACTGAAGCTTCTCCCACGTCTCCTACAAGCACTTCACTGTCTTTTTCTGGATTATCCGGGTAGCCTGCCGGGACTGCGTATTTGCAGACCGTCGCTTTCCTGCTGAACTTTACAGGCAGGGAATCAAGGGTGCTTTTTACCACAGCCGACATAATTTCTGTAAAATCAGTCTCGATAAGGGGGATAACATTCATGGCTTCAGGGTCCCCGAACCGCGCATTGAACTCCACGACTTTGGGGCCGCTGGCTGTAAGGATAAATTGCCCGTAAAGAACGCCCTGGTATCCCGTCCCTGTTTCCTCATGAAGCGCTGTTACGGTATGCTGCATGATCTTTTTTGCCTGCTCGATATCTCCGGCAAGCATGAAAGGAAGAATTTCTCCCGCATCGGTATATGAGCCCATCCCGCCCGTATTCGGGCCGAGGTCCCCTTCATAAGCTCTCTTATGATCCTGCACCGCAGGGAAAAAAGCAAGGTTTTTTCCGTCCACAAAAGCCTGGAGGGTAAATTCTTCTCCTATGAAACGCTCCTCAATAACTACGGGCCCTTTTTCCAGAAGCTCGCTTGTATAATCTTTGGCAGCTTTGAGGTCAGGAAGCTGGTCGCCCATAACCTTTACGCCTTTCCCGCCCGTGAGCCCCGAGGGCTTGACTGCAACATCGCCCAGCTTTTCAATGAAGGCATGTGCAGGAGCTTCTTCCGTGAAAACCTCATAAGCAGGGCAGCCTTCGATTCCGTATTTCTTCATGAAATTTCTTGCCCATGCCTTATCAAACTCAATAACCGCACAGGCTTTTTTAGGGCCTACGACAGGAATCCCGGCTTCCCAGAGGGCATCTGCAACTCCGGCAGCAAGCGGCGCTTCAGGCCCCACAAAAGCCATTTCAATGTTCCTGGCTTTTGCATATTCAACGATTTTTTCAACCTCGGTTTCCTTTTCAAGCAGGAAATCCTCACAGAGGGCGGCAATTCCGGGGTTTTTCTTTGCCATTAACGCATAAAGGATGGGGTTATGCTTGCTTTCCTTAATTCCTTCGGCAATTGCGTGTTCCCTTCCGCCGCCGCCGATGAGCAAAATCTTCATTTTCATTCTCCTTGTTCAAAAAAATTTATTTTAACCTGAATTTGTTCTTGATATCTAAGGGGGAAATTCAGTGAAGAAAAGGTAATGGATTCTGGGGTTCGCAAGACCTTTCTTTCTACTTCAAAAGTATTTTTATCTTTATGGGTGATATTTTTAACCAATAACACAATAAAAGGATTTCCTAATTCTCTATTTCTTCTGATAAATATCTTCTCATTGTCAAGCTCAAATTTATATAAAAAATCAGTTAGTTTTAACGTTTTTGATGGGTTTTTACAGGTCGTTTCGCTCAAGATGGCTAATTTATGGCTTGGAATTGTGAAACTCACTCAGGCGAACTAAAATAATAGATCTATCTGACCCGTTCAATGTCATTCACTATCCTGAACCGTTTATGTCCCGCTCGACGCAGGAGAGCGGTCTTTTCCAAAATGACTGAAAAGAAGAAGAAAAACCAGTAATGTAAAAAACTATCAAAGAAGCTGTAATACAAACGAGAAAGAACAAATCAAATTATATCGAAAAAATACTCTTCTTCAGGCTGTCTCAAAACTCAAACCATTTCTACAATTGGATAATGAGCAACGTTGAATTTAAAAACAAGACCACCTAAATTAGAGAAATTTACACATGAATTAACCTTGTAGTAGAAAAATTTGACACAATTGTAGAATTAACTTTAGTTTTGAGACAGCCTGTCTTCCTGCTTTCGGCAGGTAACTTGATTTTTTCCAAGTATTTTTACTGATAGTGTTTTTGTGGGAAAACACATTTTCTTCCACATTAAACATTACTGCAAAAATGTTTCGTTACTTATATAGGTCGTAAGATTTGAGTTATATGTTAACCAGTTTCAAACCACTTATCTATTAATATAATGTATGAAAAACATAATCAGTAAAAATTCTCAAAATCTAATGTCGACCTGCCGAATATAGGCTTCTTCTTTGTCTCTTTTTTAATCAAACTTCTTTTTTCTGCTTTTTGTGAAGAGCCGCCAGACAAGCTGGCGGGGGTGCTTAGGTTTCTCTGTGAATTTAAATGCGGTTCTCTGGGTCAAGAGAATATTCTTTGAACAGTGAGGACAATTATGGATTCAGTTTCTTTTGGCGTCATTCTCTTGACGTCAGTATGGTTCGTCTGTTATATCGTTAAAATAGAGGACCGGGAAAGTGTTCAGGCACTTCCCTTACTTTAGGAGGTCACTTGCAGTTACCAGGGGCACGAGTTCGGCATCTGCTTCTTTGAGTTTTTCCTTTGCTCCTTCTTCCCGGTCCACTACGGTGATTACGTATTTGACGCAGGCTCCGGTTTCCCTTACAACCTTGATTGCGTCCCGGACCGAGCCTCCGCTGGTTGTTACGTCTTCGAGCATTACCAGCCTGTCTTCGGGTCTGAGGTCTCCTACAAACCTGCTTTTTGTGCCGTATTCCTTTACGGATTTTCGGACTATCAACAGGGGGAGCCCTGTTTCGAGGGAAACTGCAGTTGCCAGGGGTACTCCTCCGAGTTCCACACCCGCAACGGTACCCACACCCATTTCCTTTACCCGGAGGGCTGCCTGCCTGGCAATGATTTTCAGGGTTTTGGGGTCGGTGCTGGCTTTCTTGATATCGATGTAGTATTTGCTTTTCTTTCCCGAGGAGAGCGTGAAGTCCCCGTAGCGGACAGCTCCGCAGGCTTTGAGGGCTGCGATCAGTTCCTGTTTCTGTGTCTCTATTTCGTTTCCGGTATCTGGTTTTGATTGGCTCATTCTTTCACCAGTAGTTTTTCCCATTTTTCTCAAGTTTTTCTCTCATACAGGGTCTTCCTTATACAGGGTCTTCTTCTCATGCGGAGTTTCATTAATTTTTTCTGGAGAATTTTTTACCAGGGTTCTTTCTTGACCCCTATAAAGTATCCGATTATGTTTGTTGTAAGATGGAGCAGGGGAGTCATTATGAGGACTGTAAGCGCGATCCCGGTTGTGAAATTGCTCACGAACCATTCCGGGGCTGCAAGGTATGTGAAAAACCAGGCACCTACAACGAAGTCCAGCTGGTCTACAAGAGGCAGGGACGCTCCTCTTTTCAGGCCCATCCTGCGCTTGAAAAAGCTCTTGAACATATCCCCGAACAGGGCGCCGGAGGGAAGGGCAAGAACAACAATCAGAGCGCTTGCGTAGTTCGGGCCAAAGGTAGGCATTTTGATTCCCATGATCTCAAAACCTCTCATACTCAGCCAGATCTCAATGCATCCTGCAAGAAATCCGCAAAATATGCCTGAAAAGAGTCCTCTGTAGGTCTTCCCGTCTCCGAGAATCCTTCTCCCGTCCTTATAAGTCCTACCCCCGTCAATAGGCTTTCCTCCCCCGAAGACGGCTGCGAAGGGGTTGGAGAGGTAGGCAGGAAGCATCAGCCAGAATGCCTTGATTATCAGCTCGATCGTAGTATCAACTCTTAACTTTCTAATCTTTAATAACGCTCTAATTTCCGGTTTATCCTTTCCTGAGGCAGAAGTTAAGTTCCTTCCATATCCTTATTCTTTTTATTTTTTTGCATGACTTGCTTGCAGGTGGACAATATAATTATTTTCCGCTCTCTTCTTCCCGTATCCTGCGACTTTTTCAGGTACTTTTAAATAATGGGCGTTTAAGTAAACTATTATTCCCCATTTAATTGTATTTATTTATGAAGTTTTATTTTTTATTCACTTTCTCAAGGTTTTTTATGAAAAAGCTAAGCGATGTTCTCACAGTTCGCAGCACCATATTTGCTACAGTCTCTGTGCTGGTGCTGCTTGCCGCTCTGATAACGATGGGGCTTTTAACCCCATTTATCTTGAGGGTCAGTACAGGAGAAGAAATCCTGCTCGATTCTGCCTATTTTAATCTGCGGGCAGCCCTGCCTACCCTTGCCCTCGTAATGCTTTTGACCCTGTGTCTCCTGCTCGGGAGTGCAGGGAAAAAGGAAGCTCTTCTCGCACTCGGGCTCGGAGTTGCAGGCTCCGTACTTTCGGTTGTTTTTTCCCCTTTTTCAAGTCTGCCTGTCAATATCTCGTTTTCACTCCTCGCAGTAGCTCTCTTTGCGGTTATGTACAGGCTACTTTCTTCTAAGGAAAAGACCCTGAAAGGAACTCTTCGGAGGGCAGGCTCTCATATCATCCACCTTGGGGTAGTCCTGCTCCTTGTTGGCATTCTCTTCAGCACCAACATGAAGCTTGAAGACTCTGCTGCTGTCCCTGTGGGAGAGGTGGGCACTTTCCAGTCCATGGGATACAGCATTCATGTTACCAACATCACCTCGGGAATCGAAGGGGCTCCTTATGGGAACTACCAGGGTTCGGCTTATGTAAGCACCGTATATTTTGATGTGTACAGGTGGGGCCAGCCTTTTGACAGCGGACAGGTCAGGTACATAAGCGACTTCAAATGGGAACAGTCTTACACTGAGACCTATATTCACAGAGGACTTCTGGAAGAACTCTTTATCGCCCCCAAATCCGTGGATACAAAAACCCAGACCGTGGAACTTTATGTACGAAAGGTTCCCTTCATGACTTCTCTCTGGGGCGGGTTTTATCTGATGGTGCTGGGTATCCTGATGCTCTTCATCTCGGATTCCCTTGCAGGGGAAAAAGGTTCTCCCGGAAACGGCCTTTCCGGAACCCTTGATTCTGAAAGAGAAGCTCAGGTAAACGGAATCAAAAATGACAGTAAAAAGAAGCGCGTTAGCAAAAAAAATGTATGAGACAGGTGTGCAGATGGTGATCGTATGAATACTGGAATGGGACTCATCTGGATAGCGGGGGCTTCCGGACTGCTTGCTTTTTTAACCTCCCTGCTTTACTTCTTCAGGCAGGACAGGAAATTTCTGGCCCTTTCCGAAAAACTGGAACTTATCGCAGGGGTCGGACTGGTATTCGCTATATTCCTGCTTGCTTTCTACTTGCTTGGTGTGGATACGCAATACAGTTACGTCTTTCAGCACTCAAGCACCGACCTTGCCTGGCACTACAGGTTTTCTGCGCTCTGGGCAGGGCAGGAAGGCTCGTTTCTGATCTGGACAGGTTTTATCTTCGTAATGCTTGCAATAACGCGTTTTACAGGCACCGGTAAAGTCCTCCGGGAGACCGAGATCTTTTCAATTATGAGGTCGGTTTCGCTCTTTGTAGCCTCGGTATTCCTGCTGCTCCTGGCGTTGAAAAACCCGTTCTCCATGTACTATTATACAGGTACGGGAGTGCCTGATGTTACAAACTGGAATCTCTTTGCGGAACCTTTCGTTGTTTCTTACGGACAGGGCATGAATCCCCTGCTCAGGAACCCCTGGATGGCTATCCACCCCCCTCTCCTGTTCCTCGGCTATGCAGCCTTCACCCTCCCGTTCTCTGCTGCAATCGGAGGCCTTGTCCTCAAAGACAGCCGGTGGTCCGAACTTGCAACAGGCTGGATGCGTGTCTCCTGGCTCTTTCTTACCCTCGGGATAGGCTTTGGAGCTTTCTGGGCGTATGAGGTGCTTGGTTGGGGGGCCTGGTACTGGACCTGGGATCCTGTAGAGACTTCGTCCCTGATTCCCTGGCTTACGGCAACAGCTTATCTGCACGCAAAGCTCAGGGCCCGGCAGGGAGAATATGGTTTCCTGCTCCCTATGCTGGCACTTGTATCCTTTATTCTGGTCATCTTCTCGACCTTTGTCACAAGAAGCGGGCTTTGGGTATCTGTGCATTCCTGGCAGGATTTCACAATGGAAGGGATGATAATTGCTCTCTTTCTGGTGGTTCTTATCGGTTCGAGTGCAGTTCTCCTTGTCAGGAAGTATTTTAGCGAGGAATGAGTTTAGCAAATATTATTGAGGAAGAGTTTAGCTAAAAGAGAGTTGGAGAAACACGCAGCAATGGCTGGCGGATTTAGCCAGCAAGATAAACCCCCTAAAAGTCCAGGAACGAAGCCCGGGAAAAAAGCGCTGCATGGAATTTCAGTGGCCGCATGAAATTTTAGCCTTTTTCGGGTCTTACCTTTTCCAGGAATTTTTACTTCTTTTTTGTTTTTTTCCAGATTTTCTGTTTTTTTCTATTTTTGCCCTGCTTGAATACTTTCAGGAAATGTCTCAAATAAGTTGGGAAGATTGCCACAGTTTTCTCCGGTTTTTCAGGACGATTTTTTTGATCTGCGTCAGAGTCAGGATATAAACATTTCTAAATTATCCTTGACGTTTTATTGGCAGGATGTCTTCCTGGAATTTCTTTGATCTGTACAATTATAATATTTTTGTTGTGATTCCTTCAGGTTTTTATCCGAATAATTGGATTATTATGCCTCTTACGTTTGATTATTTTTTTACAATTGCTAATGTCAGGTGTGGTTGAAAGTTTTTCAATTCCCTTTTAATATATACAACTTTAAATAGTATGAGTACGTTATTAATTGATAGAGATGAATAACCTTCTAATTATATACGTATACAGGTTTAATTGCTGAACCTATACGTCTCTTCCCATCAATTTAACAAAACGGTTCTCTGGTAATCGGTTATGAAAATATGTTACGTTTGTTTTTGATAACCGGTTGTTGGGCTTAAAACGTAAACAATCCGCTAGATTGTGAAAAAACGCTTTTTATTGAATTCAATGTTTTAAAACGGGATAGGGCACCATATAAATATATATGCGGTGTTAAATTTTGGAAGTTGTTGTTGGCTTTACGCGGTGCTTATGAAAGCTACCCTTCAAGGTCTGGGCATAATTACCGTGATATTCTTTAGCTGGCAGATTAAATTATAAAAATTGGAAAATGAAGGGGTTATCATGAAAGACTATGAAGTAAAAGTGCTGGACGAAAACGACCACATTTTTATTGAAACGTTAAGGAACCTCGGGATGTCAAGAAATGTAGCTACAACTATGGCATATCTTATGAATGTCGACGAAGCTTCATCCCGCGAAATTGAAATTAGTACTGGACTGAGGCAACCCGAAGTAAGTCTTGCAATGAGGCTGATGCGGAACCAGTCCTGGGTTAATGTACGTTCGGAAAAGAAACCCGGTAAAGGGCGCCCGATAAAAATCTATTCCCTTGCAGCTCCTGTTGATGAGATCATAAGCTATTATGAAGATAAAATCTATAAGGAATCTCAGGCAACGATCTCAGCAATCAAAAAACTGAAGGTTATGAGCAAAAAGGTGCCTTTAACACCCACAAAGTAAAGGCTCTCCAAAAGGGTTAGCTCCATAATGGCTGACAGTCCTTCCCGGAATTCACCATTATGGAATTCAAATCCTTCTTAATTCATCTCTCTAATTTTGTCTCTTTCAAGGTCTTTTCTTCTTTTTGTTCTTTTTCTGTTTTTCCCTTCATTTCCCGGTTTTCACTTTCCGATATCCCTGTACCCGCAACTTCCCTGTATCCTTCTCTGTACCTGCAACTTTTTCTAGACATTCCGTACACTCTGGTATTTATGAATATTCTGGGATTTGACCACATCCTGCATTCTTGTTTATGGCATTTTTTCAGCCTCTTTGCTAATTTTACGCTTTTTACTTCTTGCTCTGTCTCTTTACAAACCTTTCAGTCATTTGAATTCATGATGAATATGAAATTCTGAATGAACAAAGCCCCGCAAGAATGAGGTGATATGATGAGAAATGTACTGATTAGTGAAGAATATCCGGTACTGAAGAATATCCGGTACTGAAGAATATCTAGTTGAGAATAAGCGTTATTGAAGAATGCCAGAATAGAAAAGTAACCTTATGAATCTTTCAAAAATGGGGGAAAATCAGTTGCAATAAAGAAGGGACCCCGCCCTTTGGGGGCAGGTCAGCCACCTGTAACAACTTTAAGGATTGTAAGCCTATCGGAATTTATAGCCCCGTCAAGTGGAACCGCATTCCCTCCGTTTAATACAAGTACTGTTTCCTGATTTATGTTCAGCGTATCAAGCAGGTCTTCGTAGGTAGCGCTCTCGGCTACTTCTACGGTCTGCTCAGAAATCTCTCCAGCTTGAATTGTTATGTATAACCTTTTACTCAATCTAGTGTTCCACCGCCGCTTACCTGAATTTCGTCTACAATTTCCTTTATTAACTTCTGCTCCAGTTCATATTCTTTTCTGATACCTTTACGTTCTGCATTTCTTTTCTGGAACTTTCCCGTCATGTTCAAATCTCCTTACGATTTTTCAGGTTTGCAACATAGTGGGTATAATCTCGCCAAGCAGACTCTGTTGTTTTTCATGAATCTGTTCTCTTTTAGAGATTTATATCCAATATTGTAATGATTTTCTGTTTTAATTAATCTTTTGGTTAACGATCCTTTGGTTAACATTCCATCATTTTCAGTTGTTAGAAGTACAACGTATCTTTATTTCTGACAAAATGTAGATGTTAACATTGTAGCTGATCTCGTTTGAATAATTGACATAATAAGTTCAGAATCTCTATTTTAAAATAAAATTTAAGAATATTTGGTCATCAATTAATTATCTTACGAATTATCTGTTTATCAATACCGATACTTTAATATAATGATGCTGGTTTGGTGATCATTTGATATTTGGAAAGGTGGGCCTGGTAAAGAATATGTAGATGAGCAAAAAGTTAAATGATAAGGAAATGGGTTGAAAAATCAATCAAAAAATCAATCAAAAAAGTTATACACCAGCCGGGATTCGAACCCGGGTTCGAGCGTTGGCAACGCCCGGTGATGACCGCTACACTACTGATGTTCTGTGCTTTTCTTTTCTTTTTCGTTTTTATGGTGCCCAGACCCGGATTCGAACCGGGGACAACTGCCTCTTCAGGGCAGCGCTCTCCCACTGAGCTACCTGGGCATGCAGATAATTTATTACTAAGATGTTCTTTCTGAATTGGTTTTTAAAAGAGATAGGAGTTATTTTCAGTTTTTTCCTTCCTGAAAGATCTCAGGAAAGATTTTGACCGTTTTTGGGTGTAATCCGATGTTTTTAATGGGCCCGCTGAGATTCGAACTCAGGACCTCCGCCATGTCAAGGCGACGTCATAACCGTCTAGACCACGAGCCCTCTAAGATGCATGTTTCTACTCCTTATTACAAAAGGTGTTTGGAATAAGGTATCAAAAAAGTTATACACCAGCCGGGATTCGAACCCGGGTTCGAGCGTTGGCAACGCCCGGTGATGACCGCTACACTACTGATGTTCTATACTTTTCTTTTCTTTTTGTGGTGCCCAGACCCGGATTCGAACCGGGGACAACTGCCTCTTCAGGGCAGCGCTCTCCCACTGAGCTACCTGGGCATGCAGATAATTTGCTGTTGAATTGCTCCTTCAGAACTGATATTTAAAAGAGGTAGCAGTTATTTTTAGTTTTTTCCTTCCTGAAAGAACTCAGGAAAAATTTTGACCGTTTTTGGGTATAATTCGGTGTTTTTAGTGGGCCCGCTGAGATTCGAACTCAGGACCTCCGCCATGTCAAGGCGACGTCATAACCGTCTAGACCACGAGCCCTTTACCATGTGTATTGCTTCTGTTTCTTGCACCGAAGTGCAACACCATAGTACGCATCATCATTTATATAAGTTTTGGGTGGTTCGTGTTTTTTCTGTTCGAATTAACCCCCGGAAAGCAAAAATATTACAGGTTTTGTAAAGAATCTTTGGTTCTACTTTCATTTTCCGGGTTATCAACTTATAGCTCCTGCTTTACCTCATGAATATACCAAAATATTCTCTGTCAAAATATTCTCTGGCCTGCCTCAATTTATTACCTCCAGAGTATTTCCTCAGAATATTTCTTCTGGATTATTTCTTCTGGATTATTTCCTCTGGATTATTTCCTCAGGGTCGTTTCTGTAAGTATGATATTGGTTCCGGAAGACCTGCCCTATAAAATAGAATGAACACGCCTCTAAAATAGAATGAATACAATAATTCCGCTGAGGGTAATATGAACGGAGCATTGGATAACACAGAAAAACCCCGGACAATCCAGGAAATACAGGTAAAAATCGACGCTGGAGAAGCTGTTGTCCTTACGGCTGAGGAAATCGGCGCAAAGGTCAGGGCAGGGGGAGAGATCAGGCTTGAAGATATTGATGTCGTAACTACCGCAACACGCGGGATCATGAGCGGAACGTATGCGGTTTTCTCCTTCAAAGTTTCTGAACCCGATTCTTTTGTAAAAGCTTCTAAAGTCCTGCTGAACGGCGTGCCGGCAATAGTCGGGCCCTGCCCGAACGAAAGGCTTGGGGTTCTGGACCTTATCGTACTCGGGACGGCTCACAGTGAAACTGATTCCCGCTACGGAGGTGGGCACCTTTTCAGGGATATGGTTGAAGGAAAGAGCATTACCGTGGACGTAACCACAAGCGTAGGAGATTTTTTTTCAGTCGAGACCCGTCTTTCCGAGATGCCCTTTGCGCGGCTTTATGCAACAAGACATGCCTTCAAAAACTATCGGGCATTCGTAAACCCGGGAAAAGAGTCTATTAAAACTATTTTTCATGCTTTACCCTTTGAAGGCGAATTCAGGGAACTGACCTTCTGCGGCTGTGGCGAGTTAAACCCGATTCAAAATGACCCCAAGCTCGAGACAATAGGAATAGGGACAAGAGTCCTGATCAACGGGGCCGAAGGGTTCGTTACAGGTCAGGGTACTCGCAGTGCTCCGGATAATCCCAATCTTACGGGTTTTGCAGACCTCCATGACATGACTCCAGAGTATATGGGAGGCTTTGTAACTTCAGCAGGTCCCGAAATTGTCAACACCTGGGCAGTTCCCATCCCTGTCCTTTCCCGGGAAATGCTGGAAAATATCCTTCAGCTGGACAGCCAGATCCCGCTCAAACTGGTAGACCTTGCAGGCAGGCTCCCTCTTTGCGAGATCACCTACGGGGATGTCTGGGATAACACCGACCTGAGTGTAAAATACGAGCCCGAAAAATGCATTGATTGCAAGATCTGCTGCGTGGCCGAGGCATGCCCCATGGGGGCAGTCAGCAAAGGAGAAAACGGAGCAGTGCACAATCCGGAACTCTGTTTTAACTGCGGACTCTGTATCTCAAGGTGCAAAGGAGAAGCCTTCAGCGCAAAGCTCGGGACTGTCAGCTGTGCAGTCGGAGGCTGTTTCAGAGATATAAAAGTAACCCTGCGCCAGTCAGACCGGGCAAGAGCGGTAAAAGCCGCAGAAGAACTTAAAGCTCAGGTCCTTTCAGGAAAATTCAGACTCAAGGAACCGGTGGAGAAAATAAGCTGGAGAGAATAAAGGGCTTTAAAATAAGCTTTGGAGAATAAACATATATTCATCTTGAAAGCGACTATGAGGGCGACTAAAATAGAATTTATCGGGATTTCCGCCTCTCGAATTGCGTCTCGCCCGAATTGCGCCTCGGGAGTACGCGGTCTGTTTCGCTTCGCTCAAGCAGACTATTTATGGGTAAGAAGTGAGCTGCGCTCACGCGAACTAAAAAGGACTGAATTACGAATTTTCTAACCCGTGCAACCATATTCGCTTTATTGAGTCGTTCCTGTCCCACTCGACGCAGGAGAGCGGTCTTTCTCAAAAAGACTGAAAAGAATGAGAAAAAAACAGTAAAATAAGAAACTATCAAAGAAGCTGCAATAACAAACGGAAAAGAAGAAATCAAGTTCTATCAAAAAAATACCCTTCTTCTGTGTATCTTTTTCATTCTGATCTCTTTTTTTCGCTTTTTGTGAAGAGCTTCCAGACAGGCTGGTGGAGGCGCTGATATTTACTTGTGAATTGAAAAACAGTTTCTTGTGGTTTAAGGAAAATATTCTCTCTGCCCCGGGAGCATTTCCTTCAATATTTATCTTTCTTTATCGCAAGGTCTGTTTTTAGGTCACTTCTTACTGGCTGACAGCAGGATTCAATCATCATGCGGCGCAAGGAGAGATAAAAGAAAGATTCTTTCTCCCTGATTCCGAAATCGATTTTTCAGTAAATGAGAGATCCTTTGCGCTTTTCTACGAAAAATTTCGTTTTAAAACTTTTTTACATCCAGTGTTTCTTTGAAGCGTTTTGTTGCTTCTTCAGGGCTCATAGGAATATTGGGAGCATTTGTGTTCCCGGGTTTCAGGATCACATGGATAAAGGAGAGCTCTCTCATGGCTTTGAATTTCCTGAAAGCTTCTATCACCCCTTCTTTGCTGTTCACTTTGGCGGTGTTCTGAATCCCGCAGGCGTTTGCAAAGATTTCAAGGTCAATGTAGCGGAGGGCGCAGGTCTCCTGAGAACCTGTAGAACCATAGGCGCCGTTGTCAAGGGCAATGATTATGAGGTTTTTCGGGGCTTCTTTTGCAATTTCAAGGAGGGCATTTGGGTTCATTAAAAGGCTCCCGTCCCCGTCAAAAGTGATAACTGTCTTTTCCGAGCGCAGGGCAAGACCAAGCCCTATTGAAGAAACAAGCCCCATGGAGCCGAACATATAGAAGTTGAGTTCCCTGTCCCTGCAGGCGTAAAGCTCCTTGCAGGGGACTCCGAGGTTTGTCACGGTAATTTCGTCATCAAGCTCGGAGGCTAAGGTGCAGATTGCATCGTTTCTGAGCATAAAAGGCTTGAGAGTCCCGCTTGTGAGGGAAAACCTGCAGGTCCTTTCCATAATTTCCGGCTTTATCGGCATCCCTGCAGCCTGCCAAGCACAGCATTCCGAAGCTTCCCAAACTTTAGGGGAGACCAGGGCAATATGGGGTCTCGAGTTTTCAAAGGCGTCAAGAATTACATTTTCAAGAAGAGGAAGCTTTTCAGTTTCGCCAATTATTGTGTATGTAAGTCCGGCCCCTTCAAGGATGGAAGGGAGGTGGGCTCCCAGGGGAACCTGAGCTTCGATGCCTTCTTTATATACACCGCGCCAGCTAGCCAGGATCGGAAGGGGGATTTTACAGGTTACGTTCAGGGATTCAAGGGCATTGATCATATTCCCGAGCCCCGTACTCTGGATAAGCATCATTGGCTTTCCGCCTGCAAGGTAGATGCCTGCACAGATCCCCACTCCGTTTTCTTCCCTTGTCAATTTGATTTCTGGAAAATTTTCCGAGACCAGGGGAAGCAGGTTCTTGATCCTGTCGCAGGGAAGCGTTGCAGCAAGATCAATACCTGTTTGTTTCATGATTTCTATTACTTTTTCTTCCGGGTTTACCACGTACATACCTCTTACCGTGCATATGTCTTGAGTTTAGTTTTTCTCTTCGTTGAGTTTATTTTTCTCTTTTTTGAGTTTATTCTTCCGTTTTTTGAGCTTATTTTTCTTTTTACTGTTTCAGGCCTTCGATTATAGCCTGCAGGGCCTCAGAGCTTCAGTTCCTCAAGCGGCACATCCGGGTTCGAGACAGTAATTTCAGGTTCAATCTGGAATAGTGTGAAGTCTTCCTTCAGCCGTTTGAAACCTCCGCCTGCAATGTTCAGGAGGATAGTGTCGTCCTTTCCGACATTTCCGGCTTCCACGGCTTTTAAGAGGGAAGCAGCAGCAACGGCAGATGGGGGAAGGATATCTATTCCTTCAAGGGACTCAAAAAGCGCTTTTGCGTCAAGGGCTTCTTCTTTGCTTACTGCATACATTATCCCGTCCGTATCGACAAGTGCGTCATAGAGCCCGCCTGTCACGGAGTAAGGTGGTGCTCGGTTGGTAAGTACAGTGGCGTAGGTCTCTTCGATCCGCTTCTTTGCATCTTTCATGTCAATTTCGGGAATTATATCCCTCCTGCCTTCTTGCCATGCATTATACATGGGAACGAAGGGGAGATTCTGGGTAAGCTGGAGCTTTGGAAGTTTGGAACCAAAACGCCCGTCCTCTCTGAGGCGCAGAGAAGCTTCCCAGGCTGAGATTCCTCCCGTCCCGCTTCCGACAGCCTGGAAGTAGTGATCAGGCATCTTTCCTATGGTTACGGCTGCATCAAGCATTACAGTACCCATTCCTTCTCTTCTGGCAACGTTTCTGGCTCCTCCTTCAGGGACCATTCCAGGAAGCTTTGCAATTCTTCCTGCAAGGTTGATAGCATCGGTGTAATCGTTCCCCGGAGTCATGCTGATAAGGTGAATGGAATCGGTCGGTTCTTCAGGCAGCCAGAGTTTAGGGATGCCTGAGTCGGGAACCACGATATAAACATCGGTTCCGGTAAGTGCCGAAACATGTGCAAAAGCCCTCCCCGTATTCCCTGCAGAGGCAAGGACTATGGCTTTTCCCCCGGATTCCTTGAGAAGCTGCATCGTAGGATGGGCTTCGAGTTCTTTGAAACTGCAGGTCTTGATAAAAGCTCCTTTCTCGGGCCAGTACCCGCTGAACCCTATGTACAGATTCGAAAGCCCAAGTTCCCTCGCAAGAGCTTCGCTTTTGTACGTGATGGGCCCGGCTTCGGTAGTAAGCTCTTCCTGAACCGGAAGCCATGAGTGAAATCTTCCTATCCCTGGCTGCTTTCTCAGCTCAAGTTTTTTTTCAAGGTATTCCGCCCGCAAAAAGGAGTCGTCATTCTCGCAGGTCAGCCTGTATTCCTGGCTGTATTCTCTGCCGCATTTCAGACATTTTAATATGAATCTTCCCATTGCTATCAAAGAAAATTGGGTTTCTTTTGCTACATATATGTTCCTGAAATTCAGACTTACTATCCTTTATGTATTATTTATTGAGATGTATTGTCTTATTAGGTTAATTGTTTTTAATGAATGGAAGACCGTTGAAATGAAATTAAGTTAAAAATAGAACGCTGAGAATGCATAACAGGAGCAGGAGCGGGCTATGAATTATGCGGAGACGCCGATGAAAGTATTCAGAAAAACAATCAAGAAAATTTTTAAAAACTTTGGATTAAATTTTTTAGCTCTCATTAAAAACTATAGTACTGGAGTATTATTTAGCTTGTTCCATATTTTTACGTCTCCTCATAAAAAATGTCTGAAGTGTTTTTAGCGTGCTCAATATTCTTCCTTTTACCGTTGGGGTAAACAAGGGTAAGCACATCTGGCTGCATTCCTAACTCTCTCGAGTCATGGAGGTAATCTTCGTCTTTTTGTCTGGAAATATCATTTACATGAATCAAAGCACTGTTTATCCCTATTCTCTGGATCTCTATGTTCTCAAAATCAAAGAAAATCTCCTCTATTTTGGGCTCAAGGTGCTTGCTCCCGAACATGAACATGTAAACCTGAGCGAAGGGACTGAGGTGGTAACTTATCCGGACGTTCGCATCCGTCTTATCAAATTCAATTACCATAGTGTCAAGATGAATATATTTTCCTTCTCTGAACTGATTTGGATTAATTCCGGGCGTGACTCTTGCAGCCAATAAAGCAGCCGAGATGATCAGGGCGATCGTAATTATAGCTTTTACTTTCATGTGTCTAACGCTGTATTTGTATTCTTTTCTAATATATTTATTTCCTGCCGAACCTGTCCCCTGAAGGAAAAAGTCCGGTTAACCTTTTTACTTCCAGACGAACTTTTTATCTGAATTCATAATGACGGTATGAAATTTATAATGATGCATAACATCATCCAATAAAGATGTAATATTCATCCATAATCATCTCTCTTATTTTTGCATCCATTTAATCTGTTCCGGATTCGTCCTTTCTATCCCAATTTATACAATAAGATTAAATAGTGCAAGAATAAAGCTATTTTATTCTTTTAACTATCTAAAAAACAATAGTGAGGCTAAAAAATATGAGCAAAAATATTAATTTCGTCTGTCCAAAATGCGGAAACAACTCCTACGTTCTAGGTGAGATCCGCGCAACAGGCGGTTTCCTCAGTAAAGTCCTCGATGTCCAGAACAAAAAATTCACTCATGTCACCTGCAAACGCTGCAAATACACCGAATTCTACCAGGCAGACAGCAGCACGCTTGGAAATATCTTCGACCTGTTCACCTGAAATCCGTGAATAAGGAACTCTTCTATGGAACTTTTTCCACAGCCCTTTTTTTAATTTTTAGATGATTAACTTTTCCGCCCGAGTCCCGTCTCGGGAGGACGGTGTCCTACCCGAGTTTCGCTTCGGGAGCACGGTGTCCTACCCGAGTTTCGCTTCGGGAGCACGATGTCCTTTTCGCTGCGCTCAAGAGGACTGAAAGAGGACTTAATTACCTATTCTGACCCATAAAACCATATTTGCTGTATCGGGTCGTTCTTGTCACGCTCGACGCAGGAGAGCGGTTTGCGCGTGAAAATGAAGTAAACAGGCTGTCTCAAAACTCAAACCATTTCTACAATTGGATAATGAGCAACGTTGAATTTAAAAACAAGACCACCTAAATTAGAAAAATTTACACATGAATTAACCTTGTAGTAGAAAAATTTGACACAATTGTAGAATTAACTTTAGTTTTGAGACAGCCTGTAAAAGAAGAATCAGTTTTAAAAGTCTTTAGCTTTCTTTAGCGTTTTCAGTCAGTTATGCGGTTTTTCGTCCCAACTTGCATATTATGAAGTCCATTTTATTCTGCAGGGATCAGGATACAACAGCATTTTTTCTTCATCTTTTCTAATTTGAGGTTTTCAATGTTCTGGATATGTTTATTCATGAGGGGGGAGTATTGTTCTATTAGGGATTTTTCCTTACCTTTATCTGCATCTTCACTATTTTTCAGATCTCTACGGTTTTTCTCAAGAAGCTCTCTTAATTTTTCCCGATTCTCACAGGAATTAATTTTCCTTATTAATTCGATGAACTCCTTTCCGTTTCCCTCAGGATTCCTAAGTATTTCAGATTCTTCAAAGATATGGATGAGTCTTGTCGTGATTGGTACTTGTCCTACTTGGCCTTCCCAGGCAGGGAAATAGTCAGTGTTTATAGAAGCTAAAAATACAAGCTGCTCCATGGATCCCCCAACAGGAAAGATAATACCTTCTTCTTCTAGCGTTTTTGAGTGCTTGTCCAGCGTTAAGGCAATCCCTGTATATCCTCCCTGAATCCCTTTTTCTCCATCGACAGTAAAGATCCCGTTTGCCATAACAAAAGCCGTATTTCCTCCTCCCAGAGGACGATTAATATCATTCAAAGCCATTTCGTAGAAGCTTTGAGGCTTCGGGTTTGTCTGTGGTACAAGAATTACATTACAAATCGGAACTAAGCGATGTCTCAACTCTGTATTCAGAAACTCATAGCAAATCAAAATTCCAATGTTGAGGTTTTCTTGAAGTTTGAAAATGTGGTTTATTTCTCCCGGTTCCATTCCATCTTCAAAAAATACAGGTTCTTCTATTCTTGCTCCTAAATACTTTTCATTATGTACTATTTTCGATGAAGGAATCACAATAGGTGAAACATTTTTTAATAAGTCTGCCTCTTCGAATTCGTGAATGAATAGTTTCCCATATTTTTCGATATTTTCATCGATGACATAGTGGCTTCCAGCCACAACAATAATTCTGTTTTCATCTGAGAATTGCTGTATCTCTTCAAGAAAATCAAATGGGATAGAAAATTCAGGAAAAACTATAATGTCTGTTTCTCCCCTTAAAGCTTTAAGAACCGCCAATATTTTTCGGTGATAGGCTTCATCAGCCATGATTTTCACAACCGAATTTTCCTTATATGCATTGTACTTGAGCTGAACTGCTGCAATCCGCAAGTTCTTTCCAGTAAATAGATTTCCACAACAATCATGTTGCAAGATTCTTGTTTTGTGTTTTCCATCTATTGTTTCAAAATAGTCAAATTCCTTTATTATTGGCATATGGTTTGGAATTTCAAAGGTGATAAACTCTTTTCCTTTGGGAAAATATTTCCTCTCCCGTAAATCGATTTCAATTTCGTTATATTTTGCCTCTTCTTCAGTTAGTTGACGATCAAAAAATGTGGTGGCTCCAATTTTTATTGTCAGTTTTCCTTTAACTTTTTTGGAGTCAAATTTGATTGTTAGTTTCCAGTTGTTGTAGAAAATTTCTGGATTAAAACTTTTCATTTCATCGATTAACTGAGAGTATAAATTTTCAAATGATTCGTAATCTTCATCTTCTTTTTCCGTTTGCTTGATTAATTCGATGTTTTCAACTAAACTATTGTAATAATTATTCTCGTAGCTAGAGATACTTGTTGTTTTTTGATGGGTTTTTTGTACGCTTTCACTATCTTTACTCAAAGTACGTTTAAATAAAAAATTCTCTACTTTCCTTAGAATGTATATAGCTTTTGCCCTATCTAATTTGTAAGCCAAGTTATGTGGATCTGCCTCTATTTTTTTATTACAAAGTTCAATTGATCGCTTTAAGTGTTTCTTAGCTATTTCTATCAAACCAACATGCTGAAATAAGGATGAGAGGCTATTCGAAGTTGTGACAACTAATGATTGGTATGCATCATTTTCAATATCAATTTTAAGTTGATTTTCGGATACAGTTAAAACATATTCAAGACTTGTCTTTATTTCTTCAAAACAATCAATATTTTTTTCTTCAGTATCAGTTAAAGACTCTTTATTATCTGACATTTCAACATCTCCCGGAACCTTTAACTTTTTTTACTTTACATTGGATCGTGTTCACTTCTGAGTGATATGCTAAGTTTCCGGGGTCTTTTTCGAGTAGTTTTTCGTAAATTCCGAGTGCTTTTTTGTATCTGTTTTTCGCGTCTTCAATTCTCCCCATATCCGAAAGCAAGTTTCCTAAATTGTTGAGTGTCCCTCCTACGTAAGATTGGTATGCTACATTTTCGGGGTCTTTTTCGAGTAGTTTTTCGTAAATTTCGAGTGCTTTTTTGTATCTGTTTTTCGCGTCTTCAATTCTCCCCATATCCGAAAGCAATGTCCCTAAATTGTTTAGCATAGTTCCTACGTATGATTGGTATGCTACATTTTCGGGGTCTTTTTCGAGTAGTTTTTCGTAAATTTCGAGTGCTTTTTTGTATCTGTTTTTCGCGTCTTCAATTCTCCCCATATCCGAAAGCAAGTTTCCTAAATTGTTGAGTGTCCCTCCTACGTAAGATTGGTATGCTATATTTTCGGGGTCTTTTTCGAGTAGTTTTTCGTAAATTTCGAGTGCTTTTTTGTATCTGTTTTTCGCGTCTTCAATTCTCCCCATATCCGAAAGCAAGTTTCCTAAATTGTTTAGCATCGTTCCTACTTCTGATTGGTATGCTATATTTTCGGGGTCTTTTTCGAGTAGTTTTTCGTAAATTTCGAGTGCTTTTTCGTACCTGTTTTTCGCGTCTTCAATTCTCCCCATATCCGAAAGCAATGTCCCTAAATTGTTTAGTGTCCCTCCTACTTCTGATTGGTATGCTATATTTTCGGGGTCTTTTTCGAGTAGTTTTTCGTAAATTTCGAGTGCTTTTTCGTACCTGTTTTTCGCATCTTCAATTCTCCCCATATCCGAAAGCAATGTCCCTAAATTGTTTAGTGTCCCTCCTATGTCTGATTGGTATGCTATATTTTCGGGGTCTTTTTCGAGTAGTTTTTCGTAAATTTCGAGTGCTTTTTCGTACCTGTTTTTCGCATCTTCAATTCTCCCCATATCCGAAAGCAATGTCCCTAAATTGTTTAGCGTCATTGCTACGTCTGATTGGTATGCTACATTTTCGGGGTCGTTTTCGAGTAGTTTTTCTCTCATTTCGAGTGCTTTTTCGTACCTGTTTTTTGCGTCTTCAATTCTCCCCATATTTTTAAGCAAGTTTCCTAAATTGTTTAACGCCATTGCTACGTAAGATTGGTATGCTACATTTTCGGGATCATTTTCGAGTAGTTTTTCGTAAATTTCGAGTGCTTTTTCGTACCTGTTTTTCGCATCTTCAATTTTCCCCAAATCCGAAAGCAATGTCCCTAAATTGTTTAGCGTCATTGCTACGTCTGATTGGTATGCTACATTTTCGGGGTCTTTTTCGAGTAGTTTTTCTCTCATTTCGAGTGCTTTTTCGTACTTGTTTTTCGCGTCTTCGATGCGCCCCATATTTTTAAGCAAGTTTCCTAAATTGTTTAGCGTCATTGCTACGTATGATTGGTATGCTACATTTTCGGGGTCTTTTTCGAGTAGTTTTTCTCTCATTTCGAGTGCTTTTTCGTACCTGTTTTTCGCGTCTTCGATGCGCCCCATATTTTTAAGCAAGTTTCCTAAATTGTTTAGTGTCCCTCCTACGTATGATTGGTATGCTACATTTTCGGGGTCTTTTTCGAGTAGTTTTTCTCTCATTTCGAGTGCTTTTTCGTACCTGTTTTTCGCGTCTTCAATTCTCCCCATATCCGAAAGCAAGTTTCCTAGATTGTTTAGCGTCGTTCCGGTATAGTTTTGTAAAAAATCGTCTTGAGGAGAAGATTGCAGAAGTTTTAGAGTGATGCCAAGTCCGGTTTCATAGGCTTTTTTTGCTTGAGGGAATCTTCCTGTGTTATGGTAAAAGTTGCCGGTAGTTCCGAGGTTGTTGAGGTTCATCTGAAAACTTTGCTGGAAGAATTCATTTTCGGGGTCTTTCAAAAGTATGTCCGCAAAAAAGTTTGAAGCGAATCCGCAGATCCTTAGGACTTCATCGAGAGCGCCCAGAGTAAGCATAAGCTGCCCTCTCAGGTTCACGGTATGGATGAGAATGTCGTTTGCTTTCGCTTGCTTTGCAGCTTCTTCAGCTTTTTCAAGTTCTTCTAAAGCTTCTTTGTTTTGTCTTTTTTGCATCAAGGATATAGTCTTATTGAAGTGATCTATAGCTGAATCTCTCAAACTCCCGGACATGTTAAAAGAATGAATTCAGGGAAGCTTAAATTTTGCGTTTTTTACACATCTATTGTCACAAAAAATTAGAGAATAAGAAATTATTCGCCCTTTTTTCTTTGAATACAGGGAAAGTCTTCTGAAGGCGCGTGGAGATATTCGCGAAAATTAGCCTGCTCAGGCTGTGAGGAGGAAAATTTCAAATCGCTTCGAGTTTTTCCTGCGTGATTCTGATTTCTTCCCTCAGCTTTTCATTCCCCGGTTCTTTTTCACTCCGTTTTTTCAGGATCTCAAGCGCCTTTTCGAAGTTTTCTTTTGCCTCTGCCTCTTGCCCTTTTTCGGAATAGAGGTTTCCGAGGTTGTTGAGGGTCATTGCTGTGTCTGAGAGGTATTCCGGTTTTTCCGGGGAATTTTTGAGGAGGAGGGAATAGGTTTTGAGGGCTTCTTCGTATTTTTCTTTTGCTTCTTCGGGCTCACCCATTGTGAAAAGCAGTTCTCCGAGGTTGTTGAGGGTGTTTCCGGCGTACATCCGGTAGAATTCGTTTTCGGGATAGGAATTGAGGAGGTTCTGGCAGATTTCGATGCCTATTTCGTAGGCCTGTTTTGAGGAAGGGAAGTTGCCCATTCTCTGGAAGGCGTTGCCGAGGTTTCCGAGGTTGTTGAGGTTCAGGTGGAGGGTGTCGGTGTAGAGTTTGTTTTCCGGGTCTTCGGAGAGGAGTTTTTCGCTCATAATTAAGGAAAAGGCGTAGGTTTCGAGGGCTTCTTCAAGCATGTCCAGGGACTGGAGCAGCTGTCCTCTTACTTTTAAGATGTGGAACAGAATGGGGCCGTCTTCTGCTTTCTGGGCGGAGCTTTCGGCCTTCCGGAGGGATTCGAGGGCTTCAGCGTTTTCTCCTTTTTGCATCAGATCCAGGGTTTCATTAAAATATTTTACTGCTTCTTCTCTCAATTTCTGGGGTGTCTCGGACATATCTAAAAAAAACGCCTGTAATGTTTTATAGGTTCTGCTGCAGCATAGACCGGTAGTGTAGATTTTGTTACATGGTGGGTCATATTGGGCAGTATCTCGAACACAGGTTTTCCTGTAACACAGGTTTTGTTGTAATGAAAGCCGTATTATGGCATAGTTTAATATCATAGATCCTGTTGAGCGTATTATTGGGGCAAGGTTGGTTGCATAATGTTGGTAGCATAGCTGGTAGCATGGTATTGTAGTATAGTTGGTTGCAAGTGTTGGTTGCATAGTTGATAACATGGTATTGGTGGCATAGTCATATTATGAGAGCGTCGTATTGGCAACATAGTTAGTATTATCTGTTGTGCAATAGCCCTGTTTTTCCTCCATGTGCCTGCTTTTTCCCAACTCCTTTATATATTATTAAAAGCTTAATTATAGGTGTTCGAAGTTCTATACCTTTCTTTAATTCACGTTTTCTGGACATCTTGCTGCTTATCGACATTAGGAAAGGAAATGTACAGATAGGGGGGTCAGCATGGACAGGGAAGCAGAGAAAGAAAAAAGGGATAAAGGTTCAGACAGGGATGACGGTAAAGCTGCTGGAAAAAGCAAGTATGAAAAATTGTATGTGATACTTGTAGCTATCTTCGTTGTAGCTGTCTTTTTCTACACTCTTTATATAGGGCAGCTTCTCTGGGGCGTAGTTATAGATCTCCTCATCCTGAGGCTTTACTACTACATGCAGCAGGAGAGGCGTTATTTCAGAGAATGCGATCTGAACGAAGACGAAGCCGGGATTCCGCACGACCCCGGGATGAAGCGGAGGGTCAGGCTGGCAAATGTCTTCCTCGCTTTATTTGTGCTTGTTCTTGGCGTTTATTCATATCTTACTTTTCAGTTTGTCTGGGGGCTTGTGGTAGGACTGATGGTTCTGCTCTATGTCCATATGCTGCTGTTTTCCGGGAAAAACCTGTAAGAAAACCTGTAATTCCACTCTCAAAGTCCTTCCAGCCTCTCTTTTGTCAGGGTGATAGCCTCTTTGATTTTCTCGTTATCAGACTGCTGGGAGAGTAGATTTTCCTGCATTTCCAGGGCTCTTTCCAGGGCCTTTTTTGCGGTTTCGGTTTCTTCTGGGTCTTGTTGCTTGAGGCAGCTTCCTAACTGACTGAGCACGACTGAGAGTTCGGCTTGATAACCCAGATTTTCAGGCTTTTCCTCAAAGAGTTTTTCGTAGATTTTTACGGCTTCTTTCAGGATTTCACAGGCTGAATCCGGGGAGTCGGCTTCCAGGAGGAGGGATCCGTAGTTATTCAGGTTTTCTCCGGCGTATGAGCGGTAAACGGCATTTTCGGGGTCCTTTGTGATGAGGTCCGAATATATTTTACGGGCAGAGGAATAGGATTCGACAGCCCTGTCAATTTCACCTTTTTTCCGGAGGAGATTTCCCGTATTGCTCAGGGTTGTGCCCATGTAATGCTGGTAATCGGTATTTTCCGAGTCTGTTTCCAGGAGTTCGGAACCTACTTTGAGGGCTCTTTCATAGGTCTCAAGGGCTCGGTCATACTCTTTTGCCGAGTAAAGGATCCCTCCGCGGGTAAAGAGAATATAGTAAAGGGCATCCGTGGATTTCGCCTGTCTTGCAGATTTCTCGGCTTTATCCAGGGTGTCGAGGGCTTTATCCAGTTTGCCTTTCTTGATCTGGGTCACAGCACTGTGGATCTGCTTCAGGAGGAGAAGATTTTTTACCTTGCTTCTGGCCATATGAGAAAAATCCCCTTTGTTTTTTTAAATAGCTGTCGATATCGATTTACAGGTACGGGCCGATTTCCTCTACACAAATTTCTGCAAAGATGATATTTAATTATATATAGTAGATGCGGCATAGGTATGTAAAAAATATCCAAAAACCTCTTACAGGTTAATTTTGTAATTGATTTTCTGATCAAGTTTTCTACTCTAATGTCCAGCCAGCAAATAATTATAACAAAAGGTTTCTATATACTGTATATATAGCGGTAGGTTAATTTTATATACCGTTAGTTTATATAATTAGCCAAAGTATGGATGGGGTTACAGTAACTTCAGGAGTCTGTTATTGTAGCAGCCGTTTTTGTCCATTATTCTACCATTAAGTTTATTGTTTTTTTCAAAAGCGTCAAGTATATAATCTCGATCAGATAACGTCTATCAAATAACGTTCGAATATGTGAGCTAACCATGGTGTATAATAGTAATCAGAACATAGACGGGTCTTCAGAGAATATGGACAGGCAAGCCAATGAAGTAGTGGAGGAGTCTGTCCCGAAGTTAGACACGTCTGCGGCCGACCAGACACAGGATGAGCCTACTCATCAGACACAGGATGAGCCTACTCATCAGACACAGGATGAGCCTACTCATGAGTCTACTCAGGTCATGGCCGAGTCTGAGTTAAGTGAAGAAATAGATGAAGATATAGACATCGGCTTCCGGTTTGAGGACACTTCGAACATCGAGGTCCCAAAACTCCTTATTGACCAGGTGCTGGGGCAGGAACATGCCGTGGAAGTCGTAAGGAAAGCCGCCGGCCAGAGACGGCACATCATGATGATAGGGACACCAGGCACAGGAAAGTCCCTGCTTGCAAAGGCAATGGCAGAACTTCTTCCTAAAGAAGAGCTCAAGGATATCCTTGTATATCCTAACCTGGAGGACCTTAACAATCCCAAGATAAGGGAGGTTCCCGCCGGGAAGGGCCGAGAAATTGTCATGGCTCACAAGATGGAGGCAAGAAAGAAAGCCCAGGCCCGGAACATGCTTATGATGCTCTTTGTTGTGGGTATCATCATCTATTCTTACTTCGTCGCCCAGCTGCTCTGGGGTATCATTGCAGGCATTATGATTCTTATGTTAACCCGCCAGTTCCTACCAAAAGAGGAAATGATGATTCCGAAGTTGGCGGTTTCAAATTATGACAAGGAGCACGCCCCGTACATCGATGCAACCGGAGCCCATGCAGGCGCTCTGCTTGGAGATGTCAGGCACGACCCCTTCCAGTCCGGAGGGCTTGAGACTCCTGCCCACGACAGGGTAGAAGCAGGGGATATCCACAAAGCCCACAAGGGTGTGCTTTTCATTGATGAAATCAATACCCTGAGACTTGAGTCACAGCAGAGTCTCCTAACTGCGCTTCAGGAAAAAGAATACCCGATTACCGGGCAATCCGAGAGAAGCTCGGGAGCTCTTGTCAAGACCGAGCCTGTGCCATGTGACTTTATCATGGTCTCTGCAGGGAACCTGGATGCCGTACAGAAAATGCACCCTGCGCTCCGGTCGAGGATAAAAGGTTACGGGTACGAAGTCTACATGCGAGATTCCATGGCAGACTCTCCCGAAAACCGGAAGAAACTGGCCCGCTTCGTTGCCCAGGAAGTCGTCAGGGACGGGCATATCCCTCACTTTGACGAGGGAGCTGTAGGAGAAGTGATCCGGGAAGCCAGAAGGCGTGCAGGCAGGAAAGGCCACCTTACCCTGAAGCTCCGTGACCTTGGCGGGCTTGTGCGTGTGGCAGGAGACATTGCTCACTCCGAAGGAGCTCCGATCACAACTGCCGAGCATGTGCTTGCAGCAAAGAGGATCGCAAGATCCATCGAACAGCAGCTTGCAGACAGCTACCTCGAACAGCGCAAGGAATACGAGTCCTTCCTGAGGAAAGGTTCGGCTGTGGGCAGAGTCAACGGACTTGCAGTCATGGGTGGAGATTCGGGAATCGTACTCCCCATTGTCTCCGAAGTTACACCTGCACTCTCAGGAGCCGAAGGCCGGATCATTGCAACCGGGAAACTCAAGGCCATTGCAAAGGAAGCCGTGCAGAACGTATCCGCGGTGATAAAGAACATGACCGGGACCGATATTTCCCGTCACGATGTCCACATACAGTTCGTGGGGACGTATGAAGGTGTGGAAGGGGACAGTGCCTCGGTTTCCATAGCAACTGCCGTAATCTCTGCTATTGAAAGGATCCCTGTGGACCAGACTGTTGCAATGACGGGTTCGCTTTCCGTCAGGGGAGATGTCCTGCCTGTTGGCGGAGTCACCTACAAGATCGAAGCTGCAGCTCAGGCCGGCTTGAAGAAAGTCATTATACCAAAAGCCAACGAGGCAGACGTTCTTGTTGAAAAGGCATACAGGGAGAAGATCCAGATCATTCCTGTTTCCTCAATTGCGGAAGTAATGGAACACAGCCTTATGGGCCCGAAAAAGAATACAATTATCGAAAAACTCAAAAATATTACAAAACTAAGTTTCGATATTCCGGAAGTTACACCCGCTTCCGTACAGGCTATGAACCTTTTCGGGTGCAGGAACTGAGCATGAATAGTATTATGCAGGACATTAAATTTTATGACTGCAGGGTGATAGAGGGCAGTTCCACTTCTATCATTCTGGATAACGGAAAGATTGAAGAAATATCCAGAAACTTCACAAAGGGGGCCGGAGTAAGGGCCCTCTGCGGGGGTTCTTGGGGTTATACGGCTGTTGAAGGGGATATAGACCTCAAACGCGGGGTCGATGCTGCCTCAAAACTTGCTTTTTCTATGAATGCGAGCACCCCTAAAGAAGAAGTTGAACTTGCAGCCATAAATCCCCCCGGAGTAAAAGACCTTCCTGAAATCAGGATCGATCCGAGAGACGTTGCAATTGAAGAAAAAGTAAACCTTTTGAAGAGTATTGAGGGACATGCAAAGATCGCAGGCGTTCACAGTACCAAGGTAATGTATCTCGAGTCCGAATTCAAAGTTCAGTACCGGAGTTCGGAAGGGCTGGAATGTGAATATGAACTTTTGAATGTCGGTTTTGCAGTCTCTGCGGTTGCCTCGGAAAACGGCGTCTACCAGGCAGGCAGGGAAAGTCGTTTCGGATACGGTTATGAGCTTTTTGAGAAAGAAAATGTCCTCGAGCTTGCCGGAAAAGCAGGAAAGACCGCAATCGAACTCCTGAAGGCGAAGACCCCCAAAGGCGGAGAAATGCCTGTGGTGCTTGACCAGGAACTGGCAGGAGTTTTTGCCCATGAAGCCGTAGGACATGCTTCGGAAGCAGACCTGGTGCTTGAAGGGGACTCTATTCTTGAAAACCGGATAGGAGAACAGATTGCATCTACACTTGTTACGATTATTGATGACCCTACTCTGCATGAGTTCGGGTATTATCCTTTTGATGCCGAAGGTTCCGAATCGAAAAGAACCGAGATCATCAGGGACGGAATTTTTAACTCCTACCTTCATTCCCGCGAAACTGCAGCCAAACTCGGAGGCACTCCCGGAAACTGCAGGGCTCAGGGCTATTCCATGCCTGTTGTCAGGATGAGCAATACTTTCATCGATAACGGGGATTCCAGATTTGAAGAGATGCTGGAAGAAGTCAGGGACGGCATGTACCTTGTAGGTTCAAGGGGCGGGCAGGTAAACACCGGAGAAGGTATCTTCCAGTTCAATGCCGAAAAAGGGTACCTTATCAGGAACGGAGAGCTTACCGAGCTCGTAAGGGACGTCTCTCTCTCAGGCAAGACCCTTGAAATCCTCAACCATGTAACCCTTGTGGGCAATGACCTGAAAATGACTGCCGGAAGATGCGGAAAAGCCGGGCAGCTTGTCCCCGTATCGGATGGTTCTCCTCATATTGCAATCTCAAAAGCCCTTGTAGGAGGTGCATGAATTGTACGAGCTTGCAAAAAAAGCCCTGAAACTGGCAGAAGAAGCAGGGGCTGAAGAAGCTGAAATCTATTATTTTGCAAACCACTCCACAGGTGTCAATTTCAAAAAAGATTCCCTTGAGAACGCTAAAGACCGTTTCTCGGAAGGGTTGGGAATCCGTGCAATTGTAAACGGCGCGGTGGGTTTTTCCAGCACTAACTCTGCACAAGATCTCGAAAATGCCGTAAAGGTTGCGGTTGCAGAAGCCCGGGTCCGGGAAAACGACCCTGATTGGGTATCCCTTCCTTCAAACGGCAAATACCCTGAGGTTTCGGGTATCTTTGACAAAAAGGTCGAAGCTCTTGAACTTGAAGAATGTATTGGCTATGCCGTAGAACTCGTTGACGGGACAAAAGAGATGCCCGGTACTCTCCCGACTTCCGGAGGCTTTACACGTTCAAGGAGCAGGCGTTTAATCCTGAACACAAACGGAATAGAAATTGAAGAGAAATCAACGACAGTATCCGGTTTTGTCGATGTGATTACCGTAAACGGGGACACCTCAACAGCCTATGACTTCGCCGTTTCTCGCTCCCTTGATATTGACTTTTTTGCTCTCGGGAAAAATGCTTCCGACCTTGCCCTGAAGTCCAGGGGAGGAATAAAAATAGAGCCGCAGAAAACCGATGTTATCTTTCACCCATTTGCTTTCTCGGACATTCTCGATGATGCCCTTGCCCCCTCGCTTGATTCGGACAATGTGCAGAAAGGGAGGTCAGGCCTGATCGATAAGCTCGGGGAAGAGGTGTCTGTCCCGGAACTGTGTATTTACGATGACGGGCTGGTTGAAGCGGGTATAGAGACCGCGGCTTCGGATGATGAAGGCGTTCCTTCGCAGCACACCACGGTCCTTAAAAACGGTGTGCTTGAAACCTACCTCTATGACAGCTATACCGCAGGAAAAGCCGGTGTAAAGAGCACAGGCAACGGCTCAAGGTCCTCCTATACAAGCCCTCCCTCAGTAGGGCTCAGGAACTTCGTTATCGACTACCCTCAGGAAGACATTATTGCAAATACTGCTTCCGGAGTTTTCGTAACCACGATCATCGGGGCTCATACTGCAAACTCAATCTCCGGGGACTTTTCAGTGGAAGCCCGAAACGCCTTCACAATCAAAGACGGAGCCCTGGACAAACCCATAAAATCTCTCATGATTTCGGGCAACGCTTTCGAACTCCTGAAAAACATTACAGGTGCAGGCTTTGACGTCAGAAAAGTCGGAGGCATAATAACGCCTTCAATCCGGGTTTCCGGTATGAGTGTAATAGGATAAAATAAGACTGTACCCTGAATCAACTGCAATCTGGCTTTTTGGCTTCAAAGGCAAGGCTCAGATGCCAGGAACTCGACCTCGAGGTACACTCCTGAGGTCAAATCTCTTTTTTGAAAAATATAAATAGTAAACCTCTGGTTTGGATATCTGTTTTTTGTCTATTGACTTTGCTTTATTCCTCCGGGACTTCACCTCTGACCACGAGTACAGGTATTTTTGAATGCCTCACAACATTTTCAGCTACACTCCCGAGCAGGAACCTGTCAATTCCGGTTTTCCCCAGAGTCCCAACCACGATCATTTCCATGTCGTTCTGTTCCGCAAATTCTATTATTTTGTCTGCGGGATGGCCTTCAAGCAGTACGGGTTCCACTTCCACTCCGGCGGCTTTAGCAGCTTCTTTCACAGAAAGTGTAGCTGTCTCTCCTTCCTTTCTGAAATGGTCTATTGCAGCCTGTTCCCAGCCAAAACCCCTGACGGGAGGGGTCATCTGAACCATAACATATACAGCGTAAAGTTTAGCTTTGCTAAGCCTGGAAATTTCAATCGCTGTATCAACAGCTTTTTTGACGAGGACCGAACCATCGGTTGCAACCATTATTTTTTTATAAGTTCCTTCTCTCATACCTTACCCCCTCTCTTTTTTTATTCCCTGTAAGTTATTTTCCTCTCATTCCGGGATCAGCTCTGTTTTCTGAAGCCTATCCTGCATAATCTCCATATAAGTGCAAATCTGCCTGTAAGTGACACCTGCTGTAAGTGAACACTTTCATGTAAGTAACACCTGCTTTACACTATGTTCTGCCAATTATTATATGCTGTTTTCCATATATTTCTAAGCAATTTATACTATCTTCCGGCACCGGAACTGAGATAAAAACCGATTTAAATATCTTTGGCAGATATTTTTACCCTTTTTGTTCCTATTTCTGGCTTTTTATTCTTTAAGCGAAATACCCTACCTGCATTTTATGTGCTAACTATCCTATTAACCTGCCATTTCAGGACAAAAACTCTCCAAACTCAGTGTTTTTCTTCTTTTTCTTGCACAAAAGGGTGTTGTCCTTTTTATGTGCCAAAAAGTTTATATATGGTTTACTCCTCAGAAGAGTTTGGTGAACGGGTAAAGCTCAAAATCAAATATTTTTGATTATAATCAAATCCAACATATTTTAACCTCCTCTAAAAATCCCCGTTCACTAATTTGCTCATTATATTTTTTGGAAGTTTATTCAAGTAAAATTTAGTTCCATTTTGTCTATTTGACTTTCCTTTGAAATTTTCTTCCTCTATTTTTTTGAACACTAACCTCTGAAAAAGGTTTTTTCAGGAAATACTTCCCCGTTGTAGGGAATATTTACTGGGTGGAAAAATTTTTGTTGTTTTTGTTGTTCTTTTGGATAACTTGTATTGGATAACTTGTATTATTTGATACTTATATTCTGTACACTCGGTATATTCTCGATCTGTTCTTTTCGGACTGAAGGTAAAAAAGGTCAAAAATTGCAAACAAAAAGCCTGTCAGTAAAAATCAAAAAGCCTGTCAGCAGGAATCTAAAAGGCATGCCGGTAGAAGTTTGAAAGCATTCGGGTTTCAAATTTATAAAAGAGCCCATCCCAAAACCCAGTTTTAATCTCGATTATCAGAACGTTATTCAGGATTGCTTTCGTAATCAGAAGCCCGATTAGTCGCTTAAACTAAGAGATCCAAATAAGCAAATTTTGAGTTTTGGGATTGACTTAAAAATGATTACCCTTTAAAATGCCACTTTTCTTGAGAACCTGTAATAAGACTTCAGGAAGCCATGCCAAGCAATACTAACAAAGCTATGAGCCTTACAAATATGCTTATTGCCGTAGAATACGCAACAATCTGTACCCCAAGGCGTGTCCCGAAAATAGCTACTTTTCTCGGGAGCTGGCTGCGGACGGCAAAGATGGGGAGCATGAACATGCTACCGAGCATAAGCACGATCATTGCCTGCACATTTGTAATCTCTCCCGAATGGATCATGGGCCCGAGAAGTGAAATCCCTAGTATGGGGCTTGCAACGTAACTTGTCAGGGGGACAATTGTTTCCGGGGGAATTTTAAAAAGTTCGGCAAGGGGAAGTACACTGAATATTTCGAATGCCCCCTGCTCCTGAAGGAAAAAGATGATAGTGGTTGCTATAAGATAAACTCCTGCAATCTTCAGAAAGACCCTGAACTCTTTTTTAAGCGCCCGTTTTAAAGCGGTCTTCAGAGACACCTTTTCCGTGCTCCTAGTCTCGGGGGCTTTGCAGGAGTCTCCTTTAAGAAAAATCTTGCTTGCAACCGCAATTACCAGGATCTTGAACACTGCAGTGACCACAAATACAAGAGAGTAAAATCCCCCGACAACGAGCCCGAGCGCAGGCAGCACTATAGGGATCTGGTAGGTGAAGAGTTCACGAAAATAGGCAGGGGTTGCGTTCATCATTGAACAGAGCACGACCTCCCTGTCGTCAAGGCAGTTTTCCTTTTTTGCCTGAAAAAGCATGCTGTTTGCAGCAACAGCAGACCCGATTGCCACAACGAAGGCTGAAGCACAGGTTTCTGGCAGGTTCGTATAGGCAAAAATAGGGCTCACAAGTTTTGAGATTTTCTGCATAAGGCCGAGTTCCACAAGCACGCTGGTACCTACAAGCCCCACAAAAATCATTACAAGTATCGGGAGAGCAAAATCCAGTACACTGAGGAAAAGTTCTATCATTGGAGCTTATTTGGGGCGGGCAGGTAAATCAATCTATCCCGAAAAAGTTCGGGACTCCTGCCCTGAAAACTCCATGTTTTTAAGGTTAATGGTTTAACATTTAGAGTTTATAAGTAGCGTTTTACCGTAGTTTGTACCTGTTGTTTTACCTTTGCTTGTATCTGGCCTTTTACCTTTGTCTGTATTGGGTCTTTTCCCTTTATTTCTACAACCCTGGCCATGAATTTACATCCGGTACTGCGGTATTATTCGGCTTCAGTCTCTCTTACGACGAGTACGGCTTTTCTGGAATGTCTCACCACGTTCTGAGCCACACTCCCCAGTAAAAACCTCTGGACTCCTGTCCTGCCGTGTGTTCCCATCACGATCAGGTCTATATCATTTTTTTCTGCAAACTCGACAATTTCATGCGCCGGGTTTCCTTCAAGGATTACGGGTTCGACCTCAACACTTGCTGCTTTTCCTCCGGTCTCGACATAAGCTGTTGCTTCCTTTCCTTCGGTAGTGAGGTGCTCTTTCATTGCCTTATCCCATCCCACATCTCTCGGGTGAGTCAGGGAAAGCCCTCCGGATGCGATCACGTATACAGCATAGAGCTTTGCCCCGCCCAGTCTTGCGATCTCAATCGCCGTATCAACCGCTTTTTTGACGGGTTCCGAACCATCGGTTGCAATCATTATCTTCCTGTAGATATTGCTGTTCATGCCTTACTCCCCTTTTTTCTTTCAAGTTCTTTATGTTAATAGGGCAATAATCCTTTATATAGTATCAGTCCGGAAGAGTCCAAAAGGACTAATTAATGTTTCGCTGCGCTCAAGAGGACTAATTTATGGGTTAGAGTGGTGATCTTATTCTCTCAAGTGGAGTTATTCATGGGTATGGCAGTGAGCTACGCTCAGGAGGACCGAATGCCAAGAAAGCTACCGCTGAAGGAAGTGTTTCTGTTTACCTGTAAATTGAAAAACGGGTTTCAGGGTTCAGGATAAATATTTTCCTGAACCGAGAGGCAGATCTTCAGTATTTTGTCTCCAGTAATTGCCTGTTTGCGGGCTATTTTTTCTAACATGGCAGGGTTGGTTCCAGCCCTGTGCGATACCGGGAAGAAACCAAAAAAAAGATCTCGACAGCTCTGGGTAATATCAACAATTAGCTGTGGAATGAGCGCCCAAGCTATTTAACCTCAAAATTACAACATGACAGGTCCAGTTCTCTTTTTGCAGAATTAAAATGTGATGTAAACAAATCCCCTTTACCTGCAGCAGGGTCTGCAAGTGCATTTTTGATTCGGTTTGCAGGTTTCAGAAGATTCTCATCGCATTTGTTCTTTAACGCCCTTCTACTTCCGCAAACACAAGGGCATGGGTGGGACAGGCTTCCACACAGGCGGGGAGTTCTCTACCCTCACAGAGATCGCATTTAATCGCGGTTCCTTTTTCAGTCCGCCTGTCGATTATTTTGTGAGTGCAGAGCATGGAAGAGTTCCAGCATCCTGTAGCAAGAATTAACTGGTACAGAGACGAAAAACGGGTGCAGACGGTCGAACATGTCCAGCAGTCCACGCAGCGTTCAAGGTTGCGGATTACCATGCCCGTATCTGTGTCCTGAGTAAGGGCTTTTGTGGGGCAAACCGAAACACAGGGTGCGTCTTTGCAGTGGCGGCAGGTGACCGGCATGGAGGCTCCAAGAGCTGGAAGGAACTCAACAGAGATGCGTTTTCTTGGGGTGGGGTCTTCTCCTACTGCCGAAAAGAGGTTTTTGTTCCTTGAATGTGCAACAGCACAGGCAACTTCGCAGGAATGGCAGCTCATGCAGCGTTCGGGCCGGATTATCACGTCTTTCATATGAACCGCCTCTTTATTTCAAGCCCAGAGCTTTTCTTTTTCCTTCAATATGCTCAAGCATAAGGTCTGCAGCTTTGAAGGGGTCAGGCTCAACGGCAAAGCTTGCTCCGATAACGCCGTCTAGGCCTTTCGTCAACAGAGCCGTAACTGCCTGGCTTCCAAGGACTGGCGGGATCGTGCCGAGCACGGTAAACACTCCGGAGGAAACAACGTAAGCACCTATACTCACGGCTTTTTCGCTCATCCATTCAGGGGCGGCACCGGCAGCAGGAAGGTCGCTTATGTCCACCCCCAGGCTGTTTGCAACTGCCGAAGCGAGCACCAGGATGCGGCTTATGTCAACACAGGAACCCATATGCAGGACCGGGGGGATGCCAAGGGCTTCGCAGACACCTTTAAGTCCGTCTCCTGCCAGAGCAGCAGCTTCAGGCACAAGGAGCCCGGCTTCGGCGCAGGCAATTGCATTACATCCTGTGGTCACTACCAGGACATTATTTTTAATCAGCTCCTTTACAAGGTTCACATGCCCGTAATTGTGCTGGATCTTTACGTTATTGCACCCCACTACTGCCCCGATTCCTTTAATTGCGCCTCCTGCAATTGCTTCAATTAGAGGAGCAGGACTTCCGCCAAGAGCTTTGAGGATCGCTTCCGCACTGAATCCAACCATACATTCCTGCTTTTCTTCCGGAATGCTTACCTTTTTGAGGTTCCGGTTCGGGAAATTTTCTACGGCTGCCTTCACGATCTCTTTTGCGGTCGCATAAGCTTCCTCTTCATGGAACTCCATTCTCGCGGTTCCGGGAAAATCGGCTTTTGGTGATGTGGATATGAATTTTGTATGGTAGCAGCCGGTAAGGTTTCCAAGAGACGGCATGATACACTGGACGTCAACGACCATAGCTTCCACAGCTCCTGTAATTACTGCAAGTTCCTGCTGGAGGAAGGTACCTGCTATAGGGGTTCCGTGACGCATCAGGGTTTCATTTCCGGTACAGCAAATCCCAGCAACATTGATACCCGTTGCCCCCTTCTCCTCTGCAAGTTCAAGAAGTTCAGGGTCTTCTGCAGCTTCCACAATCATTTCCGAGAGGATTGGTTCGTGTCCGTGGACTATTACGTTTACCTTATCATGGGAGAGCACTCCAAGGTTTACAGTGCTCTTTTTTGGTTCTGGGGTTCCAAAAAGAACATCCTGTATCTCAGTTGCGATCATGGAACCTCCCCAGCCGTCCGATAGACTGGTCCTTAACCCGTGCAGGAGAATATGGGTTGCGTCATTGTCCACACCAATATGCGTCCTGTGCATACATTCTACAATTTCCCGGTCGATTCCTCTGGGCTCAATCCCGAGTTCAGACCAGAGCTTGAGCCTTGATTCCGGAGCCCGTTTTGTACATAAAATTGGCCCCTCCTGTTTTCCGAATTCCGAAAGTAGAGCGCTGGCAAGTTCGACTGCAACTTCTTCCCGGCTCTTTTCCTCAGCGGAAATTCCGTATTCCGAAGCAAGGGAGTATAGTTTTGCTTCATCTTTTATCCTGTAGCTTCCGGCTTTTCCCTCGCTCATTTTCTTAAAAGTTAATACTGCGTCTCTTGCATGGTCGGAATGGGCTGCTGCCCCTGCGGCAATCATTCTCAGGAGGTTTCTTGCAACTATGATGTCTGCAGTAGCACCGCATATTCCCTTCTCGGTTCCTTCTCCGAAAGGGTCTATCCTGCAGGGGCCCATGTTACAGTTCCGGCAGCAGATTCCGAGTTGCCCGAAGCTGCACTGGGGCAGTTGTTGTTCATACCGGTCCCAGGCAGTTTCTATACCTTCATCTTCTGCTTTCTGGAGCATTATCTGGCTGGCAGAGTCAATGCTTTTCTCAAATGCTGTCTGCTTCATTTCTTTTCCCACACTTTTACAATGTTTTATATTTCCTTCCCGGAATTCAGTTTCCGCTTCCTGAATCAGGGGGTTTTCTGAAACTTGTGATCATGAAATATATTGAGCTAATTTTATCCGGTTGCCGAAGTTCAACTTGTTCAGTTAGGAAAAAAATTATTCAGGATTATCAAATGTTATATATTTTATAAACCTTTTTAAAAAAAAGCAATTTGTTAATACCTATTTTAATTTGTTATCTCACTTGAAGCGTTAAAAACTCAAATCATAAGTAGTTCGTAAAATAATAGTTATCTGTAAGTACGCCATAGATCACATTAAAATAGGAAGATGAATTGAAGAAGATTAACTGAGTAGAAGAAAGATTAACTGAATATATTAAATACCCGGAATAACGTAGATAAAAAGATACAGATGAGAAAAGTCCGGTGAAATGAATAAATAAGCCAGTACCTGGAATCTTCAGGACTAATTAATGCCAGGAGGCAGGGGCCTCAGAACGCCGAATCTCAAGGATAGGAAAGAAGAGGCTTTCAAAAGGATACGAGATCTGCAAAAAGTATAAGTAAACCAACCCTGGCGAATATAGAAGAATTACTAGTAAATATCAGTATCAGATTTTTATCTCAGGATGAAGGACTAAGAAGCAGGAAATGGAATAATAAGAAACGAGACTTATATTAAGGAGCCCTGAAATTCCCTGCAAAAAGTATCATTCTGTCTCCCCTATCGCAAAAGTGGCTTTGATGGTGAATTTTTGTGAAAAAAGATCTTATGGATATTCTGGCCTGCCCTGTATGTAAGGGCAACCTGATCTTGAACGTTGTTGAAGAAAATGAAGAAGAGGTCATATCCGGAACCCTCTACTGCCCAGTCTGTAAAGAGCATTATCCTATAGATGAGGGGATTCCGAATTTGCTTCCTCCGGACCTCAGAAACTGATGTGAGGGTTTAACTTGGAGCAGATATTCCAGAACGTTGTCATTAACCGGCAGGAAATAAACTCTATAGAGTTTGAAAAAGAAAGCATTGAGATCCCTCTCTATCCCGGTGAAGAGAAAACTTTCGAAATCCTGATTACAAATCACGGATCTCCAACCCATATTCACCTTTCCGTTAGTGAAGAACTGAAAGGCCAGATCACTTTTTTGCGGGACAACCCCTATGTGCTCCAGAAGGAATACGTATCCGCAGTTGCAAGAATCCCGCAGGAAGGCAGGATACTTACAAATGGTCAGATCTTCATCACTGCAGGGTACGGTTCAAAAAAGAAAGGTTTTCCTGTCCAGCTCGGGAAGGTCGAGGCAAAGCCGCAGGAGTCCTCAAAGGATGAGCCTGAGAAATGGGAAGAAGATACTGAAGAATTTATATCCTCAAGGCCTTCAGTGTCAGAGCCTGTAAAGAAAACCTCACGTTCAAGGACAGGAGGCGGTTCTGGCGGGATCCTGGGGGGCTTTAAAGGAGGATTTTCCTCTCCGGGAAAAAGGACCCGAAGAGGTATGGGACAGAACGAAAGGTTTCCCCTTGTCCTGGCTTTCGGAGGTTTTTTGCTGCTCGTGTGCTTATTCTTCCTGTACTTCATTCTGCCAGCCGGGCTCCAGTTCAGTGTCAGTTTTCCTCAGGCCCTTTTATTCTCAATCCTGTTTGTGACCTGTACTACTTACATCCTGCTAAAAATCATGGAAGAAGGTTGAGTGACGTCGAAAGACCGGATTTGTATTTTATTTTGCAGTCCGGATGAAATATATTCGGTCGGAATCAGATTTTCTGAAAAGTATAATTTCCAGTTGGCAGGATTTTTCGGATAAGCTCGTTTATCTGAATTTCCTTCCTACTTAATTTTTTTCCTGCTTAATTTTTTTCCTGCTTACTTTTTTTCCTGCTTACTTTTTTTCCTGCTTAATTTTTTTCCTGCTTACTTTTTTTCCTGCTTAATTTTTTTCCTGCTTAATTTTTTTCCTGCTTAATTTTTTTCCTGCTTAATTTTTTTCCTGCTTAATTTTTTCCTGCTTAATTTCTTAATTAAATTTTCCATGTTTGAGTTTTCCGGTTCTTTTTTTAGCTTTTTCCAAGGTGTCGTTGTAAGCAGGCTCCGGTTTCCGTTTACTATTTGAGGTTGTTCTTTTAGGGAATTAGAGAGTATTTTTTATATCATGAAGATATTGGTATTGTGTTCGTACACAAGCATTGAAGTAAATCATTTGATATATTATCTGATTGTTTTTTAGTCTGAAATTCACAGGAATCTTTTGGTCTAAAACCCTTTATTAGAAAAATTATCGAGGAAGCTTACCCATGAAATATATCGTAGTTACCGGTGGGGTGATGAGCGGGCTTGGGAAAGGCATCACCATCGCGTCCATCGGCAGAAACCTGAAAAATAAAGGTTACAAAGTTACGGCTATCAAGATCGACCCTTACATCAATATTGATGCCGGCACCATGAGCCCCTACCAGCACGGGGAAGTTTTTGTGCTCAGGGACGGGGGTGAAGTTGACCTGGACCTCGGAAACTACGAGAGGTTCCTTGACACGGAACTTACCCGAGACCACAACCTTACCACAGGCAAGATCTACCAGGAAGTGATCGCCAAGGAGAGAAGAGGAGACTACCTCGGAAAGACCGTCCAGATCATCCCCCATATCACAAACGAGATTAAGAGCAGAATAAGAAAGGTTGCAGCCAGGAGTGGGGCTGATGTCTGTCTTGTTGAAATCGGAGGGACTGTCGGAGACATAGAAAGCATGCCTTTCCTCGAAGCTGTCCGTCAGATGCACAGGGAAGAACCTTCCGAAAATATTGTCTTTATTCATGTTACCCTTGTTATGGAAGACCTCCAGGGCGAACAGAAAACCAAGCCTTCTCAGCACTCAGTAAAAGAACTCCGAGCACTTGGTCTGAGCCCTGAAGTGATAGTTACGAGGTCAAAGACCCCTCTTCAGGAAAGCGCCAAGGAAAAAATCGCCTTATTCTGTGATGTGCCTCAGGAACTGGTTATCAGCGCTCATGATGCCGCTGATATTTATGAAGTGCCTCTTGAGATTGAAGAGCAGGGCCTGACCACAAGGCTCATGAAGCACCTGAAGCTGGAGTCCAGTGTAGAGGACAATGGATGGAGGGAAATGGTTTCAAGGATGAAGTCCACAACCGAAGAGGTCAAGCTGGCAATCGTAGGCAAATACACAAACCTTGAAGACTCTTACCTCAGTATCCTTGAAGCTGTCAAGCACGGCGGAATTGATAATGGTTGTAAGGTTGAAGTCAACATGGTTGAGGCTGAAACCCTGGAAGAAGACCCTGCAGAGATTGAGAAGCTCAGACAGTTTGACGGCATCCTGATTCCCGGAGGTTTTGGGGGACGCGGGACTGAAGGCAAGATGCTTGCAATCAAATTTGCCAGGGAAAATGATGTCCCATTCCTCGGGATCTGCCTTGGCATGCAGCTTGCTGTGATAGAATTTGCCCGAAATGTTGTAAATCTTGAAAACGCAAACAGTACGGAGTTTGATGAAGACACTCCCTACCCGGTCATTGACATCCTCCCGGAGCAGACCGGAGTTGCGGATATGGGCGGCACCATGCGTCTTGGGGACTATGACGCTATCCTAAAAGACGGTTCCCTTGCAACAAAACTCTACGGCACCAATTACATTGTCGAGCGCCATCGCCACAGGTATGAGGTCAACCCTGAGTTCGTGGATAGACTTGAGTCCTTTGGCATAGTCTTTTCCGGCAAAAACAAAAACAGGATGGAAATTGCCGAAATTCCTGACAAACGTTTCTTCTTTGCCTCTCAGTTCCACCCCGAGTTCAGGTCAAGACCGGGCAGACCATCTCCCCCGTTCAAGGGCCTCGTCAGGGCAATGTGCAAATATAATAAGGAAAAGGAAGGCCAGTAATCCTGAAGGAAGGACAATAAACCCTACCAGAGTGATTGGAGAGAATTTGCTCTCTCTATAATCTTTTTTTTGCTTTTTTCAATTATTAACCTGGATTTCTTAACTTAGATTCTCTAACCTAGCTTCTCTTACTGAAATTCCTAACTGAGATCTCTTAACTGAAATTCCTGAAAAACCGGTTTTTAGGCTCTTTATATCCTTCATACGGGGAGCGGAGGATTTCTCTTGCGGGAAAATACTAAATAGTTTTAAAAATGAAAGTAAGGGATTAATGTGATATCTGTTGAGGTACTGTATTGAATTGGTATCTGTATGGATATTCTTGACTTCATTAATTCTATGAAGGTATGCAACATGGCAATGTCTAAAAAAGATTTGGAGAAGAAAAAAAGCGCTAAGAGAGAAAAGATGCAGGAACTGGAAAAACTGGCTTCTGCGGGCAGCAAGGACGCAAAGAAGAAGCTTGCAAAGGAAAGAAAGAAAAAATAACCTTTGATATCTTTCTCTTTTTGTTTTACATTCGTGAGAGGGTCCGGGGCTTATAAAACCCGGTCCCGGACATTTCTTATCAGTCCCTGCGCAATTTTGAGGACTTTTAATTCCGGCTTTTTAGCTTACTGAAGTTTTAAAAATTGTCACATCTTGACTTATGTTTTCTCTTTTCAGACTTTCAAAGCTCAATTATTAAGTATTTTGTACACTTATGAAAGCAACTTAAATAAAAATATAATAATATCAGAGATGCAGAAATCATACGAATAGGTTGCATTTTCAATCTTTCTGATGGCTTGATATACGGTAACCAGAATTCAAATGTTTATAATAAGTCATTAAAGTGCTACATTCACATATAAAACTATTTTTTTCAATTTTACTTTCTTTTTGCTTATTTAGGGCTTTTTTAGACCTTATTCTCCGATTTTATCTTCTATATTTTTTCATTTAAAACAGAATTTTTTCCGGCTCTACTTTTAAAATCTCCTGCCTCTTTGTAAATTAATATGTTTATTTTTGTTCATATCTATTATTTTATTTTTAATAAGTTTTATATACTTAGAAAGCCGGATTATATATGGTGATTATTATAGAAACCATAATTTTTTCAGAGGCTTTGAAATATCCATTCAAAAAACCGCAAAGGCTTCTATATGTACTGCTATTAATTGTTCCGATAATAGGCTGGCTTGCACTTTTAGGCTATTCTGTAAGGATTGTTAATGAATTTATTGAAGGCAGATATGAGGGGCTTATCAAGCTCGATTTTATGGAAGACCTGAAGCTCGGATTCCTGTTTTTCCTGAAAGCTCTTCCTTTCTACATAGTATATTCAGTTGTACTGTTTGCTGCAATGTATGTTAACGAAGTCCTGGGGAGCCTTGTCAGTCTGTTGTTAGGGGTCTTTGTGATTCCGATGCTTGCCATTAACTTCTACAGGAAACAAACCGTTGAGTCTTTCTTTGAGTTTGACATTCTGAAAGTTGTCAGAGATAATATTGGAGAGTACATCACTACAGCGCTGAAACAGTATGCCCTTAACTTTATCTTTTTGATCCTCTCAATAGTACTTGTGGGAATACCTGCAATGTTGTTTGCAAACATGATATTCTTTGCAGACATGTACGGAAGATTGGTGGAAAAGAGAGAAGGTTCAAGTCTATAAATCATTATAAGGATTTTATATCCATTTCCGGCCAGATTTTTCTGGCCTGAATGTTTTTTCTGTAATCTGGATACATGGATTTTTACGTTGATTCGTTTCTACTTGTTGTTAATTCGTTTTCTTCATTTGTTGTTGATTCTGTGATATTGTCAGAAGTTTTTGCTGTTTCTTCCGAGAAGTTCTGTCTCGCAAGGTAATCTTCAATTATCTGTTTTTTTAATTCTTCAGGATAGTTTTCCGGAAGGTGTTCCAGATCCTCAAGACTTTCGATCCTGACGGGCTCAGGCTTCTGGTCTTCTTCGAGCATTATCCTTACCGTCTCGTTCTGTTCGGCAAGGGCACGGAGTTCTTCACCGCTCATCCGGTTTAATTCGTCACCTTCAACAAACCAGGGATCGCCTTCATTAAACCAGGGTGCACTGGCAGTTCTTTCACCAGCCTCTTCTTCTCTTCCGCTACCTGCAGCTTCTTGTGTATCCTCAGTCGGTATAAAGAAGACAATTACCAGGAAGAACACTAAGACCAGCGCAGCTGTTCCATGTTTCATATTCTTACCTGTTTTCTTCTGCTATTCGCTTCCCATTTTTCTTTTCCCTTTTGCATACTTTAACCCTCCACTTCATCAATTTTTGGATATAGGGTCTATTTGTCTTTTTCTCTCCATACTATCTAACTAAATAGAAAATTTAAATTTTATTTCACTAAATTATTTTATAATTTTGAAAAATTTGATTTTTTTACAGAAACATTATATTATTTAAAATTTCTTTTTTATTTTGTAATGTACTTGATTTTTTGTATTCGACATTGACCATCGGAGAGGCTTTCATGAATAAAACATGGGTAGCAGTAATCGTATTTTTTGGGTGTGTCGTTGGGATTCTCGGAGCATTTCACAATAGCCAGGTTGAGGCAGCTGCTGATATGGTTCTTACCGGCCATCTGAGTTATACGGAAGAGGAACTGCAGGATATGTATGACAAATACGAGATTACGGAAAATGACCTGAAATTTGCCAGGGGAGAACTTCCAAATTACCTTGAAGGTACTGTTCTTCAAAGTAACTCAAGAGTTCTGGTCACCGAGACAGGTGAACCTCCGGAGGGTTCGAAAGAAGGTGTGGATTATGATGTTGTGATGAACGAGCAGGAAATGTTAGCAATAATAGAGGAAGCAAGGGCAGCTTATATTGAAAAATACGGGGTAGACCCCTCAAATCCCAAAATTGACGAGTTCGACGGCTACCTTCTCCCTGTACAGGAAGCAAAAAAACTCGTGTTTCTTGGCATGGTAAGGGGAATGGAATAAACATTATTTGTTTCTTAATTTGAGGTTATCGAACTTAGTGTTCAGGTTTTGAGGTTTTGGAATTCTAAGATAATCCATTCAGGTGATGAAATGAGGGTTAGGAAATTAAAAGTTAGTTCAAAAACTATTTTCATGCTTTTTGCATTGTTGATTATTCAGTTCTCTCTTTTTTCCGGAGTTCATACCGCCGGCGCTGCTTCTGAAGAGTCGGAAATAGACGCTTTAATTAAAGGTCTTAATGCTTCGGATGTAAATGTTAAAGCGGATTCCGTAAAATCCCTGGTTGAAATTGGGGAGCCTGCAGTTGAACCCTTAATTCAGGTACTTGGAACTGAAGATCCGGATATCAGGGAAAATGCTGCTATCACTCTCGGCAAAATAAAGGACGAAAGAGCTGTACAGCCGCTGGCTGAACTATTGACGGATGAAGTGTGGGAGGTTGAAAAAGCAGCCACTGATGCCCTTATTTCAATCGGAGAACCTGCCACGGAACCTCTGATTGAGATCCTGCAGAATGAAAACGAAAATGTTTTCCTTCGGACGAAGGCAATTGAGGTTCTCGCCGGAATCAAAGACGAAAGGGCAATCCGGCCCATGATTCAGGCACTGAAGGAAGAACCGGAACTTCAAGCAGATCTTGGTTATCACCTGGGTCTGATGGGCGAACCAGCCGTAGAACCTTTAATCCAGCTTCTTGATGATGAAGATTCTGAGGTCAGGGCGCGTGCAGCTGAGGCTCTTAGTAGAACAGGAGATGAGCGTGCAATTGAACCGCTCACAGATGCCCTGAATGATGAAGATGAAAGAGTTCGCTTATCTGCAAAAAAAGGGCTTGATAAAATTGAAGCTCAAAAGAAAAGCATGCTAATCGCCAGGTATGGAATGAAACGCGAGTTCTACATTGAAGGCCAGAGGCAAGAATGGTTCGAGCAACTTCATACTATCTGCGATCTTTCAAGGGACAATATGAGACTTTACTTTTACCCTCAGGGACCGGTTATTAGTTATGGCTGTAGCATTGAAAACTGTGTAACTGTAGGAGTTCTGGTAGGTTCGGAAGTCAACAATTCAACTCTGGATAATATTTATAACATATTTGATCAGGCGGGAAAAGAAATCGGAGTTAATGATGTACCTGTTGTGTTCAGTTATGAAGGATTTGTTCAAGAAGATATGGAAACTTTACAGGAGATGGAAAATCTCGAAATAACCGAAGAAACAGCAGGAACCGAAGAATATAACGTAACCGAAGAATCGGCGAAAGATTCACGGGTGTCGGTGAGTACTCCAGGTCTCGGGGCAATATTTACTTTGTTAGGAATTTTGATTTCAGTCTGTATTATAAATAGGCGCTGATTTGCATGTGGTTTGAATCTTTTGTTTTGGGGTTGAAACATATGTATCCTGTAATAAAAAAATCATGTATTCTTGCGTTATTTTTATTTGTTTCTTTATTTGCTTTCATCTCAGGAGCTTCAGCGACTGAAATAGTTCTCGACACTGAACACCACCACCTTGGGGATAATTTTAAAGAAGAATTGAATCCGGGTGATCCGGAAGGTCCGGTTTATACGGCAACTTTTACTCTGGGTTCAGCGGATATAAGAAGTGTGGAACTCAGAGTTGCAGTCAAAAACATAGTTCTGGGGCCGACTGACAAATTTCTTGATAAAGTTTACCTCAACGAAATAGAAATCGGAGCCATTAATGACTATGTCCCGGCAGGAACCCCGGATGACGCTGAAGTGGATATTGAAATTCCGGTCCATCCAACTCTTTTCAATCCAGGGACAATACCATCAAAATCAGTTCCGGGAGTAATGCAGATGGCAGTAATTACGACGACTTTGAGTTTTACAACCTCACACTCCATTTGAGTGAAGCGGAGCCCATAACCCTGGAGCCACCTTTGGAAGTTGCCTGGACTTATGAGTTGCCCTGGAATCTCGGGTACGAGATACCTCCCGGGGTAACGCTTGCCGCGGACGGGATCCTCTACATTGGTAGAGAGGATTTTGGAGATGCTATTATTATAGCCCTCGTGCGGAAACAGGTACCTTACTCTGGAGTAAAGAATGGAGTGATGAATCGAGTGTTGACATGGGGTATAAGGAAGGGGTCTTGTTTGCCGTTCACTCCTCAAACATTGATGCATTGGACGCAAAAACCGGAAAAATATTGTGGAGTAAAGAAAACTCGGATATCTGGTGGGGTAATCCCGTTGCATTTGGAAATACCCTATTTATCAACACGTCCGGAGACGGATATGTGTCTGCTATTGACACTGAAAACGGGGCTTTGAAGTGGGAATATAAACTAAATGTAAGCGACGCTGGAACCGGAGGCTATGGCTATGAGCTTTCAAAGGCTCTGGTGAATGGAAATTGTGTGGTATTCGGATATAAGGAATGGCCTGACAATGAGGGCATAATTGCGCTCAATGCACATACAGGAGACATGGAATGGGAATTCGTATATCCGGGCAAGATTTTAAATCTCGAACCTTTCCTTTACAAAGACCTGGTTTATGCTTCGAGACCGAGGAGCATTATTGCATTGTCTGTCGAATCCGGAGAAGAAGTTTGGAAAACAAACAATAGGGGGTTTGAAAATGTCATTGAAATAACAGATGGCAAATTATTTGTTGGTTTTTCAAATCCCAGTGTCCTAAAGCCTGAAACCGGTGAAATTCTTAATGAGTACTCCTATTCAAATGTGAGTTTTTTCAAAGCTGTGATTGGTGATAAATTCATCTATTGTACGAATTCGAGCAGTATACAATTTTTTGATTCCGGCACTGGAGAACTCGTATAGAGCAGTAGCAGAATAAAAGGATATGACGTCTCGAAGCCCTTACTTTACAAAAACAAATTATACCTGGTTTCAACTGAGGGTACACTGTATGCTTTTGAACATGGAGATTAAGGTCTGTTCTTTACAAAGGGTCTCCTTTACAAAGGGTCTCGAGAGTTCTGCATCCTATTATTTTCCTCAGGTCGCCATAGCTGCAATGCTAATCCTGCTGGTAATACTTCTGATAAAAATGAATAACAGAGTCCTTGTCTTTGGCTCCTGGTTAATAGCTCTTACGGGGGTTATTCTTCTTTCTATTAAAGCTATAGAACCTTATAACGCCGGGCTTGGATTCGGATTCTTTGTTGCTCTTGCCTTCTTGTTTATGTTTGTAATCTTTTTGTTTGGCATTGCATTTCTTATGTATGGGATCCGAAAGAGGAGGCAGTTTTGAGAATATCGAATATTGCCGCTTTTTCTCCAATTTACCAAATTAATTCAATGTACTTGGCTGCGATATCCTCTTTTTCCTTCTCTTTTAAGACTGGCTTTTATTGTTTCTTCTTGAACTTCTCAAATCTCCGATACATCCTGAAAAGCACCCCGATTGAGGTAGAGGGGATCAGTTTTCCAGGCAATAACAGCAGATTTCGGCTCGAAAAGTCTATTTTTCAAGTTTTTTCTTCAGTCCGGTTTGTTTTGAGTTCTCAGTATATCAGCTCATCTGCAAGGGATCAACTTTCATGTATTCCCGCAGCACGGTTGTAGCGTAACTTCCCTTGGGCAGCATGAACTCAAGCACAGTTTTTGATTTTCCAGGGTTTAACTCGTCTTCTCCAACCTCAAATTTCGGTTCAACCTGCAGGAGGACTTCTCTGCGGGTACCTTTCGAACTCATTTCCGGGAACTCTTCCACATTAAAGCCTTCAAGCGAAACTCTAAGTTCTTTAAGGATCTTACTTTCGATTTCTCCGGGGACCCCGGATGCAAATTCGGTGTTAAAGCCCGGAAGAGGGGCGGTTATGAAGGCTCTGCCGTGCTTTATCAGGCGGTTCATGGCGTTTACGGTTTCGGAAGTGACTTTTTCCGTCTTTGATGAGTCCGGAAGCCCGGCTTCGTTCCTGAAGCAGACGATGTCTCCTTCCACTGCCCTGTTTAAGGAGATGCCACTTTCGATCCTGCGGCAGAGGATCATGTTATAAATATAAGACTGGTAGGCGTGTACGAACATCCTGTACAGGTTTTTAGGGAGCACGCTGAAGGCTCCGGAATAGTCCTCAGGGTTTGAGATGAGGTGGTTCATCATTGCCCTTTCGTGGCCCAGGCGGAGGGGATAGGTTTTGAGGCCTTCTTTGAAGTCGCGGGTCTCTTTTACGAACTGGCGGGCTGCTTTTGTCTCCTCGGGTTCTTCCGGGAAGGGCTCGGCAATGTAGAGCATGGCAGCTTTTTCAAAGTTTCCTTCAACAATGGCTTTTCCGACCAGGTGAGTCACAGAGCGGACAGAGCCGAAACGCTGGACCCCGAAAAAATTCGGGACTCCTCCCTGGGTCAGGACTTTGCTGTTTGTTTTCTCCAGTATGGTTCTGGTTTCTTCGGGAGAACTTGATATGTCCCTGATTGTAATTATAAACTCGTTTCCCCACAGGTCTCCGAGTTCCACGGACTTTCGGGATCGACCCAGGACTTTCAGCTCTACATCTTTTAAATGGATTTTTTCAATTTCCAGGGCATCGATATCGAAAATGCTGATCTTCTGGGTGGTGAGGGCTCGCTTGTCTTTTGTGCCTGCAACGCTTATTCGCTTCTGGCTTATCTGCAGGATTTTTGCCAGGGTCCGGGTAAAGTGGTGGGTATCCCAGTCGCGTTTTGTGAGTTCGAGAACAAGGTATCTCCCATCCTTTCCTTCCTCTCTATTTGTAATCTCTTTAACAATAAAATCCTCCACTTCCTGCCGGAGTCGACCTCCGAGACCTTCGGTGTTAGTAGAGTAAAGATTTATTCCGATCTGTTTTTCAATTTCTGGAACTTCCATGGGTTGCAAACACTCCTCTTTATAAATGGGTAAAATTTAAGGCTGGATTCTTTAAGTAAGGATAATTAAAAAGGTAAAAACTACTGATTAACAGCTAATCGGCTGATTGTCTGATGCAGATCCCTCCGGATATATTTTCTTCCTGAAAGGGTCTCACTTGTTAATATACGGAACCGATTTCAATCCCCGGGACTTATGTCAATGACTTTAACTGTGCTTGTGTTTATGAAGGTCCAGCTCCTGTAAGTTTCGTTTTCCCCGACGGCATGGACCTTTGTCTGGGCTGTTTTTCCGGGAAGCCCGCCTGCATAAAGGCTGGAAGTCGGGTCGAGCATGAGCCAGGAACCGTATTCGTCAGTCAGGTAGTTTACGTCAACATTTCCGTAATAAGCCCTTATTCCTTTAACTTCGGCTTCAATTGCATCGGTTCCGTTGCCTATATAAACGGCTGCAAAGGCATGGTTATCTGTCAGGTAAACCCGGGTAGTCCCTCCCACAGCTTCGATCATGGAGGAAAGAAGAATTGCCTGATCCTCGCAGTCTCCGGCTCCTATTCTCAGAGTAACATTGGCTGGTTCCCATATGTCGTTACCCCTCGGATCACTTACGTATTCGATATCTTCTTTTACCGTGTCAAAGAGGGCGCAGATCTGGTAGATATTATAAGCTCCGGGATATGAACGAGCTACTTCGGCTGCTCTGGCTCTCACGTCCGGTTCGGATGGCTCCACAAGTCGGTTTATTGTTTTAAAGTAATAGGAAGGGTTATATCGGTATTTCGGAGTAATTTTTTCGGGCATTGGCTTTAGATCGGTAACGACTCCGTTCATAAAATAGGGCTCGTACTCGTGCCATTTCCCTTCCGAGGTCGAGGCAAGCAGCCAGAGGACTATGTTGATGGTGGCTTTTTCTTCTTCAGGGACCTCAACTGCGATTACCCCGAGATTTTGCTCTTCCCCCGGAACAAGCAAAACTCCGCAGTCTTCGGAAAAGATACGGTTTACGGAGGCGTTAACCGAAACTCCGTACCTATCAATAAAGATCGGGTTTCGACCTTCGTTTTTAATGCTGATTTTAACATAACTTATTCCACCCTGGTAATACTCCGAGGTCTGGTAATTGCTGCTCAGAGAAAAACCGGGCTGCAATGGAGTTCTCAGGACTGGAGTAAGTTCTTTATTCGAAGTGGAGTACGAAGGGACTGCCGGAAAAGTAAAAGAAGCCCTCTCAGGTATGAATACCTCTTCAGAGATTTCAGGCTCCGCGCCCAATCCAAGATAACCTTTTAAGTCATTCGTAAAATTGCCAATTGACTCCGAAAAGAGAAACCCGATAATTGTAACAAGTACAAGGCATATAAATAAGACAGCAATAATCGAGAGTGCGTTTTTTTCTGGTGCGTTTTTTTCTGAAAACTCCGGGTTATTCATTGATGCCCTCCTGAATAGAATAACAGGCAGAACTTTTTTCTGTCCGTGGAAACATCTCTTCAGGTATCCTTTTCTCACTTTTTTAGAACGGGTTCAATCCTTTTTGTGGCATTTAAACAAGTTTGAGATCCCGCGTAACCTTATCTATAACCTCTTCTTTTGCCGGGCCTATCCCAAGCACCGTGACCGTCCCAGCCGGAATTTCCGTAAGGCCTGCGTCCTGTATCAGGGCTGTCGGGAGTCCTTCCCGTCTTGCTTTTTCCTTAAGTTCATACAGGTCCTTAATGGTGGGAACTCTCAGGACAATTTTTTTTTGTCCTCCTTCTTTCCATTTTTCAAGGTCGCTTTTGCTTGCCCATTCAGCCGCAGAAAGAGCTGCGTGAGCTACCTGTACGGCAAACTTACCTTTTGAAAGCTTCAGGTCGTCCCGGGTAACTATACACTGTTTGTATTCGCTCATCCTTTTCCTCGGGCATAGTCAAGGTCAACCTATATCTTAAATGTTTTCTGTACAGCTTTCCGGACCGAGCTTGACTGTTTCTTCAGGGGTTTCTTAAAGTCTTCTTTTAAAGCTTTGGTTTTACAGGCTGCTTACTGTTTTCACAGGTCAGATAGTTTACAGATATGGGGGATAGTTTATAGATATTGGTATATTTACAGAGTTGAAAATATCTCTATTGGAGATCTTCCTAATATTGGAGATCTTCCTAATATTGGAGATCTTCCTAATATTGGAGATCTTCCTAATATTGGAGATCTTCCTAAAATATGTTTACTATCCACAATAACATTTATAGTTAATTCATAAAATATTTTGCAGGTATTCCAGGATATATTCGGCAGGGTTAATCCCCCATGCATCGAAAATCCCTTTTCCTGAAGGCGTTCCGTTGACTTCAAGTATCCTGGAGCCCTGGCCAGTGCTTTTATCTTCAGTTTTTTTATTTTCATTGCCAGTTTGAGCTTTGGCCCCTTCTATTATATCAATACCCGCAAATGTCGTGCCTACTGCAAGGGCGGCTTTTTCCGCGATTTCTTTTTGTTCCTCTGCAAGTACACAGCGGTCTGCACTTCCTCCTCGGCTGAGGTTGTTTACCCAGGAACCTGCAGCAGCTTTTCGGTAAATTGCACCTATTGCTTTGCCTCCCACGACAAAAGCCCTGATGTCCCTCCCAGGGTTTTCTATAAATTCCTGAATATACAGCATCCCCCTCTCTTCAAGCAGCTTTTCAAGAATCTCTTCCACAGTTCCAGGTCCTGTTTTCCGGTCTGAAAACCTGATTTCTCCGTCTTTTACCCTTGCGATATCCTTTCCCTTATATCCAAAAACAGGTTTTATGACGGCATCTCCGAACCCGGACGCTGCCCTTAAGGCTGCTTCAACGCTCTGGACGGCTACAGTCTCAGGCACTGGCAGCCCGGCTCTTGCCAGGAGGTAAGAAGCATGGTACTTGTTTGCTGCATTCTGAATTGCTTCCGGAGAGTTCATGACCGTGACTCCTCCTGCCTCCAGTTCCCTCAGGATATCAAACCTGAAAGACACTCCTTCAAAAGCCCCTGCCCCTACATCTCTGACAATAAGGGCGTCAAGATCCGAGAGCAGGATTTCCCCTGCTTTAAAAAGAGTTGCCGGCTCGGAAGTTTTTGAACTTATGCTAACCTCTGCTATCCTGAGGTCCAGAATAAAAGGAAAAAAGCCTTTTTCCTTCGCTGCAGTGATGAGTGCCCGGGCTGTCCAGTCTTCCGGGTCGGTGATCGCGATCCCTATTTTTTTCATGTTTTTTCGTCCCGCTTTTGTATATTTTTAATTTTTCATAAGTTACCGATTAGTATTCAATTTAAAAATCAATCTCTTTTAACTGGTTTTGGCAAAGTTGGATGGTTACAATAGTTAAATGTCACAACAGTTCAATATTACAATAGTTAATTAGATATTTATTTCCAGTAGTTCTTGGTGGATATAGTTCCCCTCAATATGTTTTGCAGATATATATGCTGCATAATTGCTTGATTCTTTTGCATCACGTTTTCTATAGTACCTCGAAGCAATATAAGATGCAAAAAATACGTCTCCTGCTCCTGTTGTATCTACGACTTTTTTGACTCTATGTGCTCTATATTCTGTTCTTTTTCCGGAATCGGACACGATATATCCGCCTTTTTTTCCGGTGGTAACTACGATTTCTTTTAGATTATAGTGCTTAATTAGTTCTTCAGGAGTCATTTTATATGTTTTCAGGATTTCACCAAATTCTTTAATTTCAGCTTTTATCACATCTGACATATTTAGAACGTCATGTAAATTCTCTGAAACACAGTATTTGATTTTATTTTGCTCGGCTTTTCTAACATAACCCTGAACATCTAAGCTGACAAAGAATTTTTTCTCAGTTTCCTTAAAAAAAGATGGATGTATATCCTCAGGATGTAAAGGCCCCAAATGAATGTGTTCTACGCGATCTATCTCTTTCAACTTTGTACCAAGATCAATTGGAATGGCACAACAAGGCATTTCCTGTTTCCTATTTTCCTCATCAATATAGTTAATGAACTCAGTTGTTCTCTCGGTGTGTCCGTTTATGAATCTTATTTTTTGATTTAGAAAAAAATCAATAATGTCTTTATTGGTGTGAGATACATTTGATATAATAATAGGAGTTAAATTCTTTTTTTTGAATGTAATTCCTGCATAAGTAACAACTCCGCCTATTTTAACAGTTATAGTCCCTTTTTGGACAATTTTATCTACAGTTGCCGACCCAGCAATTACTATATTTTTATTCATTTCCCGGAATCCCAAATATCTCTAAATTTCTGATCTCGAAGTAATTTTCTGAAGCGAAGATTCAGAGGATAGAGTTTAGGTTCTTGAAATTCAACCCCTCCAGTTTGGATTACCTGTACTATTTTTTTTGCCTGACTGAAGAGGCCCGTATCTATTGTAGCTATGGCTGCGGAGTTTTTGCTTTCAACAAGAGATCTCATTTCTCTGGTAGCATCACAACCAACTACGAATACGTTATTTAGTTCGGAATCTTCCACTGATCTGATAACTGCAAGTGCAGTTTCGTCATTTCCAGCAAAAATTCCTAAACTTGTTTCAGAAGGACAGCTTTTGATTATTTGCGATATGTAAGGGAGACTTTCAAATCTATCGACATCTCCAATGGTAAAAACCTCAACCTCGTTATCTGGATCAAAAAATTTAATTCCGTCTATAAAACCTTTGTTCCTCATGTCTCCTCCTGGTCCTTCGATAGCACAATAAAGGCGGTCAGGCATTTTTGACATCCTGTCATATAGAGCAAATGCGGCCAGGATTCCAACTTTGAGATTATCTATTCCCACAAATGATATTCTATTTGAGGGATCATTTAGTAAATCTGATGGAGGTTGCTGATCTATAAATACCAATTTTCCCGATGGGCACTTTCTTATTATTTCTTGAAACAGTTTTTTTATTCGGAGATTGCTTAAATCTTTTGGGACGAGCAGCACAATATCATTTTGTTTTGTTATTGAGAGTATATTTTCAAGTTCCATGAATATATCATAAGATGTTTCACCCTGTGGTGGGCAAAAATGCCAGGTTGTATTTTTGACTTTTGATAGTTCAGCTTCTATAATTGTCTGAAGGCGAGAGTAGTATTCATTATGTGACAAAGTTGGAGAAACGTAGTAAATTTCGACTTGTTTTGGTTGAGATTTTTGAACTTCATATATTTCGGAACGAATTTTAGTAACAGCAGGCCCGATCTTTGGCAACAATTCTGTTATCGAATATTTTTTTAATTCTTTATTTTCATCTGGTTTACTGATGCGACACACAGTAACTCCTGCCAGGTCAGATGGTAATTTGACGTTTTCTTCATCGCAATAAACTATGAAAACACGTTTTCTTCCAAGGCGACCCATAAATAATCCAAGTTCAAATAATACGTTATCTCTTGGTAGTTGTACTACTTTATCTCTGCTAATTACAACATCATCGGGTGTTAATACCAGAATTGCAAACTCAAATTTTTCTAATGATTTTTCTAATGATTCAAGAGTTCCTTCATTAAGACCGAAGATCCCTTGATACCAAATGGTACAAGTTGCATATTCTTCCAGTTCAAGTTGAATTGCTTGTGCAATTCCCAGCCCTTCTTTTGAAGAACCTATAAAAGCCGAAACTTTTTTATTTTGCATTTCTGATCTCCCCTCTGATTATATAACCACACATGTTCACTTTAGATCCAGTTTGCCTACTTATATTACATTATTAAACTCAACGAAAATAATATAATATTTTTAATATTGATAACATAATCATATTTTTAATATTGATAACATAATTATATTTTTAATTTGAAAAATGACAAAATTGTTGTCTGCATTACTGTGCAAGTATTGTGCATTATATCTGTAATTAAGATTAGACTTGTGATTTATCCAATAAACTCTAATTTTTTATTATTATCTGTTTTAATTCTATTTCGAAAAACACTCACATATTCATTTAAGACCTACAATTTTGTGTATATTTTTAAACATTATAAATTAATCGAATTTATCAACATAAAAACAGTTGAATTAAACAGATTTCATACTGCATGTAAGAGGTTTGCCTGTTTGCTTGATTGTATCAAATTTTCAATACATTTTTTACTGCTATAGGAGCGCGGAGGGTCATGGTGTGCCACGAGGCTGCAGAAAAGATGAGGGTAGACCCCTCGGACTCGCTTTACAGGAAGTTATTCCAAACCACCCATAAGCTGCTTTGGTCAAAAGCCACGGTAGTGAGCATTATGGGAAAAGGCGAGGCTATGACTTCGTCAGGTGTGGGTTAAGGAGCCGAATGAAAATGAACCACTGAAGACGTATCGAAAACGCGATGATGTCGTCAAAACCAGGTGGCGTGACTAACCTGGGATAAGTCTGGAAGATACTCTGTTTACTGACCAGATGGTGACCGGTATATAGGTGGCGGGAACTTAACTCGTGCTTTTCTGTGGAACGTGGGAACCTGCTCATCGATGTAAAGAGAAACCTCCAAGCGGTGGACCCGCAAGGACAAAAGTATCGATGCGATGAACAGGGGCGGAACAATTCGTAGTAGTGATGAAGTGCCTGTAATGGGCATGGAGCGAAGGGATTGTATTATCCAGTTTTGAACTGCGGTCAACCTTGTCTTCAAGGGAGGAACCAATGGACAAAACAAGGCTTTATGGCTGGATAATGGGAGCCGTATGAATCGAGAGATTCAAGTACGGATCTGAGAGGGCCTGGGGGTGAAATTCCCCTGGGCTACTTACCAATGCCCAGACTTTCAAGTCTGGGATGAAGTGAACCCTCGCAGGTTTTTCGATATACACCTTAAAAATCTAAAATCGTTACTTTTTTCAATATAATGTTTTTTGACACCATAGCCACAGGGGTTTGCAGCCACCTATGGCTAGGATGTGATAAGCATTGGAATTGCGTAGTTTTAGCCATGGCTATGGTCAGACCACCTACCACATCGTATTGGCGCCTAAGTACAGATTCAAAATATTCTACAACAAGAAAGTTAAAAAGGATTGCGTCAATCCTCAAAAACATTTGTACTGAGAAAGGCTATAGAATACATGCCATGGAAGTAGTAGAAGATCATGTGCACTTGTTTGTGGAATTCCATCCAAGCACCTCACTATCCAAGGTAATTCAACACCTAAAAGGAGGAAGTTCTTACAGATTATTTAAGCTTCATCCTTAATTAAGGGAAAAATACTGGGGTGGAAGTTTATGGTCAAGTGGCAAGTTCTATAGATCAATTGGGAATGTAACTGCTGACACAATCAGGCATTATATTAACGAATCCCAAGGAAAACCAAAAAAAGAGATTAGATCTAATAGAATAAAGAAATCTGGACAATTGAAACTAACCGATTTCTAACTTCCCCAGAAATCGGCGGATGACCCGAAGCATACCCTACCTTTTAAGGTAGGGTGGCCGTCCGCAATTTGATTTTAATTCTTGCCACAAAAGGAAAGTAATCTATTCCACGAAGCAATCAATAATTTGGCATGAAAGTTCCGGGGTACTTTCATTTTTTGTGCCTGTAATTCGGGAATTTCATGTGCGTTTTTTAGAAATCGAGGTAAACCCACAATTCACAAATTTGGGTATGTAGAGTTCTTGAGATTGCTCCTACCCATTAATTCTTCTCTCTTATGTCGTGTCTTAATTAAAGTTGACTCTACAATGGGGATAGGACTTACTTATTAGATCTGAAAAACGGTGGCATTAAACTGGTAAATGTCTAAAGTGTAAAGTTTAAGCACAATGTCTAAAGTATTTGATTTAATACATAGGGATAGTAAGACTGATGTAATTATTTCACAGGTTGAATTTAATATCAACAATCTCCACTATCCAAATGTAGAAATGGTTGGTATTTTAAGGCAAGCTCTTACGGTTGATTTTACTGCTGTTTCATTTAAGAGGTTCAAGTCCCTGCTTTTTTCGGTAATCATTGATTGCCATGTGGGTTGCTTCTCTGGAAACTACAGAACACTCCAGTTTTCCCGGAGGAAGACCTTCAAGCGCTTCAGCCACGTCTTCGTTTGTAAGCTCCCAGGCTTCTTCAAGGGTCTTGCCTTTTATCAGTTCGGTTGCCATGCTGCTGGATGCGATTGCTGCTGCACATCCAAATGTCTTGAATTTTACATCTTCAATCCTGTTGTCCCGGATTTTCAGGAAAATTTTCATCTGATCCCCATGCGGGTTTCCGGCTTCTCCTATGCCGTCAGCGTCCTCTATTTCCCCCACGTTTCTCGGATTCATAAAATGGTCCATCACCTTTTTATTGTACACAAAAATCCCTCACCTTTTTATTATACACAAAACTTCCTCACTTTTCTCTAACTCCCTGGATTGCCATATATTTCTCTGGATTCTTTTCTCTGGATTCTCGATTTCCATCGGCTCTGAACTCTCTAACCGTTTCCGTATGCACGCATGATTCTGTATCACTTTTCACATTTACTTTCCGGCTTGTAGAATGGAGATATGGCCCTCAATTTTCCGACGACTTCAGGCAGCACTTCAAGGACATAATCGATATCTTCTTCGGAATTTGCATCTCCAAGGGTCAGGCGCAGCGTGCCCTGGGCAGTTTTCGGAGCTAGGCCTATTGCCCTTAACACATGCGAAGGTTCGGAAGAACCCGAAGAACAGGCGCTGCCTGTTGAACAGCAGATTCCCATCTGGTCAAGCATGAGCAGCAGGGATTCTCCTTCGATATATTCAAAACTGAAGTTCAGGTTCCCTGGAAGGCGTTTTTCCGGATGCCCGTTGAGCCTGCAGTAAGGAATTTCAAGGATTCCGGCCATGAGACGGGCTCTCATTTTACTGAGCTTTTCATTATGTGCCTCGATGTTTGCAGTTGCAAGTTCTATTGCCTTTCCCATGCCCACGATCCCTACAACATTCTCTGTCCCTGCGCGTTTTCCCCTCTCCTGCGCGCCTCCGTGCATGTAATTGTCGATTTCCGTCCCTTCTCTTATGTAAAGGGCTCCGATTCCTTTCGGCCCGTAGAATTTATGCGAGGAAAGGGAGAGCATGTCCACATCCTTATGTTCTCTCTGCAGGTCAAGGGGGACTTTCCCTATTACCTGTACGGCATCTGTATGAAAAGGAATCCCATGTTCTCTGGCAATCTTTCCTATCTCCAGAATGGGCTCGATTGTCCCGATTTCGTTATTTGCATACATGACCGAGATCAGGACGGTATCCTTTTTTATTGAGGCTTCCACTTCCGCAGGGTTCACAAGCCCGTATTCGTCCACAGGCAGATAGGTTACTTCAAATCCCTGCGTTTCCAGATACTCGCAGGGGTAAAGCACTGCATGGTGTTCAATTGGTGTGGTGATAATGTGCTTTCCTTTCTTCTGCCTGGAAAAAGCCGTGCCTTTGATAGCCCAGTTATCCGATTCGGTCCCCCCTGAAGTAAAATAAATTTCTTCAGGCTGAGCAGCCCCAAGAGCCTTTGCAAGTTTTTTCCTTGAGGTTTCCACAGCCTCCTTGCCTTCTCTACCGATAGAATACAGGGAAGAAGGGTTGCCGAAATGTTCTTTCAAAAAAGGCAGCATAGCTTCAATCACTTCCGGTTTTGTGAAAGTGGTGGCTGCATGATCCATGTATATTAAATGCGTTTCTCCCATCAGAACACCCAATGAAAATAGGAGTTTGCTCGATATGAATTTATTGTGTGCCTTTTGAAAACGTTCAGTTTGCATCATGAAGGTGTGAAAGTATCGTAAATGTGAATGAATCTGGGGAAAATAGTCTTGGGAAAATAATCTGGAGGAAAGCATCTGGAAGCCGATATATGGAGGTAAGTATCTGGAAATAGCAAATATCCCGGTTGTGTTGGGTCTTGGTTACACTGTAAATAATTTCTTAATTATTGAGAAGGTATTTATAATTCTATTTCTTTAGTCCAGTCCGAGTCAACAGGAGGCAAAAAAGGTTTTGCTAAAACAATTTTCGATTATTCTTGGCATATATTTTCTGGGTGAGTTCCTTCAAAAGATCTTCGGATTGCCTGTTCCGGGCAATATCCTGGGCATGTTAATCCTTTTTTTCGGCCTGTATTCGGGTGTGATCAAGCTCGAAATGATAGACAGGATCAGCGATTTTCTACTTGATAACCTGGCTTTTTTCTTCCTTCCGGCAGGAGTTATCCTTATAACCTGCTTTGCGGTGCTTGAGGGAAAATTGGTCGCAGTCATCGGGGTTTCCGTTATCTCAACAGTGATAATTCTGGGAGTAACCGGGCTGACAGTAGAGTTTGTCAAAAAATTCCTCCAAAGAAGGTCAATGAAGGAGGTCTTTTCTGGAAAAGGGAAAAGTAAGACAGGGAACATTCCTGAAAAAACACTTGCAGTCAAAAGAATTCAGGCATCCGGAAGAGTAAAGATACATAATAAAATGCAAACACGCGAAAGAAAAACAAGAGAGGTGAACTGAATTGCAGGCCGGTTTTTTGAGTGAGTTTGTGAATACACCCCTTTTTGGAATTCTTCTTTCTTTAGTTGCTTTCCAGATAGGTTCCCTGCTCTATAAAAAGACCCGTTCTTCGGTCTTCAATCCTCTTCTTATAGGTTTTGTGCTTGTGATCCTTTTTCTCCTTTATTTCAGGATAGATTTCGAAACTTACAATGTTGGTGGAGATTACATTTCCTTCTTCCTCGGGCCTGCAACCGTTGTCCTTGCCGTACCCCTCTACAAAAAAATCCAGCTCCTGAAAAGCAATTCCCTTCCCATAATAACAGGCATAAGTGCAGGCTGTATTGCGGGCATTTCAAGTATCTTCATCTTCTCCAGCCTTTTCGGGCTTGATGAAGTCATAACCAATTCCCTTGTCCCGAAATCCGTGACCACCCCCATCGGAATAGAGATCTCAAAACAGATAGGAGGCCTTCCTGCAATAACCGTAGCTGCAATTATAGTAACAGGAATCATAGGGGCTATACTCGGACCTTTCATTTGCCGTTGCTTCCGCATAAACGATGGGGTTGCAGTCGGTATTGCAATCGGTACAGCTTCCCATGCTCTCGGGACAACAAGGGCAATAGAACTCGGGGAAACCGAAGGAGCAATGAGCGGACTTGCAATAGGGATTGCTGGTTTGGTTACAGTTTTTCTGGCACCGATGTTGCTTTATCTTTTCTCAATCGTGTTCTAAGAATCGCAATGCGAACCTTAAGGCTGCCCCTATTAAAGAGGATATTATTTCTTAATATCCCGGCTCTTCTCTTTTTTTATCATGTTCCGCACAGAACCGGATTTAACCTGCCAGCCAGATACAAAAAAGAAAACCTGAGTTCAATAAAGGTACTTATATAGTGGTCGCAATCTGGAAGGAGTCTGCCAAAGGCTTAAGAAAATATTTCGTCTGACCACGAAACTTATCTCCTCTCCTCTTTCATCTTATTCTTCGTCTTTTTGGGAAAGACCGCTCTCCTGTGCCGACGGGCCAAAAACGACAAAATACAGCGAATAATGCTGTACGGATTAGATAGATCTATAATTTGGTCCGCATGAGTGAAGAGAAGAAGTAACGTTACTCGTCCATAGGTTGGTCCTCTTGAGCGAGCAAAGCCCACTGCTGGAACCTGTAAATTAGCCTTCTTGAGCGCAGCTCACTTCTCCATAAATAGTCTGCTTGAGCGGAGCGAAACAGACCGCGCACTGCAGAGCCGCAACTCTGCCGAAACAGACCGCGTACTCCCGAGGCGCAATTCGGAGTTACCTGAAATCCGTATACACTCGCATCTGGAAGTTGCCCTGTTCGATCTTTTTTCTGATGATTCCTTTTGCAATTCCCACATAGATTTCTCTGATCTGGGGAATTAACATGGAAAAGCCTATGGCGTCGGTCAGAAAACCGGGGGTCAGGAGGGCAAAACCCCCTATCAGGACAAAAAGCCCGTGCAGGAGTTCATTTCCAGGCATATATCCCTGTCTTGTTGCGTCCTGAATCTGGTGGAATACCCGAAAGCCCTGGCTTTTTGTCAGGTAAGCCCCAAGGCTTGCAGTAATCAAAATAACGAGCACGGTGTTAAAAGCTCCGATTATACCCCCTATCTTTATAAGGAGATAAATCTCCACAAGGGGAATAATCAGAAAAAGGGAAAATAGTTTGAGAAACATGGTGGTCAGTTTCAGAGATCCTTAAATGGTTATTAAGCGTTTATTTGTTTTTTTCGGTACTGAGCATTTCATTTTAAATTTCTAAGCAATAAAGAGAGTATAGTTCTCATATATTGTTTTTTTGGAGCCCTGTGTTTTTTGAAGCTTAATCCTGTAAGCTTCGAGACCTTACAGGCAGAAAGAATCAAAACTAAGAATCTGATATGGTTTTTTTGAGACTATATGCCTTCCAGCCCTTAAGGTAATTGAACTTGCTCCGGGTTGACTGGAGAGTTTTTTTCTGTTTTTTATCTTTACAGTTCTTCTGTTGAAAAGCCAGGGCTTTTGGAATTAACTTTTTTGACCCACAATGTAAGCTGCAATATGACCCGCAATATAATCTGCAATGTAACTTAAAACGTAACCTGAACATATAACGAATTTTATCTCCAGTTTAATACGAAACAGTAATTTTTCAATGTTTGATTTATGCCTTATTCGAAATTTTTTAAATACCTTCTCTTCGGGATAATACTATCATTTGATATGCTTTTTTTTTCCATTCGTATTTTTATTTATTTCTTTTTCAATTTTTCAATCTGGTTTATCGTATCATTTTTTATGTTTTTATATATCTTATTGTATTTTTATATTTTCTCCTTTCCTGCATCCTTGTTTTTTATCCTGCGAAATCTATTTTTTTAGGAAAACGCTGTCGTTCAATGCAATTAGTTGTTTTATTTTGGGTTGCAAAGGGATAAAGTGTTATATGATTATTGTAATATTATACTGATTCTCATATACACTATTCAAACACTAATATTATGTCAAATAGTCTTACGCACTATTCACTTACTAATATATTCAATTAATTGTAAAACTATACTCCGGATGTTACACTGACAACCCCCCTAAATCAATTAACACTCAGTTTTCTGAGGTGCCGGATAATGAACTTTGAAGCAATTGACGATTTCGTATACGAAGTAATTGGAATGATCGGATCCGATCAGAAAAATCTCCCCTGTGCAGTCGATTTTGCTCTGGAAAGCTCAAAAAAGAAAGCTTTTTCCCCAAAACTCTTACTTGACCTCTCCAGGGCATGCAGGCAGCAAAAAATGCATTTGGAAGAATACGTTTTAGCAAAAGTTTGCTTAATGCAGGCTTCCGGGAAGCTCCGTGAAGATTCCTGCTATGCGCTGGGCACTGCAGCACATGTACTGGGCTTTTCCCCTGAAGCCGAAGCAAGCTACTGTGAAGTTCTTAGCGAAAACCCTGAAAACGCAGATGTAAGATGCGCTTACGCTGAACTTCTTCTAGAGCTCGGAAGGATTCAGGATGCAGAAAATGAGTATAAAGCCGTACTTGAAGCCTCTCCTGAAAATGTGAAAGCAAACGCCGGGTACGCTTATCTCCTTACCGAATACGGGTATGGAATTGAAGCAGAAGAGTGTTATCTTCGAGCCCTTGCCGGAAACCCGGACTATGTCCCTGCCAGAGGCGGGTATGCAAACCTGCTATTTGAGCTTGGAAGGCTCAGGGACGCCGAAAAAGAGTACAGGCTCGCCATGAAGCTGGACCCCGAAGACCCAAGCCTCCACCACAATTTCGGTGTTTTACTCTCTTTCCTTGGGCGTTCTTCGGAAGCCGAGGTCGAGTACAGGAAGGCTCTTTCCCTTAACCCCAGGCACAGGAGAACTCTTTTCAACTACGGGAACCTCCTCGCAAGGGAAGGCAGAGTCTCGGAAGCTGAAGAACAGTACATGGAAGCCCTTGCCCTTGACCAGAACGATGCAAAAGTTCATTCCAATTATGCAAACCTTCTTGCCCGCTTCGGAAGAAGGTACGAGGCTGAACTGGAATACAAAAAAGCTCTCAGTCTTGACCCTGAAAGTGCTGAAGGACATTACAGCTACGGCAACCTTCTGACGGAACTCGGGCGCTTCCCCGAAGCAGAGGAAGAATACAAAAAAGCCCTTGCTCTCAACCCTTATTATCCCCCTCTCCACTACAACTACGGTCTGCTAATGAGAAAAATGAGGCGCTTTGACGAGGCCAAAGTGCAGTATACAAAAGCAATGCAGCTTGATCCGGATATCGGGAGCAAAATGACCGAGACCTGGATTATCCTGGACTAAGGACAACCAGGAAAATGTTTCAACATAACAGGGTATTTTTACTTGACAGATATTTCAACTTAATAGGATGATTCACCTGAAGAAGATCTAACAGGTTGTTTCAACTGAAGATGTTAAATTCATTATCTTGGTATCCAGATAAAAACGATTAACAATCCGGCATAATAAGCCTCCAGTTTGAAGTAGTGACTCAGCTGGAGCAACTTTTATTTTTCCCAACTTTTTTGCTTTAATCAGGTTGTGTCTTTACCTTTTCTGGCTAAAATTCTTTTCTGACCGAAATTTCTGTCTTATCGGTTCCGGTTTTTAAAGGTAATAATTTTTATTTCTCCTTTCTCGATAACGGCAAAAGCAGCAGCATTTCCAAGCCCCACATAATCCGGGCAGGAAAAAAGGGAAAGTAGTTTGCCGTCGAACCACCATTCATATCCGGTCCTGAGAGCGGTATGTCCTCTTACAATCCTTTTCAGACCATTTGTTTCCAGAAAGCCGTCAACAATATCCGGCCCGAATTCCTTTACCGTGGAACCCCTTAATGAAGAGCTCATCCCCGGGTGTTTTGAGGGGTCATTCCATAGATAGGGAAAAGCCCCTTCTTTTGTGATGGTATCGATACTTTCGATGCCATTGATTCCTCCGTGCACGCAGAAGATCTGTCCGGAGATCACCGCTGCTACCGGCAGCCTGTCATATGTCCTGCTGATATTCAGGAGAAAACCCCGGTCAAAACCAATTTCCTCAAAAAAGCCGTAATAGAGGTTCATATCCACGGTTTCGTGGTTTCCTCTGAGCAGGAAAATGTTTTGCGGCTCTTCAAGTTTCAACCGGAAAAGTTTTACCAGGACTTCTGTCCCCTGCATCCCGCGGTCCACATAGTCTCCCAGAAAAAGCATTTGTTTGCAGCCCAGTTCTTCTCTCATTCCCATTACAAAGTCGAGGGCATCAAGGTCCCCATGGATATCCCCTATAAGCATAATCGATTCCGCAGGTTCCGGGTCAATCCGGAGCACGGCAGGCTCGGACTCAAGTAAGTCATTTATCTTCGGGAGGAGAAGTCCAAGTTCTTCTTTCATTTTTGCCTTTTCATGGTTATTTGCTGATGTTACGGAACCACCCCGATATATTCCCTGAAAAAAAGTCCGCAGAGGCTTCAAAGCCTTCCCGGAGACTTCAAAGTCTGCCTGTCGGCAGTATTTTCTGTGAAGTAGTTTTTTCTCTAAACTAAGAGGAAGTTTTACTCGATAAGCATTTCTGGTAAGCATTCCTGAGTCAAGCACCGAAAGGTCAGTCTGCAGTTTTTATCTAATTATAAATTACTGCGCAAATATGCAGCTATAAACCTGATTACCTTCATATACTGAAACAGGAAAAGCCAGTAAGCAAAAAAACCAGTAAACAGAAAAACAGAAAATAGGAAAAAGAGGTAAAGAATAAAGAGCAGGATAAAGAGAGATATGCTAAGGAGTTGTCACAGAGCAAACTATGCACAGGTTTCAATTCGATGCCTTGATTTTCAAGATCGATATCATCAATTGAAAATCAACTTTATGAAAAATCTGCCTAATCTGTTTTGTGACAGTTACTAAGTTTAAGGATCTGAACGGGAGTATGGAACATGGAACTTGATATCAGTGAGCAGGACCCTGAAGAGATGGACCTTGCCGATGTTGCACTTGAGTATGAAGAGCTTGTCTCTGCAATATCTATTCTTGAAAAGAGGCGGGAAGAACTCAGGACCCGCATTATGAATACCTTTGCAGAAAAGGAAATTGATGTCCTGAGAGTGGGGCATGTTGAACTCAAACGGCACAGAGTGGACTGGAAACTCTGGCACGTAAGAAAGCTAAAGCCTTATCTCATGGAGCGCGAACTCTGGGATATGGTCGAATCGGTTGACAGGAAGACTCTCAGTAAACTGATAGAGAAAGGTTTTCTGACCGAAGAAGAACTCGAGGGTACGTATGATGTGGAAACAAGGTACAGTTTACATGTGAGCAGAGTTTAATTTAGTGATCGGATCTTTGCGGTACTGGAGTTCAATTTGTTACTTCATCTGGCTGGCAAGTCAGTCCAAAACCCGCAAGGTACAGGACGAGAATAGTGAAAGATAAACTTTCCGAACTGTTTTTCTTTTTGCCTTTCCTGCTTCTCCTGGCTCCTATTTTTGAGACTATCTTTTCTAATCTTTTAAATAATTTAATATAGCTAATCTTCTCTAGCCAGGCCATAGATACAATGGATCCCCTGGTAATGAAATGGTTTATGAAGCATCCTTGAATGCAAACGTCAGTAATTTCATTTACTTGGATGCACGTAGTGAATAGAATGATTTACAGGCTCTGTAGGGAAAAGGGGGAAATCGTACCAGCCTGTGCATGATCTCGCATCCGGGGGCTGCAAAGTAGTTCAAGAATACTATAAATCAATACAAGTATTAGCTTAATAGACATTATTTTGTGTTATTTTCGATTTTCATAAATACAGAATATGATTGCAGTCGAGTATTCATAAATATAATTTCTGGCCAGACCATCGAACTATTAACGATCAGGGAATAATTTTAGATTCAAAGCAGGTTGAAGAACGAATAGTTTGATGAGATGGTCAGAAAACATATAAGGAGTTGTATATGAGGAATTTATGGAGTTAAAATGTACTTTCCAGGTTCACATGAAATCCATAACAGATGCCCTAAGAGGCATGAATTATGTTAGCTTTGCCTTTATTTAAGCTTGCCTGATTCTGCTTCCTAAGGAATAAATAACTTAGGAGTTAAACGAATGATTAGGAATAAAATGGGAATAGGAATACTTTTTCTGGTAATACTGGTTGGTATGGCGTTGATACCAGCCGTAAGTGCACAGAAAGAGGACAATTATTCTGTAACTGCTGAAGAAGCCTTCAAACATGCAAATATGCGCATGATGACGTTAATAGCAACCGAAAGCTACTCTGAAAAATGGGAAGGAGCATCTATTGATCCCGAACCATTGGAGCTTTATGATATAAACGGTCAAAAATTGTATTATGAATTTTCAGTATATAATGAAAGTACTCTGATAAGCAGAATCGACATCGGTGCTAATAATACGCTGGGAAGTGCACTCCGACTCATCAAAATTAATCCTAAACCCTATAACGTGGTTGAAGTCATGGAGAAGTCAATAGAAACCGCCAGAACAAAATACCCAACTGGAAAAATCGTGTCAACGAATATGGTTGTATATGACTATCCTAGTGTAGGGGCAATGACCATAGTAAAAGATCAGACTACTGGAGTTGAACATCGGATATTTGTAGATGCATACACCCTTGAAGAGGTGCAAGACAAACCTGCGACTGAAACCGAACTTGGAGTTCGGTCGATGTATGAACAGGTATCAAAGAATAAAATAGACGAGAATTTAAAAGACTGGCAAAAGAGTGAACAGTTTACTAAAAAATTAGAACAGGAAGTAAATAATACAGGAATTGATACCAGTGCGCCAATTACTGAAGAAAATATAAAAAAACTAAGTAACAAACTAAACACCAGTTCAAAAGTGGTATCATCACCATGTAACTCAACAGTAATGCCCACAACAACTGAATATATAGGAGTAGAAGAAACTAATTTATCAGTCTCTAAAGAAATAACTGCTGTAGAACTCAATAATTCAAAAAATGATAATTCTGAATCTGATTATGGCAGTAGCTCAGACGGAAATGAATCGAGTAAAAATAACTCTATTCCAGGTTTTGGGTTATTGGGAAGCCTGGCCTGCCTGTGCGGTGGATGGAAGTTCAGGAAAAAGTAATGCAGGACTTGGATTCTCAGATTGCGGGTTTACATAATTATGGTTGTCCAGATCATGGATATATTGGCCCTACCTGTATAATGACTTACAGCTGTATGATGGATGAAGACTAACGGTGTACAATCTATGACCAAACTATCGAAACTAACAGAAATCATTTAAATTATTTTGTGCAGGATTAAATTCTGCACTTTGTTTCATAGTGTGCTTGGAGAGCTTATTTTATGAAAGCAAGGACAAAAACTTTAGCAGCTATTTCTTTTGCAGTTCTGGCAATATGCCTTATTTTCTTTTTGATGATTTATCAACCTGGAGCAGGCACGTATGTCCGCGCGGATAAACTTCAAGATACGCCAGAAAAATACGTGGAATTCAGTTTAGCAGATATCGCGAAATACCCATATGTCGAAGAAGCGATAAGTAATCCAGGAAAAGATATTAAGCTCCCTTCTGATTATAATGAAAATATGACGGAGTTTGCTAACATCATGTGGGATAATAGGACTGAATATATAAAACTGAATAATGAGTATTATCATATAAGTTATTATTCTGCTGATTAATAAGGTGGCGAAATAGTTAAGCACAATTAATGATACGCGCAATTTTTGACTCTTTTTTCTCTTTGGCTGAAAATGCTCTCAAGCATTTTCATTTTTTGTACCTGTAATTCGAATGCTATTCACGGCATTCACTGCACTCAGGACAGAATTTGGGGACAAGTTAGTTTCATTCTCCAGATGAAACCTGAAATCAATCCTCAGGTTCACAATTACCCGCTTACACAAGCCTTATTTTTGTTCTTTTTTGCTTCCACTTCTGCAAGCAATTCTTCGGGAGGCATGCCGGTGAAATTAACATATTTCTGGAAGCCAGGCAGATATGCTTTTCCGATCTTTGGTCGTTTGTTAACTATTTTTAGCCACTGTGCTACGGTTGGATCGTTTCGCAATTTGTCATCGGCTCCCTATTTTTATTGTCTTTATAAATATTATTAAACATTTATAGAACATATGGTGTCTTGAAATTTAGTGGCCGGACGAATATAAAAAGATATTTATTTATAGCCTGTCAAATAAATTAACTATAAAGGTAAAATTTAGGAGGTTTTTGGGCATGGAGATAGATGCCGTAGACAAGCTGGTTTTTCATGTAATCGAAAAGGTTGCAGAAGATGAATGTCTCCTCGATGAGGTCGTTGAGTTTGTCATTTCTTTTTCCCGTGAGCACTCGCTTTTGCCAGAAACCCTGCTGAAACTTTCCTTTATTTTCGGCAATGATAAGATGCACAGGGAAAGGTATGTATTTTCCAGGGCAAGTGCCTTACTTTTCTCCGGGAAAATGCAAGAGGATGCCCATATGGAGGCAGGGAAAACAGCTTCTCTGCTTGGGCTTGGGAACCTTGCGGCCAGGGAATTTGAAGAGGTTCTTGAGGATAACCCGGAAAATATAGAAGCTCTCTGCGGGTACGGAGCCATGCTCGCCAGGCTCGGGAAACTTGAGGCTGCAAGAGCCCAGTATGAAAGAGCCCTTGAAATTCATCCTTACCATATTGATACGCTCTGCCATTACGGTTGCCTGCTTTACAGGCTCAGGGACACGGACGGCGCTGAAGAAGCGTATAAAAAAGCCCTTCTCCTTGACCCGAGGCATGTGGGAGCACACTGCGGGTACGGGATTTTACTTTACAAGCGCGGGCAAATGAATGATGCTAACTACCATTTTTCCCGGGCACTTGAACTTGACCCCGGGCATGTGGAGTCCAATTTCCACTACGCTCGCCTCCTTGTAGAAAAAGGGGAGCCCCTCGAAGCGGAAACCTACTACATAGTAGCCCTCAAGGCCGATCCGGAAAACTCCAAACTGCACCTGTACTATGCCCGTCTGCTTGCAGAACACGGGATAGTTCATGGGGCAAGGGTGCACTACAGGTATGCCCTTAAAATTGATCCCGGGGATGTGGAAGCCCACTGTGAGTATGCAGGGCTGCTTGCCAGGTTCGGACACAGGCATGAGGCCGAAGTCCAGTACAAAAAAGCCCTTGAACTAGATCCCGGGCATTTCGGGAGCCTTCGCGGATACGGGGATCTGCTGAAAGAAAAAGGGCAGTACGCAGAAGCCGAAGAAATCTACAGGCAGGCCGAGTATTCCAGGCGGCATTCCTGGTAATAAGGCCTGGTAACAATATAATTAAAAAATAATAGTCCAATTTTCTTAGTCAAACTTTCCTGCCAGGTCAGGTGTGGTTTCAGGTTAGCAGAGCCCTGATTCAGAACAGCCTCACGGGTTCATTTCCTCTTTTTTCCATGAGGCAGGCCGGAATATCCAGGACCTGAAGGACTGAATCGATTACTATTCCGTCGGAGGTTGCGACAACAAGCTGCTTTTCAAGCTTTCCTCCTTCGGTTTTCAGGTCAAAGTCCGCAGTTTTTGAGGTATAGGCGCCTCCCGGAATCCCCTGTTCTTTAAGTTTGCGGCGGATAAAACCGGCAAGTTCTCCGCTCCTGCTGATCTGGGCATCAAGCAGGAAGGTCAGCGACTTCGGGCGAGCTTCGGAGATAAATTCAAGAACCAGGTCCAGAGCTTCCCCGATATCTTCAGCCTGCTTCGCCTTGCTGAAGTAGTAGCGGGTATCCCGGATATATCCGTCGTCGCAGAACCACATGGGCTCATTTTTCAGCAGGCTGTCCACACTCAGGAGGACATTGTACCCGTCAAGGAGGAGGTCCCGGTCTCTTATGCCGTTGCAGGCTATTTTTTTCCTGACCCTTGACACTACTTTATCTGGGGGCATGATCACCCTTGTGAGAATATGCCGTTCTTCGGCACTGAGCTGTGAGTGGTCCGCTACAAAGCGGATGGTTGCAAACTTGGGATAACCCCAGCGCAGAATGCTTCTGATGTCTCTTGCGGGCTTAAGTAATCTTTCTTTCAGGGCTGGCTCGGAAAAAACGGGAGACCTCTCTTGCATAATTTCCCCTTTCTGGAAGGAAGTTCTTTAAATGAGTGAAGATATATGTTATATATACTTATTTGCGCGAATAAAAATGGCAATTTGTGCTGTCTGGCAGTCGATGTGACTGTTTGTTTGCTGGTTTTTATTCCGGTTTTATTCGATTTAACCCTGGTTTTCAGTTGAAAGCCAGCTTATGTTTCGGCTGTGAGGAAGGTCTATGGCTCCGGTGGAGGATTCTGGTATGGAAGTTTTGTGGCTTGCTCAGGAGGAGGTAAAGAGCGTTGTTGATATGCATTCTGATATGCAGGTAGTGGAAAGTGCTTTCAGACAACATGGGCTTGGCAAGGTGCAGATGCCTCCCAAATCCTATCTTTACTATACGGTTTACAACGGCGACCTGAGGACGATGCCTGCATATCTTGAAGAAGAGGACATTACAGGCGTAAAAATCGTAAATGTCCACCCCGGAAATCCCATGCGTAACCTCCCTACCGTAATGGCATTAATCATACTCATCTCCCCTGAAACCGGAGCTCCTGTGGCAATTATGGACGGGACCTACCTGACAGACATCAGGACGGGAGCAGCCGGAGGGGTTGCTGCAAAATACCTTGCAAGAAAGGACTCAAAAGTCATAGGGCTTGTAGGGGCGGGAAACCAGGCAAGGACGCAGCTTGAAGCCCTCTGTGAGGTTTTTGAGCCCGAAACTGTGAGAATCACTTCAAGGACAAAGGAAAGCTGTGACCAATTCATAAAGGAAATGTCCGACTTCGTGCCCTGTGAAATCCTTTATGAAGAAAGCGTTGAAAAGGTCTGCGACTGCGATATCCTCGTCACGACAACCCCAACCAGAAAACCGATCGTAAAAGCCAGCTGGGTCAAGGAAGGAACCCATATCAATGCAATAGGGGCAGATGCCGTAGGAAAAGAAGAACTGGACCCCGAACTTCTCCTCCGTTCCAAGATCATTGTCGACGACATGGTACAGGCGCTCCATTCAGGGGAAGTAAACGTACCTCTCTCCAAGCACTACATCTCGGAAAACGACATTCACGCCCAGCTCGGAGAAGTTATAGTCGGCCTCAAGCCCGGCAGGACAAGCGAAGAGGAGATTACGATCTTCGACTCCACAGGGCTTGCTATTCAGGATGTAGCAACCGCACATATGGTTTATGAGAGGGCTGTCCGGGAAGGGCTTGGCAGACAGGTCCGGATGTTCTGAAATCTCTTTACCATTTCCACTTCTACTTTTTCTGCTTCCATTTTCTGTTTCCCTTTTCCTTTTCCCATTTTTTTCTGATTCTATTTTCTTTCACTTTCCGCTTTTGGATGGTGCCTGATTACTGTTTGATCAATTCCGGAACCGGAGAAGAAATTTTTCAGCTTTTCTATCCTTCGCTGCGCGAGATTTGTCTCAGTCGTCAGCCGGACAAAAGTGACGTACAAAGCGATACCTGAATGGAGAGACAAAATATTCTGAGGAAATGTTTCCGGGTTCAAGAAAATATTTTTCTCAATCCATAGAAACCATTTTTTAACTCCAGCTAAAAATAGGCGCCTCCGTCAGCTTGTCTGGCGGCCCTCACAAAAGGAAAGCTTGTTTTTTTCACAAAGGACGGGAAAGAACACGCGTTTCCCATTGATGGTATTGGAGCCGAAGAGCTCGGAAGAAAGGATTCCTGCCGCTACTGTCAGGTAAAGATCCCGACTAGTGCCGACCTAGCCTGGGGAACTGGGAAGTCTCCGGGGTTCTTGCGGGCAGGTGCACCTTTGTGGAAGTTATAAATGAAAAAGGGGTTGAGTTTCTCAGAAATGCTGTCAGTGCAAGTTTTGTCGAACTGAACCTGCACATGATCCGCAATCCAGGGGCTATTAAGATTCTTGCGGCTGCACATAACAGAATTATTATAACGAGGGGCTTCCTCTGAAATGTAAATCTTAAAATAAATCATCCAGTTAATATCTGCCGGACTTTCCATGCAGACATTAATAATAATATTTGATCAGTTGGGAGTTCCCTGAATTTTCTTTAAAAAGTATTTTTATTCTCAGATCTTACTTTATTAGTTTTAAAATTCTTGCCTACACCGGACCTTTTACAACATTATTTGAATTTTTAAAATATTCGGTTTTGACCTTGTATTGATCTGAGAGAAAAAAGGCCGGAGTTCCAGGAACTTTTTCTATGAAATCCAAGGTCAGGTAAACTGTTGCTGTCTGACTTGTAATGCTCTTACAGATCTGGAAATACCCGAAAATAGCCGCTACCCTTCAAACAGAAATAGAACTGTGGAATTGAAGGATTGATATAATAAGAGATTTTTCATACTTCAAACTTTTAATATATTCCTTATTTTTAAGGGTCGAGTTTTGTAAGAAAACTTCAAGCTTTATAAAAGATATTAGAGGCTTTTGAAGTTTGAGTTTGGTGATCTTAGATCAGTAAAATCAATTCAGAAGGCATAAATACTATGCAGCAAAAATAGGTACTGTTGAGCGGTTAACTTTCTGGGATTTATCGCCCTCTACGAGCAAACATACCTAGCCCCCAAATGGTATCAAATTTTCTTTCCCAAATACTCCCCATATTCTCTCCCCCCACAACCGCTCAACAACCTCTTTTTCAGATACTGGTTCTCAAAAAGCAGTGTAACATTTCTGTTTTCTACTCGCATAACCCTCTGTTTCCTCCGTCTCTTTCTCTCCCCCCTCCGGCAGAAAAACAGAATACAGAAAAAGAAGTCATACATTTCAGCAAAAACTCTTACAGACTGCCTTGCTTAATTTCAGACTGCAGTTTTTCCTTTAATGTTAATATCGGAGCAGATAATCAGGAACCTGTTCTTCGATTGTCCGGTTTCTTATTTCATTTAAGTAATACAAATTCACAATGCATAAATAGTTAGCAATAAAAATAATTGAATATTGAGCGGGTTTTGGACATAAGTTGTGCATCCCCTAGCATTACACTACCCCAATAGTGCCATTTTTCTTTCCGAGTATTCTCGTGTCCTTCCGGTCCCCGCTCAAAATCTGTTTTACAATTTATCTCAACGCCGAGAAGTTTCGGAGTTAGCTGTAAAGGTATTATATAAAAGGTTCAGGTACTGCAGGATAGCAGCGCCTGAAGAGAGTGTTTTCAGTCTTTTGTTTTTCTTTTCAGCGGTATTTTTCAGATCCCTGCAATCTCGTAGAGCTTTTCCATATCAATATTTTGCTCAAACCTATTTGCAAGTTCTTCATAGGCATCGTTTTCGCTTATGATCTCTTCAGGCCTGTACTCAAGCCCCTTTTTCTCACAGAGGTACCGGACAAGGGCATTTCTTATATTTTCGTTATCAAAGAGCCCGTGAAGATACGTGCCGATCACCAGGCCTTCTTCATCAATGGCGCCATCATCTCCGAAAACAGTCCGATTCGAATCCGTAACGCCCATGTGAATCTCATAACCCTTTATATCTTCCCCGTCTATGGATTTCAGGATAGGCCCATAACCGTTAACTTTTTTCGTTACCTGGATTGTTCTCTTTTTATACTCTCCGAACTTTGTCCCTATATCCAGGAGCCTGAGGCCCTCAAACTCTGCTTCGACGCCGTTTTCCACACCCGAGTCAAAGATAGTCCTGCCAAGCATCTGGTAGCCACCACAGATCCCAAAAATCGGGATTTTTCCTTTGAAAGCCTGGATTTTTTTGTCCATTCCACTTGCCCTGAGGTCAAGAAGGTCGTTGATCGTGTTCTTTGTTCCGGGAATCATGATAGCATCAGGGTTTCCGAGGTCTTCGTCAATGTCCACATAGTGGACCTTTACAAGTCCCTCAAGGGGTTCGAAATCCGTAAAATTTGAGATTCTTGGAAGGCGAATTACTGCGATTTCAACTTCTTTTTCGTTCTTTGCCCCTTCTTTATCCCCGAGGGAGACCGAATCTTCGGAAGGGATGCGGAGCTTGAAGTGAGGTAAGACCCCGAGCACAGGGATTCCGGTTATTTCCTCAAGCTGCTTGAGTCCGGGTTTTAGGATTTCAGGATCGCCCCTGAATTTGTTGATTATAAACCCTTTGACATTTTTCTTTACATCTTCAGGCAGAAGGGCAACAGTGCCGTAAAGGCTTGCAAACACACCTCCCCTTTCAATATCTCCTACAAGGATTATGGGAGCCTGGGTAAGCCTTGCAGTCCCTACATTTACGACATCCCTTTCATAGAGATTGATCTCTGCAGCCCCTCCGGCCCCTTCCATAACAATGATGTCGTGTTCCTTCCAGAGCCTTTCCAGAGCCCCTTCAAGTACCCCGTTCATCTCTTCAATGGAGTCATAATACTGGCCTGCACTCTTGTCAGCATAGGGTTCGCCCAGCAGGATTACTTGGGAAACACAGTCTCCTTTGGGCTTGAGGAGGACAGGATTCATGTCTGCAGTGGGTTCGGTGCCTGCGGCTTTTGCCTGGATTGCCTGTGCAATCCCGATTTCCTTTCCGTCTTTTGTGATCCAGGAATTCAGGCTCATGTTCTGAGCCTTGAAGGGGGCAACCCTGTAGTTTCTGGACAGTATCCTGCATATGGCAGTCACGACTGAACTTTTTCCAACATGAGAGGCGGTTCCCAGGATTAAGAGGCTTTTCTTCTCCATTTTTACCATACCTTCTGCTCGAACACGTATTTTCTATATTTCAGGTAAAGTTTTTCAGGTAAAGCTAAAAATTTCAGTGATAACGGCACTGATGTTTTTGTTCTCAGAGCGGCAAATCAAGTAAACTTGTTTAGATTTAATAATTGTCATCTTATACTTCAACTATAGAATAAATACTTTCGGATTCATTGCAGGTTTTGTTTATTTAATTCAAAAAAATCTTTATTTCCTCCAGTATTTTATCTTCTCAACCTTAATTGGCGGAGTTGCGCCAGCAGAGTTGCGGCTCTGCAGTGCGCGGTCTGTTTCGGCAGAGTTGCGGCTCTGCAGTGCGCGGTCTGTTTCGGCAGAGTTGCGACTCTGCAGTGCGCGGTCTGTTTCGGCAGAGTTGCGACTCTGCAGTGCGCGGTCTGTTTCGCTCCGCTCAAGCAGACTGATGGGTTAAGAAGTGAACTTCGCTCAAGCGGACTACTTGATGGGTTTTTGCAGTTAGTTTCGCTCAAGAGGACTAGTTTAACAATTATCAGATTCTCAACACAGGAAAGCAGTATTTCCCAGAAAAACTTAAAGAAAAAGGAAGAGGCAAAAATAATGACAATTGAGGACTCTATTGAATTAAAACGAGAACCTAACCGATCAAACCGGCAGTTATTTGGGTATTATTTTTCTTTCAAATCTGTTTTTCCGTCTCTTTTTGCAGGACTTCCAGACAGGCTGGTGGAGGCTTTTGTATTTACTGTTAATTGAAAAACAGTTTCCGGGTTAAGCAAAGTATTTGTCTGAATGGCTGGCCTGCTCAAGCCCGGTGCGGTGAAGGGTGAGAAAAATGAAAGATTCCCTTTGGGTACCGGAACATATCAGCAGTTAGTCAGGAACCACCTGTAATCTGGAAGGAGGAAATAGATTGTTTTTCCTGCTGCACTTCTTTTAAATAAGATCAGAACAATCTTTTTGTTAACGAATAGGGGAAAAAAGACCATGAAAGCCTTGTTTTTCTTACTTGTTTTATTTCTTGTACCGGTCTTCCAGGCCTCTGCAGCAGATACTTCTCAGGTCGACGGAACACGCCAGATCCGAATAACCGAACTCTTCAGTGACCTCGAGTCCTATGATGTGACACTCTACTCAAACCAGCCGGAAGAGGATCTGACCCTTGAGGTCTCTCTGGTCAGGCCGACCAGAGGGGATGAAGAGGTCATTGCCACACAGACATTCCCAACCGGAAGTTTTCCTGCGAACACGAGGGTCATAAAAGTCGGCTTATGGGATGTCAAAAATGCCGAACGTGGGGCTTATACTATAAGGGCAAGGCTTCTTGATCAGGGAAAAGCACTTTCGGAATCGGAATATGACTTTGTTTACGGCAGCAACTCCGCTTCCAGACTTCAGGTAGATGATCTTGTTCCCAATTCCGAAGGCATCACTGTTGCGCTCTCTCCCAACCAGGCTTCACTTTTTGATATCGAATATATGCTTGTAGACGGACATGATGTGCTTTACAGCACAAAAACCGAAAAAGCATCCCTTACCAGTGTTCCGGAAGCCTTTTCTGCCTCCTGGGGGACTCTCCTCGAAAACAATAAAGAGTATACAGGAAGAGTGAAGATTCAGATATATTCCCCCATGAGAGACTTTATTGCATCAGCAGAGAATTTCACAGCCATAGATGATGCAGAGATAACTGACATCTATGAAGATGAAACCGGAGCAAGTGCAACGGTTTTAGGGCGTTCCCAGGTGCCTTTTGAAGGAAACCTTGTTTTTTCCGTATATGAACTGCAGGAAAATTCAGGTAATGGCAGTTCCGTGTTTGTCGAGTCCGTCCGGGAAAAAGTTCCCGTACTGCTGACTGATGATGACGAGACGGTTGAGGTCGCCTGGACAGAAAGGCTTACGTCAGGAGTCTACAGGCTTGAAATCGAACTTCTCGGCAACAATGGAGATGTTATCGAACGCAGGGAAACCATTATTGAGTCTGACCTTTCTCCCTCCAATGCAAGTGCAGCAATTCCTGGTGCAGGAAATGAAAGCTCAGGAGAAAATGATGAAAACGGAATCCCTGGCTTTTCAGTTGCTGCCGGAGTTGCAGGGCTTGCAGTGGCTTTAGCCCTTTTCAAAAAGCTGCATTAAATCCTTTTGTGTGAAAACATTGAACAGATAAGAAACAATCTGGACAGCAAGCAATCTGGACAGTAAACATCCGGATAGGAAAAAATCCAAGTAAAGTTCAAAAGCCGTGAACCCCATGCGTTATGAACTCTTTATCGCCCTCAGGCAGATCCGGGCAAGAAAATTCCAGACTCTTCTTTCGGTAGGTGCAATAGCCCTTGCTGTGATGGTACTCACGATTTCCCAGGCGCTAATGGTGGGTTTTACCGAGGAGCTTTACGACACTACCGTCGACAAACTCCCTCAAGTCTCGGTCTCTCCGCAGGAAGGTGAAGATTACATCTATCTCTACGGGACACTCATGGAAGAGATAAGTTCTATCGAAGAGGTCACTGCAGTTTCTCCTTTTCTTACCGGGCAGGCTTCTTTCAGGTTCAAGGATAACTCCCTCAATGCCGAGCTCAAAGGTGTGATCCCTTTACGGGAAGATGAAATCAGTTCGATTGAAGCAGATATGGTTGAAGGTAATTTCCGTGAGCTCGAGTTTTCTGTAAATACAGTGGTTATAGGCTCAAAGCTGGCGGAAAAACTTGAAGTCAACGTGGGGGACTCCATAGATGTGTCTTTTCCGAATGCAAATCCCCTTTCACTTCGAGTTGTAGGGATCTTCCATACAGGCTCTCCTCTGGACGAATCCCTTGCTTACACCTCTCTGGATACTGCTCAGGAATTTTACGATGTTCCGGATGTGGTTAATGGCATCTCAGTCCGGCTCCAGGATTTTAACATGGATCGGGAAGTCGCAGCCGAGATCGGGAAAACCGGTTATGAGGCAAAAGGCTGGACCGAGACAAACCCTGCAATCCTCCGTACCATTGCTATCGAAAGCACTTCAAACAATGTCGTTTACGGGCTTATTATCGTCATAGCCTCTTTTGGAGTGGTCAGTACCCTGAACCTTTCGGTTATCGGGGCAACGGGTCAGATAGGCATGCTCCGTGCTATGGGAGCCCCTGTCTCAAGTATCCAGAAGATTTTCATCCTCCAGAGTGGGATTCTGGGCCTGCTGGGTGCCCTTTTCGGTACCTTTGCAGGAGTTCTTATATCCCTGGCTATAGGCGGGTATGAAATCCCGGCAGCTTCTTCGGATGTCTACGGTGGTATTTCCTTTATCCCGATTGTTGTCCGCGCTCAGGACATCGTTTTAATTATTGCCGCCGTTTTTTTGTTGAACCTGATTACCGGAGTTTATCCTGCGCGGCAGGCGGCAAAACTGGACCCTGTGAAATCAATAAGCACAAGGTAAAACTTCCGGAGTTCTGATCTGGATGTTCGAAGGGATATAACCTGCAGGAAATAAAGCCTGATAATCCGGCCTCCGTTAGAACAATAGGTATGGAAGCATGAAATGAAAAAGGTAATAACGAGTGCCGGTAAGACCTGAGTACAAAATGAAACCTCATGTAAAATAAGGAGCATAGATAAGTATATATGAATACATATTGGTATGACTGCGCAGATAAGTATAGTTGAACAGGTATGTTCTACGCACGGAAAACTGTCTGTTTAATTAGTACTTTTTGCCCTTTTTCAGCTTTTTTTCAGCCATTCATTCAAAATAGTTTTTGAATGCAAAAAAATTGGTGGTTGCCTTAAAATAATTGTTTGCATTAAACATTTCAACGCGAGACAATATGTCAGCCGGATTAAAATTTCAATCCCGGTAATTATATATCTTTTTTGACGAATGATTACTTACTTCGTAAGCATAGCGAACAATAGCGAACAAAAAGACCTTGTGCATGAATTCTCAGCAACTGATCACTGCATGGGAATTCTTTTTTCCTATTTTTCCTTACCGAATCCACCTTTCTTGGAACCGAATTTCTGAAATTGAATTTGTGCTATGTATCCTATAGTCGGCAGGTCGACATTAGATTTTAAGTATTTTTAATGATGGCGTTTTTCAAACATTATGTAATATATGTTGGGTTCAAAACTGGTTAACATATGACCCAAATCTCACGGCATATATAAACAATGAGTCGTTTTTGCAATAATGTCTAGTATCAGGAATAATGTGTTTTCTAGCAAAAACGCTATCAGTAAAAATATTACGAAAAAAACAAGTTACCTGCCGAAAGCAGGATGTATATTTGTGCTATGTATATTTGTGTTCTAAACCTGTAGCACAAAGTTAACATTTGAGAACGGATTCTCGGTCCCAGACCCCTGGAATCAGAAATTCTTACCTTTTATGCTCTGAGTTCCCAGGCTGTCAGCGTCAATTATCGGATACCTCCATCCGGATACTTCCTCTATTGGTCCTATAAATGTCCCACCAGTCGAAAGATACACCCATATCCCCTTAAAGTCTCTTGAAGAGCTCCTGGATATCGCTGCTCCAGACACCGGATACAAATATTTATATTCTTTGGTAGATAATTTTACTATAATGGACGATAGCAAAGAATACCAGCTTTATCTAGAAGCCCTTGACGAAGAGCGATCTGCTTGGTCGAGAAGGACCGCTGTAAAGAGGCTCAGCGAATTAAAATCTGAAGAGTCTCTCTACTACCTGAACGAGCTTGTTGTTGACAGATACTGCGTAGTCCCAGACTGGTTAAAAAAGGTTGCAAGAGAATATTACGTATGCCTTTGCCTTGAGTTTCTCTGAAAACTTAATTTTCCAATCACTTATTTTCGAATAATTGAATGATTTCTGATTGATTAGTTGGTATAATTCCAGAAGCTTTGCATACGGCATCTTCAGGCTATGTAGTCCCTTGTCAAGAATGATGCGTCCGTCTGTCGTGAAAAATATGGTAAAAACAGTGCTTTTAATGCGTGCTTAATTCTTTTTTTGTACGCGTGCCGATTTTTTTTCGATTTCATATAGTGATTGCTCTTTTCATGTCACTTTCATCTTATAGCTTTTATTTTCTCTTCTTTCTTCTTCTTAACACAAATTTGACAGAAGCACACATTTTGTAATGTTGAAATGGGCTTCATGCTTCTGTTTTCTTAATACAATTCAAAGTTTTGTCTTGCATCTTATGATTTTTGGACATTTTTTAATTTACTAAAATGTAGTGTGTCAATGCAATGTGTTTTGTGTAAGAAAATACTGTATTAATTAGCAGAATCTGTCAAATTAGGGTCTTAATTCGCCTTTTGGCATGAAAGTACTTGATTTGAAAAGTACTTTTATTACTTTGTGCCTGTTATTTGAAGAATTTCATATGCGTTTTGGAAAGACCGCCTTCCTAAGTCGAGCTTGGCAAGAACGACACAAGATGACGAATAAGGTTGTATGTGGGTCAAAGAAATAGTTCTTTATAACTCATAAATTAGCCCTCTGAGCGAAGTTTACTGCTAAAACCTATCAAGTATAGTCCGCTTGAGCGAGCGAAAATAGTGAAAAGGATCTCGTGCTGTTTCGATTGCATCGCAACTCCCAGAAAATCTTCGATTTCCCATGATCCAGAAGCAAAACTCGGGAAGCGAAACTCTTGAAGCAAGACTCTTGAAGCGAAAAACAGGTTCTTCTGAGGGTATCACGTTTTTCGAAATCAAAAACTATAAATTTATTTGGAGCTTAGAAGGCTGTACATACTTTAAGCATATAATTCGATAACCGATTCTCTTATAATATCCTGAGAATCGGCATTCTTAAGCTAAGAGAATTTGCTGGTGAACTATCTCAGGAGAGACTGTCTGTATGAGCAAGAAGGATACCGAGAAGATTTTGGGAGGACCGGCAGCAGTCCTGCTGCTTGTTGGAGTAGTGTTGAGTGTTATTCTCTTTTATTTTATGTTCCAGTTTGCTGAACAGGAAAATCTTTTCATGGTTCTCTTAACTGCAGTATTGATATCCATAATTTCAATAGCTGTTGCCAGGGGTCTTGTTTCTATATATAAGTACAAATAACTGCATTTAAGTCCATGTTTATTTTTATTAATGGACCCTTTTTTATCTATTTTTTATCCTTACTTTTGTATAGTTGCGCCAGCAGAGTTGCGGCTCTGCAGTGCGCTGTCTATTTCGGCAGAGTTGCGACTCTGCAGTGCGCGGTCTGTTTCGCTCCGCTCAAGCAGACTATTATTGGAAAAGTGAGTTTCGCTCAAGCAGACTATTATTGGAAAAGTGAGCTTCGCTCAGGCATACTAATTTGCGGTAATTAGCTGAGCATATGTACTATCTGTGAAGGCAGGGGATACAGATATAGAGGCTTGAAGCCCGAAGCGCATCCCGAGTGATACAGTCTATGTACTTTGTCTTCCGGGTACAATGGTTGAAAGTTAGGAAAGAATGAATTACAAGACTAGAAATAGTAAACCCGGGTAATAGTAAACCCTTGTTAAAGTACACTAAATTGAAGATCTGGAAAAAGAAGGTTATGAGATGCAAAAACGGGCATATTTATTGATTGCTGCAGGGGCTGTCCTGTGGGGTACGATTGGTATTTTTGTTCGAGGCTTTTATGGTTTCGGATTTTCCCCGCTTCAGGTTGTGACTCTCAGGGTTTTATCAGCGGCTGTTCTAATGCTTGTGTATCTTCTTTTTACCAGGCCGGAACTACTGAAAATAAGGATTAGGGATTCCCTTTATTTTGTGGGGACAGGCATCTTCAGCCTTGCTTTCTTTAACCTCTGCTATTTTACCACAATCAGGGAAACTTCGATTGCAATTGCCGTTACTTTGCTTTATACGGCTCCGGCATTTGTTGCAGTCCTTTCCAGGGTTTTCTTCGGGGAAAACCTGGGTGTAAAAAAACTTTTTTCTCTGGGGTTAACCCTTGTGGGGTGCGCTTTTGTGGCTGGTTATCTTCCAGGGATAGGGGATTCTCTTACCCTTTCATGGTCAGGGCTTCTCACAGGGTTGGGGGCAGGCTTTGGATATGCCCTCTACAGCATTTTCGGAAAAGCTGCTCTTGAAAAGTACCATACCATGACGATTGCAGCGTATACCTTCATTTTTGCAAGCCTTGCCCTTCTGCCTCTCGGCAACTTCGAAAATTCTGCAGGGGCTTTTTCCATAGGGGCTTTCTGGGTCTACCTCGCAGGACTGGGTTTTTTTCCCACCGTACTTGCCTATCTGCTTTACACAAAAGGACTTGAAGAAGTCGAGTCAAGCAGGGCATCCATAGTAGCAACCATCGAACCTGTTGTGGGCACCCTTGCAGGTTTTTTCATTTTCAGGGAAATACTGACAGGCTGGCAGGTAGCAGGGGTTCTGCTCGTACTTGTGGCAGTTGTAATGGTACAGGAACGAAAGTGAAATTTTTTTCAATGTTTTTCTCTCCGAACCTTTTTTCTTCAATGTTTTTCTCTCCGAACCTTTTTTCTTTAATGTTTTCTTACTGAACTTTCTTCCTTTAGTATTTTCTTCAATATTTTTTATTTATATTTCTCCTGATGTTTTTTTCCCGAGACTCTCTTCCCTCCCGGAATGGAGTTTTACGGAGCCACTTAAGAGCCACTTAAATTAGTGTAAAGGTTAATATGTCACTTCAGTTTAATATCTGGGCTATATTAATTCCATTACCTTCTCTATGCTTGCTATTATCCCGACCATTCTGATTATTCCAAATCTTTCTTTCAGGCCATCTGCAAGCACCCTGTCTAAAATAAATAGATGGCTAATTCAGGCGAAATAAATTACAATGACAAGGTCACAATCATATTGAGAATGAAAAAGAAGGTGTTTAGTCGATGAGGTTGAATCTTGAACATTTTGATATAAAAATCGGGCAACACAAAGTTATGTTCAATGTTGCCGATGCAAAGGAACTGGGAGTAAATCCGGGTGATAGGGTCCGCATCCGTGGGCATCAGAGCATTTCTGCCATTGTGGATACAACCGAGGATATGGTTCCTCCAGGTACTCTGGGCGTTTTTTCTGAAGTTTACGAGCACTTCGAGGACTGGGATAAGCCGGTTGAAGTTGTTCCGGCATTACGCTCAAAATCTTCAGGCGTTATCAAGAAGATGCTGGACAAAAAGTCTGTTCTTCAGGATGAGATCAAATTACTTGTAAACGATATCGTGGAAGAAAACCTCAGTGATGTCGAACTTTCGGCTTTTATAACAGCTTCTTATATCCACGGGATGACCGATGACGAGGTAGAATGGCTGACAAGGGCCATGATCGATACCGGAGATACGATCGAATTCGACACTCATCCTGTCATGGACAAGCACTCGATAGGAGGGGTACCCGGGAACAAGATTTCCCTTCTCGTTGTTCCTATCGTCGCTGCAAACGGGCTTCTCATCCCCAAGACCAGTTCCAGGGCAATCACAGGTGCGGGCGGGACTGCAGACCTCATGGAAGTTCTCAGTCCCGTTGAGTTCAGCTCAGAGGAAGTCAAGGAGATAGCTGAGAAAGTAGGAGGTGCGCTTGTCTGGGGAGGAGCCACAAACATCGCACCTGCGGATGACAAACTTATCAGGGTCGAATACCCCCTGTCCATTGACCCTTACTACCAGATGCTTGCCTCGATCATGGCAAAAAAAGGAGCTATCGGGGCCGAAAATGTGGTAATGGACATCCCCATAGGGCCGAGTACGAAGGTTCCGACGGTTCAGGAGGGGCAGAAACTGGCAAGGGACCTTATAAACCTCGGGCACAGACTTGGAATGAATGTCGAGTGTGCCATTACTTATGGTTCGTCTCCTATTGGGAGAAGAGTAGGCCCCTGTCTGGAAGTAAGGGAAGCCATGAAAGTGCTGGAAAGCATGGAAGGCCCGAACAGCCTTATTGAAAAAAGTGCTGCCCTTGCAGGCATTCTGCTTGAGATGGGAGGAGCGGCTCCAAGGGACCGCGGAAAAGAGCTTGCATTGGAAACACTCCGGAACGGAAAAGCCCTTGAAAAGATGAAACAGATCATTGAAGCCCAGGGCGGAGACCCTAACATTAAGTCCGATGATATCCAGGTAGGGCAGTACACTGCTGACATCTATGCTTCTACAGACGGGTATGTTATTGAGTTTGACAACAAGTGGATAATTGAGATTGCCAGGCTTGCAGGAGCTCCCAATGACAAAGGAGCCGGGGTTGCAATCCACAAGAAAATGGGAGAGCAGGTCAAAAAAGGAGATGCCATTCTCACAATTTATGCTGAAAAAGAATTCAAACTCGATCTCGCACTGACTACCGCCCAGAGGACAAATCCGATAATAGTCGAAGGCATGCTTCTGAAGAGAATCCCGGGAATTTATGGATTCCAGTGAGACCCATATTTCCTTTTTCTTCTTTTTTCAATGAAACTTCAATGAAACCCTTTAATACCTTGTAAGGGTTTTAGCCGGCATGAAGAGGATTGTATTACTGCGCCTTGGGCATCGCCCTGAAAGGGATAAAAGGATTACCACTCATGTTGGTTTGACCGCCAGGATGCTTGGAGCTGAAGGCATGCTTCTTGCTTCTGATGACCAGGGGATAGTGCATAGCCTTGAAGATGTGGTCCGGCGCTGGGGTGGAGATTTTTACATTAAAAATAACGTCAACTTCAAGCAGGAAATCCGAGCCTGGAAAGAAGAAGGCGGAAAAGTCTGCCACCTTTCCATGTACGGGGTTAACCTGCCGGATGTGACTGGGGAACTTAAAAAGTGCAAAAAGCTCATGATCGTCGTAGGTGCAGAAAAAGTCCCTCCCGAAATTTACCAGCTTGCGAACTGGAACGTAGCTGTAGGCAGCCAACCTCATTCCGAAGTTGCTGCAGTTGCAATCACAATGGACAGGATTGCTGAGGGCGAGCCACTTGAAAAAGAGTTTCCAGGAGCTGAACTGACAATTGTTCCCGCTGAAAGGGGCAAACATGTAATCGAAAATATTAGAGAATAAGCCTGGCGATAGATTTTCACTCTCTGATCTTTTTCGAAAATAGAGGGGTCTCTGAGAGTTAAAAGTCTTTAATTAGGTGCGATCTCGTCTATTATTACGAATTTTAAGATAAGTATTAAATAGAAGTTCCGCATAGGATGGATGTCATAGGCAGACCAGTCCTCCTGCTAATAGCAGTATCCGGTTTTCCCGTTTTCGTTCTTGCCAGAAGGGGCTGACAGGTACGATCCAATAACGGTTCCGGAATATTGAGGTAAGGTCCGGTTAAGGGGTGCATGTAGACAAACTTTTCCTGTCAGACACTTTATTTGTCGGGCATCCCTGCCGTTTTTCTATCCCGTTTTCTTGTTTTGTATTCTCCTCTTGTTTTTTCCTCCCTGTCTTTTTCTTGTATTCTTTACCTGTCTTCTGTTTTTTTCCTTCTCCTTTTCTTTATTCCTCTCTGCTTTTCTTTATTTTCCCTCCGTTTTCCTTACTCCTGCTTGTTTCCCTGACTCTTTTTCTGGTAGACCTTATGGAGTGAGCTTTAAATAGAAAGGTATGAGCCTGAACCTGTTTTCAGCAAACTTCTGACTTATTTTAATTGAAAACCGGGCCATAAAAAAGAATAAATTAAAATAATAGCGGGAAGTAAGGATAATGGACATATGGACTTGACAGTACAGGAAATGGATTTATTAGTTGGATCTGTATTTCTTCTGATAGTCCTGGCTATTTTTTTACACTTTTATAAAATCCGGATGCTCTCGCATTCCCTGAAACTCTGCAACTGGATCTGCGGGATGGCTATCAGTTCGGACAGCCCCTGGGTCAAAATGCTTGTACTCCATCTTGTGTTCCTCATCCGGGTTCTCATGTACCTTGCGATTATTTCCCTGGAACAGGTGGATAAGTTGACAACCTGGACCCTATTCAGGCATTATATCTCTGGCAGCAGTTTTGTCCTTTCGGAATACATATACGCCCTTCTGCACTCCTCAGAAGAGGTTGAAAAATGCATCTACAGCCTAAACTCCCTCAATCCTTCCGTGAGTAAAAAGGAACAGCATCTGAGAAAATAAGCTTCCTTAATACTCCATTTTTTACAAATCTTTTTTAGACATTTATTTTTTCTGTCCTTCTCCTTTTTGAATGCTTTTTTCGATTCTTATTTCTTCAAAGTTCCCATTTCTCTTTTTGCGGCCCTATAATGCAATAATAATCCTGATTGAGCCTGAATTTTGCCGCAGCCTGGCACTGCCCGCAAATGCATCCCTTATCTTTTTTGATGCACCTGTTTTTTCCGACTGCAGGGAAGCAGAATCCAATTTTCTCTGCACAAGGATCCCATGTAAGGCATGATTTACAGATACAGAGCTCCTGGATCTGTATTCTGGTTCCCTCTATTTCTTCGTGGCTCATTTCCCTGTAGTTCATTTTCCTTTCCCCTTTCTCCCGTTCCTCTAGTCCTTTTTTTCGATCCCCTGCCCTTTCAGCGTTCATTCTTTTTTCCAGCGTCATATTTTTTTTCTGATATTCCGCCTTTTTCCAGTGCCCCATCCTTTTTTGATATTCTGCACGGTTTCTAATGTTCTATTTTATTATGATTGGGAGCTTAATGCCTATAACTCTGAGCAGTTTGCGGTTTTGCAGCAAATTCAAATTTCAGCCTGTTGATCGAACTGAATTACCATTTCGGAAAACAGGTTTTTTTCACCGGAGGTTTTTCGGCTTTCCGGATTTTTTGTTTTCAGGTAAACTGCTGTGAAAATTATGTGCAGTTGTCCTGAAAATTCACGGCTTTTCCTGAAAATTTAAGTTCTTTTCCGGAATTTTTATCCTTTCCATGAAAATGCTGATGTTGTACCCTTTATATATCAGGAGATTATATTTTGTCCCGTAAACTTCCTATTATACAGGGAGTTATGCAGGGAATTCTCGGGCAGGAGCTTCCCTGTTTTTTTTTGGATTAAGGAAGCGGGTCCTATGAATATAACTTTAATTGGTATGGCAGGAGCGGGGAAGAGTACTATAGGCAAGGCACTTGCAAAACGCTTGAATTATACCTTTATTGACGTTGACGGGATTATTACGAAAAGGACAGGTATGCCCCTCCAGGCTCTGATTGATAAACAGGGGGATTCGGCTTTGATCCGGTATGAAGAAGAAGCTATTCTGGAACTTGAGCAGATGGACAACTGTATTATCTCTCCCGGAGGGAGCGTGGTTTATTCCGAAAAAGCCATGGAGCACCTGAAAAAAATCTCGAAGATAGTCTTTCTGGACGCTCCTTTCAGAAGCATCGTAAGAAGGATCCCTAACGCAAGAAAGAGAGGTATAGTAGGGCTCAGGGACAGGAGCCTTAAAGAGCTTTTTGAAGAGAGGCTGGTCTTGTATAAGAAGTATGCCGACTTTTCAATAAGACTTAAAGGAAAGGAAAATGTTCAGAGAATTGCGGGGAAGATAATTCAGCTCTGTTTTGGGTCAGAGCCCTGATCCGAAGATCAACTTTCAGAGGCTTGCAGGTTAACCTGTATTGTTTTATTTCCCAAAACCGACAACCGAAATTATAATTATTCCCCCCTTTACAAAAATATCAGTATATTAACGTCATTTGAGTAATAGTAAAGTATTAGCCAGGATTTACTGTTCTTAATAAATTAAGTTGATCTGCCTTGCTGGCAGAAGTGGTTATTCGGATCCGCATCTTTGAGACCATACTCTTTCCAGACATCACATGAATCACAAATGTATTGTCTGTCAAAGTTAAGGTCCTTACATAGGGACTTACCTTCCGAGCAAAATACACCCGGGATATACTCTGGATACGGGACGTCTCCTGCAGGCATATATTCCATTGCTTTTCTTGAACTTTTAATTTTATCCTGTGCGCACCGACTGTCAGCCTGGACCGGACACTCCGGGCACCTACATCTACTAATGTTTTCCCACACGTAAGGAACTGCAAAATCCGTACATTTTTCAAAAGTTATGTTCCCGCCTTTAGGTGCCATAGAGCTTTTTTCTTCGGTTGGTGTATCTCTCCCCATATAGTAGTCCCCAAAATTGATACCCGATTAACAACCCCTTTTATAATTTATATATAATAATAAAAATCCAAACATAAAAATCTTTGCATATTTATTACTCCAGGCAGTCAAAGAGCTCTTAAGAGAACTTTAACTAAACAATTGTTTCCAATTTATCCTGGAAAGCGGAGAACCTTCCTCCTCATTCATATTCCCAGGATATTTGCAGGCATCTTTACAGGCAATCTAAAGTCAAAACATCGTTTTTGAATTCAACTGTCTATATTATAGACTATTTGTTTCAGTGACTGATTTTTTATCTCATCGTGGCAAAAAAGCTTAACTATTAAAGCCGGTTTAGGGATATAAAGAAGATTTCCAGGGATAGTTATTATCTATCGGGTCTTCAATCCGGACAAAATTCTTTGTTTATAGCTTTCATTATAAACCTGCAAATAAAGGCAGGATCAACAGGAGATATTTCATGACATCAAGCCGTTTCATTATCACGGTTATTGGCAGCGACAGGGTAGGAATTGTTGCCAGAATTACCACGGTTATGGCCAGTTACAATGTAAATATTGTCGATATCAGCCAGACTATTATGCAGGGCATCTTTACCATGATCATGCTAGCAGAAGCCCCAAAGGAAAACTTTGACCTTGCAGCTTTCCAGCACGCTATGGACGCCGAAGGAAAGAGCCTTGGAGTCGAGGTCAAGGTGCAGCATGAGGATGTTTTCCGTTTCATGCACAGGATCTGAGCTGTGAGGAGGTTTTTTTCATGCTTATAAATCCGAACGAAATCCTGGAAACGATTATTTAAAACCGAATTGTTTCCTTTTGTGTCTGCAGAGGTGATAAGAAACAAAGCCTTGAAATTCCTTCTTTTCGGTTAACTCTTTAAAAAAATGGAACCGTGGAGTAAGCAAACATATTTGAAAAATTAAACAACTTATGTTTTATTGGCTTTCTTTTCTCTATGGCCATTTTATTGATGATATGTGTCATATTCCCTCCTGAAGGGAGAAGTTAGAATAAATACAACTAAACAGACACACAAAAAAGGAATTCCTATATCCCACAGGTAAAGTGCTATTTTTAAATACTTGGGATCGGTCCCGTTTTACATAAAACAGGTACACCATGCGAAAGCAGCTTGGCTTAGGGATTTATAATTGAGTTTTATGAATCATCCCTCATTCATCATGGTATTAGCTAATTTTCACTGGCTTTACATCACTTTGCTGAGGGTCAGCTTTCACTTTTCTATTTTTCGTCCTGTGAATAACTGCCAACCCTGCGGAAGCGAGGGTCAATCCAAGACCGATATATACACCTGTGTCGAATCCGGCAGATACCTTCATTATTACAAATCCAGCGAATGCAAAAAACGTGAGTATAAGCATTGTTTTATCTCTTGCTTTTAATTCTTCGGTTAGGTTCATTTTGAGAAACTCCATACGTCTCTTTTATAGCATGTCTTACAGCTTCAGAATTACTTTTAAACTGTTTGAACGGTCCAGTTACAGAGTCAAGCAGTTTGATAGATTCTTTATCTAAGTAAATACTTGACATAAGTAGTATATGTATTATGTACCACATATATACTTTACATTTTCCATTGCGCAAAGTCATATAAAACCACTGCATCTATAATGATTTGCAAAGGCATATAGATATAACTCGGAAACCCTATTGCTGCAAAGACCATACCAAAGCCTGCAAAAACAAAAACCAGAAAAGCAAGAACTATTTTTACAGCAAGAAAGATCACCAGATAAAACGCTGATATGTACTCTATCACCCCAGGGTTGGTAAGGTTATCAACCAGGCTAGAAAGGTCAGATTCCATATCCTCTAAAAAATCCGATGTTGAAACACCTGCTATTGAAATATGAACCTGGTAGATCCCTGTCATATCAACGAACGCCAGACTGACCTGGATCACTAACATAGTCAATGCATAGGCCCGAACAGAAGGAAGAGGCATAGAGACACCTCACCTTATTTTTATTTTCTTGAATCCTATTTTATCCCCAGATACTTTTTTTGCAACTCCTTCCAGGGAACCGAACTGATTTCTCAGATATCCTTTTTTCATTGTACCGGAAATACCAGGAGTGACAAATTTTTTAGGTTTATACTCGTCTTTTTTATCATTTCCAAATCTATCTATTTTGAAAATTGGCCTAGGACCTGGGGGAATTATATGACTCAATGATCTATCACTTCCTCCTCCACTATCACTTCCTCCTCCACCATCACTTCCCCCTCCACCATCACTTCCTACTCCGCTTATAATAGAACTTGGTCTGATAGAACTTGTATTGATAGAACTTGGAGAAATTGAACCTGGCCTGATCGAACTTGAAGGAAGTGACTCGAGTGAACTTGGAGAAATTGAACTTGGCTTGATCGAACTCGTAGGAATAGACTCAAGTGAACTTGGCCTGATCGAACTTGAAGGAAGTGACTCGAGTGAACTTGGAGAAATTGAACCTGGGCTAACCTGTTTAACTGGTGATATGTACCCAACATCTGAAAGTATACCTTTGTTTTCAATTGCTCCATAGGAATAGCTAGATTTTAAATCCTTAGCTTCTATGACTTTTGCCTTATCAATCATATTAGCTTTTTCAGGAGCGGATTTCGTTGCTTCAGTCACATACGATAATACAGGAATCCGTCTTCCTTTGAAACTTATATATCCTTCAGCTCCTGTCCGAACAAGTTTTGTTTTTGGTGTTATCACGGCCTCGGCTTCCGGACTGCCTCCAGCTTTTAAGCTACGTTCCAAAACCGGAGTAAGAAATGTTTTACCAGAGCCGGCATTTTCACGGAACATTTCCGTAGCTACATCATAATTATGTCTCGCCGTTTCTGGGAGCCTTTCAACTCCCTTTGATAGTTCAACATGCATGATTGCAGGTTTTAAAGGCTCAGAACCTCCAACTACAGAGGATACTGTTTTACTTACACCAGCTTTTACTTCCGAAGGATTAATGTTAATAATTCCTTGCCCTGTCTGTTTTATACCCTCAGCGAGACTTTTATAAGGGCTTCCAACTTGTGAAACTCTTGTAAAGTGAACAGAAGGACCACTTTGTTCAGGTGACACGTACAACCCCGGCATATCTGAATACCTGGTAACACTATCTGGAGTCGCTGTAACGTCTTTAAATTCTGCTGGAGTTGCATGATAACCTTTTGAGACTCCTTCAGGTGTTTTAAACGATTCAATAACACCTTTTGGAGTTGAATCTCTTTCAATTAATGGAAATGTATTTTCTCCTGATAGGACTTTAGAATCTACTATCTCAGTTATAGGTATTTCAGACATTCCGTGAGTTCTGGCAACGTCATAAGCTTTTACAGCTTTTTCCGCTCCATATTTGAACCCGATACCACCCACTGCAAGGCCTGCAACTTTTCCCCATCCCTCTTCATATGATTTTGAACTTGCTACGTCTTCAACTACTTACCCTGTAAGGATTACATTAGTAGCAGGTTCAACAATTCTGGATCCGTAACTTAACCCCTTAGCACCAAGAGCAAGAGCTTTTCCTGCAATGTTTCCACCTACAGCTTCTGCACCAGTACCTAAAACACTTGCCCCGGCTTCAGCTCCGGTTCTTAATACAATCATTCCTCCCTTAATTGCTGCTCCCATAGCTGCACCAATCGCAACCTCTCCGCTGATTTCAGTAAGAACATTAATAGGGGCTACGGCTACTTTTTTGTTGTACCAATTTCCGTAAGCGTCAGTAAGCCCTTTTAGAAGTTGGCTGCCAGGATGATTTGAGTTAGCATAATCAAGAACTCCCTCCTTCGGAGTCCAAGATTTAGGAAGCACTGAAGCTGTAGCGGTGTTTATGCCTTCATCCCAGGTTAAACCGGTCCCAAAAATTGAGGCATCCCGTTTACTTTTTTGGATGCTAAATTCATTCTCAAGTGCTGTTTTTTTCTCATTGAACAGGTTTAGCTGAATCTCGTTTAATCTTGCTGCATATTCATCATAATCTGCCCCCTGGGCGTTTATGGTGAAAATTCCATCCGCATAAGTTACCGGAATCCCTTCACCTTGAGCAATTCTTAGAGTGTCGGCGGACACGTCTATTGTTGCGTTAAGTTCCGGCTCTGGGATATATTTTACAGGAGACCTATTGTAAAGATCGTAAACAGCTGCCCTAGATTGATCGTAAAGTCCATAGTCCTGCAACGTTGGTTTTAGAGTATTTTTCCCGAAATTATACCCGGCTTCATATGCTGCAGAAAATACGGTTAGAGGTCCCAAAGAAATGCCCTTATTTGTTGCAGTTGCTCCTGTTTTTTCCCACCAGTAACTTGTTTTAGTGTCATAAATAGGATATCCATACTCACTTTTTATCCATTTCCCGGAAACTGTTCTGGTTTCATATACCCTCACGATTTCGACTTGTGTAGATTTGGATTTCAGAGTATACCCTTGACTTTCCAGTATAGCTTTTTCTTCAGGTGTTACATTTTCCCCTTTTGCGATGAGTTCATTTAAGCTAAATGATTGTGTTTTCTCTGGGTTAAGAAATTGCTCAACACCATTGACCACATAAGAGGCTCCTGACTTGATAGCTACGCCTGTCTGCTCGAAAAAGTTATCTTCATTTCTGTCTTCTGTTTTTTCTTCTGAAATCTCGTTCGCGTTTTCATACTGCTGCGGCTGCGTATATCCAGTAGAACCGGAACTCCAGTTTGTTTGTTGTGTAGCTCTTGGTGGAGGTGCATTTGGTTGATTTTGACTCCCCACCTGTACAGCTTCGGACATTGTAATCACCTTCCAATTATTTTTCGATTAACCACGACAAGAACGACCCTGCAAGACCCAGGCCAGCAAGAACATACAGAATACTGGAAACGCCTGCAGGAATTGTATGGACCCCTACCAGATCCGGACCCACAGCAAGACTGGAAAGCAGCATTATTGTGATACTCGTTGCTCCCAGGGACTCTGTTTTGGCGTACATCAACAGAGACAGGAATAAAATTATAATAACGTATAACCAGTACCCAAAAACCGGGACAAGGACCTCATTCACCGGAACAGCAACAGCCTGTGCAGACTGTGAGCTGTTCGTGAAACTAATCCTGGTGAAATTCTGGATAGCTGAGTAGTTAGAATAATCCGTAGCTGGTATAGTCGAATTACTGAGATTATTCAGGCTCTTGTAAGCTATATTCGGGTCAATTGTCGGAGGCCATTCTCCCCAGGCTGTCAGGGTCATTGTTCCCTCTGAGTCGAGTTTTTATTTTTTGTATAATCTCTTGTCGATTTTTATACATTTTATACAGTGAAAGAATTATGAAAGTTTTTATTATCACGATGTCACCCCAATACTTTTTTCTTAGCGATATACTCCCCACCTGCAACAAGGGCAGATAAAAAAATTATTACAGGTGTTTGGACTGTTTCCGGGAGGTTCAAAAATCCCCAGATATAAGAAGAAGCAAGAACAGCAGTTCCGAGGATCATTCCAATCTCAATGTAAGCCTTCCCGAACATCATCATACAGACAATTGCAGCAAATACCAGAATTCCGTTTATAATTCCTCGGGGCATGTCGGGAGGAAATATCGGATTACTTGAAGGAAACCCTCGAAAAAATAGAACAGGATAAGCCCCACTATACCTGTTTCCTTCATCATTCATTATATCAAAACTAACCAGGTAATTATTTCCAGCAGATCCGGTATAACTGAAGGTTCCGGACTGAGTGGAAACGTTGGAACTATAGACGGGTCCTGAATCGTCATAAATAGTGCAGTTAGCATAGTTTGTATTCCCCTGTGTAACCTCATAGTCTAATGTTATCGTTTTTGTATCAGCATCTGTTGTCAAATCAAATGATAACCAGTCTGAGGAATAATTCGTAATATTTTCATCCTGTACGATGTCCCCGGATTGAGTCAGATAAATATCCTGCCGGAGTGTGGTCCCGTTAATAATCGTGTTTGGCAGGGATCCTGTTGTATAACCGCTTTTTGAAACCGTTAAATCATAAACCCCATTATAAACCGGCCAAAAATAGTAATACCCGTCAGAGTCGCTTAAAATGGCTGCTGTAGCTGAGGAGTTAGAAAGCTGGCAATTTACACTGGAAATCGGCTCATTAGTATCTGCGTCGAAGACATACCCATAGATACCGCCATAGTTCGCTGGGTAGACCTGGATGTAATTTGTTTTTGTTTCAGTACCGGTCCCTTCGGCATTTGTAGCAGTATGTGTTATGGAGTATATCCCAGCATCATTGAATGTCACCGTCATGTCCTGGGTATCGGTTTGATAAACGTCGTCAATCTCCCATGTCCACGAGGTTGGGTTTCCAGTCGATGTATCTGTAAATAAAACCGTTAATGGGGCAGTACCGTATGTAACATTTGCTGTGAAATCCGTGCCCGCTATCGTTGGCTCAGAGACTGTAATGTAATTGTTTTTGACTTTGGTCTTTGAGTATGTGCCGTTTAATGCACTTGCCGTAAAAGTTACCGTGTAAGTTCCCGCACTTGTGTAAGTATGAACCGGATTTTGTTCTATGCTACTGCTTCCATCCCCGAAGTTCCAGGACCATTCATCTGGTGACCCGGTAGATAGATCCGCGAACTGAACGGTCAGGGGGTACTGGCCAGTAGTGACGTTGGCAGAGAATTCACACCCAAGACAACCCGGACCGCCGGATGTTATTGTTATGTAGTTATATTTTGTTGTGCTATCTGCATCGGTACCGTTATAAACGGTTAATGCAACCGAGAAGGTTCCGATCGTACCATACGTCACAATCGGGCTTTCTGCTGTCGAGTCAATTATCCCGTCATTCGTAAAGTCCCATTCCCAAGAATCCGGAGAGCCTGCAGAATCATCAAAAAACTGTACCTGGTTCCCAACTCCGGTTGATGTTGTATTGGCATGAAAATCAGCTGTAACACTGCCGCCGCCCCCGCTCCCAACTACAGTTATGTAATTTGTTTTATTTTCCCAATCCGTCGCAACCCCATCAGAAACAGAATGATTTACACTGTATATTCCACCCGATGTGTAAGTGTGAGAAGGGCTTTCACTTGCTGAGGTATATCCGTCTCCGAACTCCCAATAATAATCTGAAATATTGCCGAATGACGTATCTGTGAAATTAACCGTCAGTGGCGCATACCCACTTGTAACATCAGCGGTAAACGATGCCCCCACAGCGCCATTGGTTATAAAATCGTGACCAAATGTATACGAAGATGAAATTAGTCCCGGTATCGTATCGACTACGCTATTAGTTGAAACATCAATTACATATATCGTGTCGGATGAAGCAGAGTGAGCATAGAGTAATGTACCTGCCGCATTGAAGTCCACCCCAACTATAGACGATCCAATGGCGATATTTGTAACGATTGCATTTGTTGATGTATCCATAACGGTTACACCATTAGATGTGCCAGCATACACCATCGATCCATCCGATGATATTTGAATACAATAATCTTGGTATAGTACCGGCACGCCTGTTATTATCGTATCAGATGTCGTATTTATAACGACTATATAACTTCCCGCATAAGCCGCAGCATAAGCACGATCCGTCGTTGGGGAGAATATAACGTCATAAGTACTACCATATGTGTTATGCATTTGACTTTCATATGTACCAGTCGCTGAACTCGTTAAGTTAATAATATAAATGTAGTTTGCTGCTGCCGTTATGTACATTTTATTTCCATCACTTGATATGTCCAACCCCCGGCAGTAATCCAGATTCGCACTTGTTATGGTTCCAATAAGTGTATTGTTTAAAGTCCAGAATACATCTATGTGCCCTGTCGTTGATGCCTGCTCTACAGCATAATATTTTTCACCATCTTTTGATACAATTATGTGATTTCCGGTACTTGACCCATATCCACCGGTAAACAAAGCATCAACTGTACCAGTCTGTTGATCTATTACAATTATTTTATCATCAGTTGATGTCTGGCCCAAGAAACGAACGACACCGGTGATAGGATCAACACACATATTATTTACATTGTAGACAGTGCTTGTAACCGAAATGTTCGTTATGTTCCCGCTACTAAGTTCAACTGCCTGTACTTCGTGTGCTGACGATGAAGACGTTCCTATATACGCATATTCAGCGGCGTGTACGACACCTGCACTACACAGACTAATAAAACATATAAAGAACAATATCAGTCCTATTTTTCTAAATATATTCATCTCCTTCCCCGCCTAGTCCCATTGAAACCCCTTGACATCCTGTATGTTGAATTGTCCTCAACTCCGAAGACTTCCAGGATTCCAGAAATAACCGCGAGAATTACAAAAGTAAAAAGTACAAACTGTCTGTTCCCAACCGCAAAAGCGTAATTTTCTTCTGCTTCTCCCCCCATACCCTGAGCAACAGATTTCTGATAATCAAAAGCTGGCTGGGTATAGAGGAAAATAAGTCCTATACCAAAAATTGTAGCAAGGAATTTTACTGCAGCTCCGAGTGCTCCTACCATTTGACCACCTTACTTTGGTACAAATTGTGTACCTGCTGCAGCTGCTCCGGTTGCAGCTCCCCCGCCATTCAGGTAAAGTAAAGCCAGAAGGGTTGCACCTGTGATTATAATCACGATAATGATTAGTTTTTTCAGGTCGTGATTCGCGCTTGCTTCTGCTTTTCTTTTTATGTATATCTCATTGGCTGCGTAGGTTTCAGGGTTGTGCCTATCGATATAATCCTCGACATCATGAATCCGTATGACCTTAAAACCATTGAGAACCAGGCCCCCGTCTTTAATATCTTTGTACTTTGTGAGAAAATCCCGGGTTTCCTGGTCTATCTGCTTATCCCAGAAATCATCAAAAGAAATTTTAATAAATTCATTCTCTCCAGTCTTTTCGTTTTTCTTCCAATATCCCCCATCATTGGTGACATTTTTCAATAGATCAATGAGGTAATTAGCTCGAAGGATTGCGTTTTCAAATTCTCTTTTTGTTTTCAATCCCATCTCGGATTTCATATAACTAATGAGCTCGTTTATTTCGGGTCTTACTGCTCTTGTGTTGTCTTCGTTCACCATGATCGAGGGCCTGCCAAACAAAATGAAAACGTCTTTTGGGTCTGATTCGAATTCGTGTGTTACCATTGCTTTTTTTCCGATCCCATCAAAGACTTTCCAGAGATTTGACTCCATTTTTGCCGGCCGTATATCAAGTACGATATCATCTCTAAGCATGCATACAAAATTACGCCGTTTTACAATAGTCCAGAAAATCGGAAATGCATCCGGGAACTTCACGAAGAACAGGACCATAGCCACGGGAAACAATGCAAGAAGTTCAACAATTACAATTAAATAATCGGGTACATTCATCACAGTCATTTTACATCATTCCCTCGTTGCTGTTTTCTTTTCTTCCGAATAGCATTTCTTTCAGACTTGCTCGGTTGTTCTGGGTTTCAGACTGCTGGATTATTCTGCTTTCACTGGACCTGGTCATCAGGAAACCGCCCTGAGACAGGCTCTTTTCTCCGATATAGACCATAGCGAGGTTGTCGAAGGCCCTTTCATCGAAGTTTGAGAGCTCTTTCCGGGATAATTTCGAAAACGACTTCGCCCGGATACTATCAAAATAGAAATCCAGATCTGCAATGTCTCCGGGAACGAAATTCCCAAGACTTATAATTTTAGAAGTAGGACCCCAATGCTCTTCCGAGATTTCCTTAGGGGCATTGAATTGTGAAACGAATTTTAGAATTTCAACTCCTGAGCCTCCACCATATCCCATGTAAGGGTATTGAGCAGGGTTGAAAGTGTTCATGTTAATCGGAGTATTCGGCTGCTGCATTTTTCACACCTGTTCAAACTTTTCCTTTTGTGATTTTTTCCCAGATTTTCGAGAAGTCAATTTTTGTATTTTCCTCTGCTAAAATTGCAAGTTTGGCGAGGGCCATAAGGAAACATAAGCCGGATAGTAATCCGTAAAGTCTCGCGAATACAATCGACCGCTGTGTAACTGTATAATCGATAGCGGTACTGTTTGAGATGACTACGTATGTCCATGTAATCTCGGAACTACTAAGAGCAAGAACTAAAAAAATTGCTGAACTTAATATCAGAAAAATAAAATTAACCCCGTTCATTTGCCAGCCATAAAACATCAGGAAGAGTGCGATTAAAGATAGAAAAATAAAAAAAGTAATATCCATGCTGGATACTCCTTTAGAAACTTTCTTGTTTTTATCCTAACATTGTCAAAACCGACAACACCACCACTACACCGAGAATCTGAGGGATGATACCGATTGATTTCGTTGTAGATATGGCCTGGTCACTCTGTTTAGCCTGGAGAGCTATCCAATCTGAGTCGTTTGTAGAGGCCACCGCAGCCGCCGATGCCTGGTCGACCGGTGCTATCATGCTGGGTATGTACATATTTATCATTATCAGCATCACAACACCGATAACAAGACCAATGATACCCAGAGCCGCCTTTTCGTCTTCGAAAAAACCCTTTATTAGAGTCTCCTGTGATCTGTTTATACCTCTGTGTTTTTCGTGAAACTGTTTAGATTTTAAAGACCTCGTATTTTCACCTCATAAAAATTTTCGTCTTATGTTCTATATACTACATCTAACATATATGTTATATATGTTATAACTCTGTTTTTCTCTTACAAAAACATATATCTGAAAATAACTATATATAATTATGCAACTGAGTGGAAAACTCGGTCTATCTATAAAAACAACTTTATAAAAAACATAACATAAAAGTGATAAATGATGTACGGTACACCACGTGAACGTTCAGAGCCATATGTTGTCAGACCGTTTGTTGCATTTTTGGATGCAGTTACAGATGCGGAAACTGCAAATGATCCTGTGGCGCTTGGGAACCTTTCTGAAATGGGTTATACCCTGGGATCACTTGTTCTAAAAGAAGAAGAAGGGGAGGCTATCAGGGCCCTGAAAAAAGAAAAAATGTCTGCTCAGCTCAGAGTATTCAGACACTACGAAAATTGGATTAAGTCCGAAAAAACCGAAAATCCGGATTTCAAGGCCAGGATGCTGCAGGAGCGAGATTACGTAAAGTATGAGGTTTCGAAGATAATTGAGAGATACATCATAAGGATCTGTACATATTCGTTTAAGCGCGGTCCGTTGAAAATGGTATCCGTTGACAAGGATTATGAAAACAAGCTATTTTTTGAAAAAGAGGATGCAGTTGCGGACGCAAAGGAAGAGCTAGAGGATTTAATGAGATTGTACCGGATCGGGGTGTAATATGGTAGCAATCGGCGAAGCTCCTGATGACATAGAAACTTTCGGGGAGTTTGAAAAAACCAAAATGGTTGACCCTGACGATGTTTCTAGGAAATTCAACCAGTATAACATTTTCATAAATAACACAAGAATGAAAATTTCTCCCAGAATCGACGACTCTGCTTTTTTGGCGCTGATTGGTCCCCGCCGAACCGGAAAGAGTGAACTGTCACTTGCTACGGCTTTTGCAATCGATCCGGATTTTCCCATTGATAATATTTGTTTTAGTTTCGATGAGCTTAAAGCATTATTAACCGATGACACGATAAGGAAGCAACCGGTCGTATGGGAAGAAGCTTCGGTTACTGCATATAACAGGGAATTCATGGACGAGGTAAATATTTTACTTAATAAATATTTCCAGGTCTTTGGGTTCCGGAACCTAGCGGTTATCGCAAACTTCCAGCATATCAATCTACTTGACTATCAGGTCAGGATGCAACTTGATGTGTTGTTGAGATGCAAGTCCTATTATGGCACAGATCCGCAAGGAAATACCTTTACTCGAAAAACAGTGTTTCCCTTCAAGGTCCTAAACGATGGAATCAATGAGCCATTGATTGTAAAATATAAAGTGCCTGGTGATATGGGATACGATGTTATAGGGGAAATCCCGGTGCCGCAAATTGATATCCTCCACAAGATGTACGGAATAAAAAATAGGGCATTGGTATTTAATTATAGTTATATATTATGAAAACCTATATTTCTGCATGAACTGCCCAAGATGCAAAAGTTCCAATCACACAAAAAACGGTATAGTTTGTGGACGTCAACGCTACAAATGCCACGATTGTGGATATAACTATTCAGTCGAGCTAAAATCAACTGCTAGTTCTCCTTTAGTTAAGAGACAGGCTTTGCAACTTTATCTTGAGGGATTAGGATTTCGTTCAATAGGACGATTTTTAGGGGTAAGTCATGTTTCTGTCCAAAAATGGATAAAGAAATTTGGTCAGGAGATAGAGGAGCTAAAAAGCGAAAATGAGCTATCTATTGTTGAACTGGATGAGATGCACACTTACATCGGTAACAAAAAAAATATTGCTGGATCTGGATTGCTGTTGATAGAGTTGGGAAAAAATTCATCAACTGCTCTTTTGGTAGCAGAGGAACGAAAACTGGACAACTACTCTGGGAAAAATTAAAGAAGAAAGAGATTGGAGAAGTGATGACTGATCACTGGAGGGCATATGCAGAGTTTATTCCTGAAACCATTCATACTCAATCCAAAGCAGAAACGTATACAGTTGAAGGATATAACGGCATACTAAGGCACTTTCTGGCAAGGTTGAGACGAAAGACAAAGTGTTATACGAAGAGTCTTGAAATGCTAAAGTACTCTGTTCTTCTATTGATGAAAAACAGAAATAAAGAGTTATCTATATTTAATTAAAAATACCCAATTTTTAATTCATTTCCAACAAGAATAGATTCATTTTTATCACTCTCTCTTCTTTTCTCGTCTGTTCAGTATAAAATAGCATGCTGGAGTGGTTTTGCAAACCTGGACTTCTACTTAGGGTAATAGGCAGGAGAATCTGCACTGTGGACTGCAACAGGGCAGTTGATTTTCTTTTTTAAGATGGAAATCGGTATGGATTTTTCTGTATATAATATTCTAAAATATATGTTAGTTTCAGAAGGCAACGCCTTGAAACTACGCATAGCAACCTTCAACCTTGAAAACCTTGATTTCCAAAATCCCGGCCAAAAACCGACACTGGAAAGGTGCATTCATTGTTATGCTCTCAACTACAGAGAATCAACGTTGACATTCTTTATCTCCAGTGAGATACATAGATAGAAAAGGTGAAAAGCTCGCCACTTATGCCATCAAGAATTACCAAGTGGTATTGATTTTCTTTTATGATATGAGATTTATGTTCAGGTGTTATCAAATATTGAATGATAGCAACGAGCGAGTAAACATTCTGAAATTAAAACTAATAAGGGGAGATTGATGAACGAAAATAACTAATTTTCAGGTACAGTTATAAACGGCCAGCTCCAGCTTTTGCAACCTGAAAACTTAGCAGGTACCTCTGTTCGATTGACTCGTATACAGATGCAGGAAGCTCAAACTCCAGAATCCGCCGAACTTGACTTGACCGAATATGAAGAAAAAGAGATCATGATTCGAGGCCATGAAGGCGATAAATGGATTTTTTCCGCTGAGGTAATCGATCAGTCGGGGCTAATTCTTACGGCTGTTGTAAAGAAACTGTTCAGTCAATAAGAATTCGATTCTCTTTCTAAGCAGTTTCAACTAGTAATTAATGACAGTTGAGATGAGATGACAAATTTCAAAATTATTTCTTATAGAACTCTGTAGAGTATTTGAGTCACCTTTTGGCTTAGTGCCTATCCGAAAAGTCGGTAATGCGATCGAAAAGTTACAGCAGGTCTATAATAGCAGGGCATCCTCTTCGGTTTTGCATATTGCTAATGGTAAGTTACAATAGGTCACAACACTTTTCGGATAGGCTCTTATTACAGGGTTATTTTTCAATTAATCTTCAGGAGGTAAATTTTTGAAACTACGCATAGCAACTTTCAACCTTGAAAACCTTGATTTTCAAAAGTCTAACAAAGAACCGACATTGGAAGAGCGCATTGCAGTTATGCGACCTCAACTACAGAGAGTCAATGCCGATATCCTCTGTCTTCAGGAAGTCAACGGCCAGGAAGAGGTAGGCCATCCTCGCCGCCTCCTGGCTCTGGAAGCTCTTCTCAAAGATACGCAATATGCCAGCTTTAACAGGGTATCGACAGTGGACGAAGGCGGGTCACAGGTTTACGATGAGCGCAATCTCGTTATCCTGAGCCGCTGTGAGATCCTGGAGCACCATCAGTACAAACACAATTTTGCTTCCGCTCCACTTTACAGGATAGTAACAGCAATAGCGAACGGCGGGGAAGAACAAACTGCTAAAGAAATCACCTGGGAGAGGCCGATCCTTCACGCCAAAATCAAGGTTGGAGAAAAAGTTATGGATGTTATCAATCTTCATCTAAAATCCAAAATACCTACGTATATTCCAGGCCAGAAACTGGACAACTACACCTGGAAAACAGCTTCAGGCTGGGCAGAGGGCTTTTTTATCTCTTCCATGAAAAGAGTAGGACAGGCTCTGGAAGCCAGGATGTTAATTGATGATTTATTCAATAAAACTGAAAATCCCTGGATTGTAGTCTGCGGAGACTTCAATTCGGAATTCGATGACGTGCCTGTGGAAGCTATTCGGGGGAGGGTTGAAAATACAGGAAACGGCGAACTGGCAAGACGCATCATGTTTCCCTGTGAAATGAGCATCCCTGAATCAACCCGTTTTTCGCTTTATCACCAGGGAAAAGGGAATATGCTGGACCATTTGCTGGTATGCAGGGATATGCTGGCGTACTATAAGGGTTCCGAGGTACATAACGAGCTTTTGCATGATGAATCGATCGCCTTCGCGACAGACATTAAATTTCCGGAATCGGATCATTCACCGGTGATTGCGGAATTTGAAATGCCTGATTGAACTACCCGACGATTTTTAAACTAAACTTGTAACCGTTCCATATTCTATGTATAAAGATGATTCCTGTACGGACAAGAGATGATAGATGACCGGAAATTCTCGGACAATATCTACAGCGCCAGTGTTCACAGCCACGAGCTGAGTGCAAGACGAGGCTTTAAGGGTTTGATGAAAAAGTACAGGCAGCGGTTCAGGAAAATACTTGAAGGGATGAGGAGTAAAAGACTTCACTTCACCAAAATAGTGACGTAAAAAAGATCTATGATCGAACCCTCTCCTTCCCAGTCACGCCAGTTTTTAATGCTAAGCTTGTAAGATCCCGTTCCAGGTGCGCGAAACTGGAACACTCGCACGCCTGCTGCACCAATTGCATCTCCCGTTTTCTCAAAGCTGTCACCTACCATTTCCAGTCCTCCGGCAGTTTCAATTTCCCATCGGTAGCCGGTGGTGGGATTCTCATTTAAGCGTACATTTATGAGGCTCTGAGCCTCAACCTCTAAGGTACGGCCCTTGTCCTGTTCATTTAATATCATCGCAAACTTCTCCGATAAAGGCTTCATGCCTCTATTTTCTAAAAAAACAGCTGCAGAGACGTCTGTTTTAGCAGACTCTTCTAAGTTTACATCTCTCATCGAGACGCTTCCAATCTGTACCGGGTGTGATTCGGTCTTTCTGGATCTGAAGAATGCAGGAAGATATTCTCGTACTATGGCTAAAGTCAACACTATGGTTAAAGTCAACACTATGGCTAAGGTCAATGTTTGTCTGCTTTGTCTTTACCAGCATATTATATTGTTTTATCAGGAGACCACCGGAAGTCTCCTGAATAAAAGGATATATTGGACAGATATCCTGTTCCTATAATCTCTCCTTTTTTCTATTTTTCCTGTTTTATGCATGGGGCAGAGGCATGTCTCGGCTGAGAGTTTCGCGAGCTCTACTCCTGGAACTCTCGAGTTCAAGTCCGAAATTCCCTGTTTCAACCCATTTCATTGAGATAAGAGACCAGAAGTCCAGTGCAAATTTGTTCAGGGCATATTCATAAGGCAGCCATCCATACCCCTTATCACCCCAGGCTGTGCCCCAGGAATTGCGGATCAAAAAGGCACCGGTGGTTTCTTTGTTGCTGAGGGTATTTCTGATCTTCATGTTATCATCATAGCCGACTGCAACGACCGCGTGGCCCCATATTGACCTCTCATCGGGACCCGGGAAAGGAATTCCACCTTTAACATCTGTATCCTTAAAGGAGGGAAACCCGTAAAAGCCGAACATTGAGGGAATTCCTGCCGCAAGGTACTTCTTCACGCTGAGGATGACATCTTCAGGTGGTAAATTCATGCCCTGCGGGTCATGGCAGAAGTAGTTAAGGGCTTCGAAGTTGTCGGCAAGCGAATATACAAAGCTTGAAGGTTCGTCGTCAAATGTCGGTTCTCCGTCCGGTCCCGGAGTTTTCCTGCTGGTGTAGGGAAAATACTTTTCAGGCGGGACACCGCAAAGAGCCAGTGCTCCCATGGTGTTCCGGAGCCAGGCTCCGGTGTCTCCCTTGACTCCCATCAGGTTTCTGGTCGTCTTGTAGACAAAAAATCTTGACCCGTCAATATGTTTCCCAAAGGCTCGTCGCTCAAAGTACTCTACCACTCCTACACCTGCGTGGGCGGTACAGGAGCCCAGATCCATTTGATCTTCAATCGGCGAACACCAATTCCTGAAGTCTATGGAAACAGGCAGTTCCAGAGTTTTTGTTTCCTTTCTGGAAGTCGGAATTCCGAGTTTTTCTGCCATCTCGGGAATCTGAGCGCTTTCTTCTGTGTAATCTTTTAAGGACGGTAACGGAGGGAGCCAGCCGGTTCCAAAACTTTTTCCCATTTCCGGAATTTTCACCTTTTCGAAGGCAGCTACTATTCCAATCATTTCATTACCCCACTCATTTTGCTTTACTGCTTTTTGTATCCCACAAAATAATCCGTCTACTTTAACTATTAATTATTTCCAATTGTATGTTCGTATCACGCTTCTGATTTTCTGCTCTGTATACGTCTCTGTTCCTGCACCAATTAAACCTGGAAAATGACCGGTTCGGAAAAGGCATTTAGGGTGTCTGCGACTCGTCAACACCAAGCAGCCTGAAAGTAACAGCTAAATTCATCCGGACAATGTCCAGTGCAAGACCGCAGTTGATGTGATCAAGCGTATCATTAGCGGTATGTACGTTGGTATTTGAACTATCAGTTCCTTCAATCGTGAGAACTGCAGGGATAAGCTCATCGATGAAAGGTACGTGATCACTTGCAAAGGGGTTCTCTGATGTCTGGACAGCCAGTGATGTGTATGTCGAAGCTGCTTCGGCAAGTTCTCCCATTATAGTCCTTGAAACTGGAGCTCCTTCGAGCAAGACAGTTGGCGATGCGGTATTTAAGGTCGCAACCATGTCCATGTTGATAACTGCACTGATACGGGCGCGTTCACTGGTCGCCAATCCGCTGACATATTGTTTGCTCCCGTGAAGGCCCTGTTCCTCCCCGCCAAAAAGAATGAGACGCAGGTCTTGTTTTGCAGGATGTTCAGCAAGCACGCGTGCGATCTCCAGAACCCCTGCAGCACCGCTTGCATTGTCATCCGCACCCGGGGCGGGTGCCTCCCTTCCCCCGGTGAGGTTTACCGAGTCCAGGTGAGCAGTAACAAGTATCAGTTTACGGGCTCCACTTTCATTGCCCGAACGATCCGCAATGACATTATAGCTTTCGCCACTTCCAACATTTATTGGAATCAATTCCACCTGGTAACCAAAGTTTTGCAACTGATCTGTCGCCCAGGTTGCTGCGCTGGTAAATTGAGAGCTTAAGGAATGACGAGTCAGGAAATTCACCAGCGAACTCAGATAATAATTGTATGTGGATTGTGACACAGCTTCAATGTTTGCCTGCATCCTTGGAACGGCTTCCCGGGCTTCAGGTTTGATTATATCCATAACCACGCTGTCCATTGCCAGCGGACGTATCGTCCACCAGTCCCCCTCGCCTTCAGTGAAACGGCTTACTTCCTCGGGGAGCAAATCGACTACTAAATAACGGCCTTTTTCTATGGCTACCCTGGCTTCAGGATATGTATCCTGGAATGCCCTCCCGATCTGAATGATAAGATAAAGCTGGCCTTCCAGCTCTCGACCTTCTACCCGGTCAAGACTTATGCCTGCCTTTCTGGCTTTATTGGTGAAAGCGTTCCATTCTTCGGAATCTGTCCATACTACAGTCTGATCCCCAAGCCGAACCCAATGTGCTCCAAAATTCCTCGCCGCCGATTCCTCAGCACTGTGTTTTTCGCCGGAGTCCGAGAGTACTATATACCTCCCCGTTATCTCACCTCCGAATGCAGGTCAGGAAGATGCTGGCAACTGCCTCACCTTCAGAATCTCCGCATCAATCTGAAGGATTTCCAGGATTCGAGGTGGCCGGGCATTGCCTTCAAAAGATACACGCACTCGCCCGGGGCCCTCCATCTCCCAGTGTCCGTTAATTCCGCGAGAGGCATCAGTAGGGCCAATTTCCCAATCGATGAACACTCCATCTGGCCTGAACTCAATCCCCCCCCTACCGCGAGCTCGCGGAAACTCGTACTCAACTGGCCTGTATACAGTTATTCCATTCGTATCTTCCTCAAAGGAGTGTATCCATATCCGGAAGATCTCTTCAGGTAATTCGGTCATATTTTATCCTTTATATTTGCCCTTGCCAAAAGAAGTCATCAGTTACCCGGTCCATATATTCATAGCCGGTTACTGACAGGCCCTATTTTTTGAGTTATCCATTATTTATGATACGGGGAAGAACCGATACCGAGGACGAAACGTCAAGGTATTCCGCCCTCAGACGATACGACATCTATCTTCCTCAGAGATACTTCACATTGGCATAGGCATTTCACCTTCAGACTATGCCCTTTCCATTTTGTCCACAGGCGTTTTACCTTGGCATAGGCATTTCACGCTTGGATGGTGCTTCTTTCTTTTCTGTTTCTTCCACTCTCGCCAGGAACGATGATCTTGGTCCGTCAAGACATGCATTTACACGAGTTGCCTGGCCCTGTGTGAACATAACCATACATTTATCGTCTACGTAATCCATGTAATTCATGAACATATCGCCATTTGGTCCATTGCTGCAGCTGACATGTGGATAACTTGGACAGCCAAAATTAGGATCTGCCTGATTTGGAGTATCATCAACCTCATCTGAACGTGAACATGGATCCTCAAAACGCAATTCGTCACCCCAGATATGGTAGAGGTTTAACCAGTGTCCGATTTCATGGGTTGCCGTTCGTCCCTTGTCAAATGGCGGTAAGGCAGTTCCAGTGGTACCAAAAGCTGCATCAACAATAACAACACCATCGGTTTCAGCGGGCCCACCTGGAAATTGCGCGTAACCCAATATGTCTTGACCTATCTCACTTTTAAGCACATGACATACCCAAATATTCAGATAACGATCGGCCGGCCATGCATCCTCACCCCCACTGGATGCGAATTTCACTTCATCGCTGGTAGTGAAAAAGGTCACTGAAGTTTGAGTGCGAGTTATTCCTGTAGTCTGATTTCCATTCGGGTCTTTTGTTGCGAGGAAAAACTCAATCCCCAGGTCTGCTATGAGATTACTCCAGACAGAAGGCACCTGTGACACGTCGGAATTCAACTTGCGGAAGTCTTTATTGAGAATATCTATCTGGCTCTGGATCTGAGCGTCAGAAATATTCTCCTCTTCTTCATTCCATACGACATGAACAACCACAGGGATCTTGACAATTTCCATCCGAGATATTGCTCGAAACCCTTGTTTATATTTGAGAGCCAGATTTTCAATTTGATCGCGTTCTCTGACGTACGACGCAGACCTTAGCAGCCTGTGGTGAACTTCCATTGCTCCGCATCTACGTTGAGTTGGCACTTCAGATGACGCTTCCTCTATCCCTCTACTTTCAAATTTTTCTGCCATTTATACATCCCCCCACTTAGTTATATATTCGGAACATTATTCGGAACTCCAGATGTGTCGATTAATTAGATTCTTTTTGATGGTATCCTAAATTGCTCGCATTTTGATGGACCTGATTATCTATTAATCAACCTATCTGAATCTGAATATGTTATAAATAGATCAATGATACATCTAAAATTTTGATTATCTGTTACATCTGTTACAAACGATTCCTGATTCCGCCACAGACAAATAATGTTTGATTCAGGCAGTTTATTCCACTCTTTCAGCTAAAAATAAATTGAGCTGCTGGTGTCCCATCAATTATATAATTCATATAATTATTATATAACTATTATAGAATTAAATGTACTCAACAATGATCAGAATAAATCAGGACTCTTACTTTTTTATTCAAATTTTTCTCTCATAGGGAAGAACCAGTGTGGGAGGGAGTTAATTAGATATCTCAAAGGTCCCATTAAGGCTCTATTAGTCTATTTTATTCAAAGAATCCTGAACTGTAAATCTAAAAAGAAATATGAAGCATTGGGAGATTTAGCTATTTAACTTTCAATAATATCCCATCAAGTCCAGTCGGACAGATGGTGGATACTTTGTTTTTCGATCGAAAATTTTAAGAGAAGCTCAAATACTCCGGGGCTTTCTATAAGCTTCAAAAGTTTCCTGACAACTTCCGGAGATTTCAACCAGTGTAAGCCTGTTGATTATCCGTTGCCTTATTTCCAATCAGAATCAAATTTGATCGTCTGACAATATGATAAGTAAAAGTCTATGTCAGATGTAAAAGTCTATGTCAGATAGCGGTGAGAGAAGATAATCTGGCTGAAAACGGAGAAACCATAGACCTGTGCGATCAATAAGTGATACTTTATGGAGTAATCTCATTTCCAGATTGGAATATAGAGCTCTCTGTTATGGCAAGATACTCTTATGAGTCGGTATTTTTGAGCCGTCTTTCAAGTTCTGCAATGCTTGCGGCTATCTCAACTCTTATCTGATTTAAACGGAATAGAGATCGGATTCGCTCTGTGTGGGACCAGACGCGATAGAGATATAAATGCTGCGATCAATATAAAGAGTATTGCACTTCGATATGGAAATAATTCACCTTACTATGGCAGGATAAAGCCTGCGGACTTATTCTCGGCGGGAAACGTACGAAGCAGGAAGAATAATCGGATAGTGGGAAAATTATTTCATATCACGAAGAATATATACAATAAATTGAGTCCCGACCCTGTATCTGGTAATTCTATCTTTAGGTCGTCTATCATTCAGGATTGGGGTGCCAGCAGCCGTGCCGTACGGACGCACATATACGATTCCTCTGCACGCTGACCGGAGTAGTTATAAACTAAAACAGCAAAAGTCTCAGACGTTTCAAGTATTGCAGGTGATTTTATGAAACCGATGTTATTGGACTTTTCCGCAACATGGTGTGGACCTTGCAGGATGCAAAAACCTATTCTTGAAGAGCTCGAAAAAAAGTATGGGGATAAGGTTGAGTTCAAGGTTGTCGATGTGGATGAAAACCAGGAACTTGCCTCAAAGTACGGCATACATGCTGTCCCGACCCTGATCATTCAGAAGGATGGGACTGAAGTAAAGCGCTTTATGGGTGTTACCCAGGGCAGTATACTGGCAGCTGAACTTGATAAGCTTCTCTGATCCCTGTATTCTTCTGGATAAAGCCTCCCGGGTTCAGCGAACCTGAGGGAGCACAACTTTTTACCTATTTCTTTTTAGAAGCCTTCTGGCGCAATTTTTCATTCCCAGCCGGAGGTTTTTCATTCTGAAATATTCCTTTGAATGTTCTTCTGTCGTTCTCCTGCTATTTTTTCTTTAACTCCAATATGAAATTTAACTTCTGTCTGAAATTTCTCACGGAGTTTTCTCTGGTACTCCAAGCCCCATGAATTTTTTCTAATTGTTATTGCAGCTTTCTCTGTCCTTCTTTGAGCAAAATCTCAGTTGAATTTCAGACTGAATCTATAATATTCAGGAATTAAAGATCTGAATTATTCAAGTAGTACGCAAAAATATTTTTAGTATGAAAAAAGACTAAAAACTATTTGGAAATTATAATTATACCTGTGAATAGTGTCTTTATTCTTTTTTAAGGCTTTTTAAGGCTCTTTCTCTAATGCCTGACAGAACCGTACTAATCGCTATACTATCCAAATAATATTAGTTCAATGAGATAACTATTTATAACAAGTGTATGTACTTTCTAATATAGTAAAAATGAAACAACTCAAAACATAAAACAAATTAAACATAAACGAACAGTGGGGGGAAAACATGAGAATAAGAGTGGTTAGTTCAAGAGAAGAAATCTTTACACTTAATCCGAATGAGCGTATCGTACACTTGGCTTTCAGGCCTTCGAACAAGGACATTTTTGGACTGGTTGAAACCTGCCCGAAGATTGAGGTAATTCAGCTACCTAAATCTTACATGCGCACAGTTTCAAAATCCATAGAAATGTTCCTTCTGATGCAGAGAATACAGCTTCTTGAAGGCGACGTCTGGGGTCACAGGAAGGACATCAACGAATATTATGCAATTCCATCCTCAGTGATTGAAAAGATTAAAGCCATGAAAATTGAAGGCAAACCAGCCGAGGAGATTGAGAAAAAAATTTCAAGGGAAAGCAAGCTGAACCCTGAAATGGTCGCTTATATCCTGAATAAGGAAGCTTCTGTCTGATTCTTTTCGGGGATGTCCTTAAGACTTTGCTGGAGATTAGGTCGTACAGTTCATCGATTCCTCATTTATTATCTGGTCTCCAGCCCAAAATCTTCCGCTTGAAGAAAGAAGAAGATTTTATTGGAATTTTGAAGACCTGGACGGAGTCATTTCCCGCAGGCCAAGATTACGATTCTGATGTTTCACTTTTCAACCATTATCAGGTAAATTGGGGTTACTCAATTGCTTTTTTGAATCGGTTTTATTTACTCCGGGTTGCCACTTTAATTTCCCCATGGCAATCTTCGGAAATTTTTTGATTTTCCTCTTTGAATTCCAGTATTTCGGAGACTTTTTATTATTTTCTGGTTTTTCGTTTTCCCTCTATATCGTGCAAAACAATAAAATTTTAATTATATTGATATATTTTTTCTATTTATGGGAAAAGGAAACATTGCAATAGATAAATCAATGATAAAAACGATAGTTGACGGCAAAATAATAATTCCTTTGCCAAAAGTTTTGGTTGGAAATCGATACTATCCCATGTTCTCTATATTCTCCCCTACTCAGTGTGATAGTTGTGGAAGTAAATTACATGTTAACTCTCATCACACTTGTTTTATTATATCACGTTACGGCACTATATCTCTCAATGTTACATACTGGCTTTGTCCCACTTGTAAGAAACATTATCATGATCAGGTTATTGGTGTTCAGGGTTCTGCAAATTACAGTTCTGAATATTATGATACACAAATAAATGTCAGATACGATGGACGATGCAGTCTGCACAATTCTCGGCGAATTGGGGAAACATATACAGAAGGAGTAATAAATGTCTGTGGAAGAGCTCCTTGTCCCACTTCATTGTGGTTATATGAACAGAAACTAGCAAAACTTTCAAAGCAAGAACTTTTGAACCAAGGAGTTAGCTTTGAAGAAACATTGTATGTTGATGGGAATTGGATCAAGAATGGATGGAAAAAAAAGCTTGAAGAATTTATTGGAACGAAACTCACAAAGAAAGAATGGAAAAAAATGCGATATAAATCTGTTTACGTTGTTGCTACCAAAGAGAAGGTCATTTTAGATTTTGAAGTAACTGAGAGGTTACCAACAATTGAGGCTCTGATGCCTCTTTTTATACGAATAAAGAACCGATTTCCTGAAGATAAAATCAAAAAGATTGTTTCTGATGAGGATAAAGCGATCATTGGAGCCGTAAAAATGGTCTTTCCTGAAGTGACTCATTCTTTTTGTGTGTTTCATCAATTAAAAAACGTTAGTAAGAGGTATTATGAGGAATTCAGTTCTATTGAAGAGATTCCAGATAACGATAAGATTACCTACAATGAGATATCTCAATTGATACTGTCTGATACGGTTATCAGTGCTGTTGCGCATATTCAGAAGATACGAGAATTTAACTCTGATCTTGAACTTTCTGAAGCGTCTCATAAAGCGATTTCTTATGCCGAAGAGATTTTCAGCAAGAATGTGAGCTTCTTGAAAAAAGGTTTTACACCTGAGACAGATAATACAATGGAACAGATATTTTCTTTGATATGTGATATAGTAGACAAAGCGAGGTCATTCAAAACCAATAATGGACTAACTAATTTTTGTTACAATCTATTTACTTTTTTCAACAAACGGTGTTTCAGCACTGGAAAATGGAAAGGTTTCTCACCTTTAATGAGAGCAAGATTCCAATATGGATAATGCTAGAATTGGAGAATAATTAGTTCTTAAACTTGATGGCTTATAGCTGTAGCTGTCGGAAATTCCCACAAAAATAGTTCCACAATTTGGAAAATTTTGGTGAATGCTTGTGTAAATGAATCAACATTTTTAAATGAGTGAATTGATTTGCTCAAATTGGGATGAAATTTTGTGGTTGTCTTGAAATTGAAGAAAAACCAGAAAAAATTAAAAAGACTCGTATTTCGAAATCAAATATTTCTGCAAATTCCCTGATCAAATCATCGAAATTTTCAGTATATTCAAGCCCCGTATTGATCTTTGCAACCTTTTTGTAGCCGATCATTTCACGGGTCTTTTTCATTATTTTCAATACTTTAGCCGGATCGTGGTGTAACCGGTCCAGTTCAATCGGTTCTCTCCAGCTTTTGCTGTACGTGGGCGTAAAAAGATATGTTCCAGAGTCACTGACACTTTTTAGTATCTTCAGGTAGTTATCCACCCCTCCTACGAACCGGGCAGGGGAAAGCCCTTCTTTCAAAGTCTTTTTCGACATTTCCCAGGACGTTTCCGCATAAACCGTAAAAAAGCAAAATCCCGGAAGAAAAGGAGCTGAGATTCTCTACGTTCTCGTATACCCTGTTTTTCAACTCTCTGGGATTTCTATGTAGCTCCGGCTCCATAGGCAGATCAGAATCGTATATTTCTCACATTCACCATCTGTCCCGGAGAGTAAGGGAATTTTTTTCGGTGGGAAGTATTTTGTGCAGGAGGTTTACCTTATCTTTCAGGGTGTAATCAAAATAATATTGAAGCTGCTCACGGGCAGAACACTGCAAAAAGTTCCCTGCATAATGGAGTATCTGTTGATTTGTTTGTTCATCTCTTCCATAGTAGCGCACTTACTTCTCAGTAAGTATACAAACGGGATCCCTTCTATAAATGTTAGTTTATCGGTTTCCCGGATTGATAGGACGGTCATACCGGAGGCTAGAAACTCAGCTTGCACATATGAATTTTATTTGTTTTTCATTCCAGCCAGCGTGTGACCTTTTCTACCGGCGGGCGGGCCGAAGGAGGCAGTTCTTTGACCGGGTAGCCTATCGCACATCCCATAAGAGCCCATTTCCCTGGAGGAAGCCCAAGGAGTGTGCAGAATGCCGGGTTGTCCGCCATTTGAGCTGTAATGGAGACCAGCTGGAATCCTAGGCCAAGCGCAGTTGCCTTCAGCCACATGTTCTCCAGACAGTGAGCAAGTGCCTGTTGTTCTACCGGGGGAAAACCTTTCCTCTCGGCCACCACTATGAAGTAAGGAGCCGTACCGACTCCGGGAACCTGTCCCATTTTTTTGATCATTGTAAGCCGTTTTGCAAACCCGCTGGCCTGTGTGCGGAGCACCGGGTCGCTCTCCACAGCACGTTCGAGATTTGAAGCTGTTGTCATAGCTTCTTCAAAGATAAGGGAAGCTGCTGCTTTCAGACTTTTTGAACCCTTTTTCAAAACAAAAAATCTCCGGAAATAATCCTCTGTTTCACCCACAGCTGCAGCAGCAAAAGGTGCATGAAGCCCGGTACGTATGATTCCCCTTATATCTTCTTCTGGCGGGAATTCCTGCTTAAACTGCCTGTAAGACCTTCTTTCCACAAAGATTTTGTCCAGTACAACGTTTTGCTGATCAGGTGTTATTGCATTCATATCCAGATCATATCCTCATTTGAATAAAACCTGATAGGTATTTTAATCACAGGATGTCATTAAAGATGCTTATCAAATAGTAGTAAAGAGAACAGGATATAGTGAAAAATCATTTTTATTCTCTGATGCCTCCAATTTACTTCGTGCCTTTAATTGGTCTAATGCCTCTAATTTACCTAATGCCTTTTAATTTACCTAATACCTCTAATTTACCTAATTCCTTTAATTGGTCTAATGCCTCTAATTTACCTAATGCCTTTTAATTTACCTAATACCTCTAATTTACCTAATTCCTTTAATTGATCTAATGCCTTTAATTGATCTAATGCCTTTTAATTGACCTAATAATGCCTTGATACATCCTCCCAGAATTTTGCTGAGACATTATTATGAAGTCAAACTATAGTGATAATTCAAATCTTAGCTTTTTTCTTTTAGTGTTGAGTAGCAATTGGTGCCTTCAAGGAGGAAGCACTTAAATTGTGTTAGATTCAAGTATTGAATAATTGATATTTGGGTTAACTTTTGATTCGCTGTCAGAATATCTCAGTCTGGGATGTAATTGACCTCCCAGGCTTGTGATCCTGGATTTATGCGGATTAAAATCCGGTTTCTGAAGCTATTAGTTGATAATTTTGGAAGTAGGGAACGAAAATGAGACTTCACAGTATTCAGGGAAAACTTTTTCCGGCAACTCCTTTTGATTTTTCGAAATCTCTAAATTTTATGGGTATGTTTGCTCCTGCGGAAGGGGAACAGACTGTCACTGGCTTTTCATTTACAAAGGCAGTTTACCTGGAAAATAAGATTTTAGCCTTCAGATTGAAAAACGAAGGCACTGTTTCGGAACCGGGCTTATCTTACATCTTTTATTCCTGCGAAGAAATAAGCGAAGAAATAAAATCTGCACTTCTGGATAGAATAAAATTCTTTTTGAGCCTTGATGATGATCTGCAACCCTTTTATGTTCTGGGAAGCAAAGATCCCCAATTTGTCCCTGTGCTGGAGGAGCTTTACGGCCTGCACCAGGTAAAATTCTTAACTCCTTTTGAAGCCGCAGCCTGGGCGGTGTTGAGCCAGAGAATATCCATGAAAGTAGCCCACAAAATAAAAAACAAGCTCACTGAGGCTATAGGGAATAGCATTCAAATTGAAGGAATTGTGTACAGGACTTTTCCTTCAGCCCGGCAAGTAAAAAATCTGGGTGTGGAAAATCTGGCTTCCATTATAAAAAACGAAAGAAAATCAGAGTATTTAATAGCAGTTGCCGATGCCTTTGATAGGGTGGATGAAAATTTTCTAAGGCAAGGTAATATAAAAGATGTAAGAGAGTGGCTGATGAATATATGGGGTATCGGGGAGTGGTCAGCTCATCTGATACTTATAAGAGGTCTCGGAAGAATGGAAGAACTTTCAGAGCACGAAAAAACTCTTCTCAATTGCTTTAAAAGATTCTATGGCCCGGAAGCTACAGAAGATCAGTTTAGGCGAGTTGCCGATAGTTATGGAGATTTTAAAGGTTATTGGGCTTATTATCTCAGGGCAGCCTGTTGAATAAATTAAGATCATCTGAGATCATTTGCAAGCAGGGTATTTGAAGAAGGATTTCCCTGTAAACTCCCAATTTACATCCTTATTCACGCGGTTCAGGGTAACAAAGCTGTTTCTAATATGGTTTCCAATATAGTTTCTAATGTAATATCTCCGGAATTTACGAGGTTTCCCTAAACTTAAATATGTTAAGTGTAATCTCCTCAGAGATTGGCGTGATTTCTAAAAAACTAATTGATCTTGGTGTGCTGGCGCTCAGGCAGCGCAACTCACGAGGAAACTTCAAGCCCCATGTCTCAATCCGTTTCAGGAACAATGCAGGAGAGTTACGTACTTTTTCCATCGACACTACCCGGAGTCCGGGAAAACAACCCCAGCCAGATGCATACCTGATCACTCATGCCCATTCCGATCATCATGGGAAATCGGCTATGCTCTCTCCGCGGGCAGTCTGTACGGATAAAACCGCAACTGCTCTTGAAATCAGGCACGATAGAAAGTACGTGGGAAGCATGTGCAGGCTCGGGGACGAGATTGAAATCGAGGGTGTCAGGGTAAAGACTTACCCCACGGCGCACACTGCCGGTGCCGCAGCTTTTTACTGGGAAAACGATGTGGGGACAAGGATTCTGGTCACGGGGGATGTCAAGAATGCCAGCAAGCTTCCTCCCTGCGATGTCCTTATCACCGAAGCTAACTACGGGGACCCTGAAGATCCTTCCTGCCACTTTGCGGACGACCTCGAAAGTATGAAATGCGCCCTTTTTGAGAGCGGCCCTGTTGCTTTCGGGGCATACGAGTTCGGAAAAGCCCAGCGTGCCGTTGAATTAATGAGGGGCTTCGGATATGAAGGCGCCATTCGTATGGAAGCCCGGACAAGGGCACTTACACGGAGCATGCTTGAGGATGCCGGAGAACTTGCAGGGATTGACTCCAGAGGGGAGGATGAGGTTTTCGTGGTGGCTCCCTGGGATCTTGACAAGCTCCCGCGAAATGTGAAAAAGTACGTACTGAGCTGCCGTGCGGATTACCCGTATCCTATTATCAAGATAAGCGACCACCTTGATGCCTGCGGGCTTGAGGATATGGTTCGAAAACTCACCCCTGAAGTCACGCTTGTTTATCATCCCGGGGGTCACAGACCTTCCAAATTTTCAAAACATTTAAATTCAATAGGGATCGATTCGATATCCATAGATCAGATCGGTAATGTTTTAAGCAATGAATTTATTTAAATCTCTGAGATTCGGTTCTAATAATTTAACTCTAAAAATTTAAATATGATCATTTAAATCTGGTACTTTAATTTAATGATCCGGGTCCGGTAGGTTTCAATTCAAATTCAGACTGCGGTTTGAGGATCCGATCCGACGATTTAAGTTCCAGGCTAATAATTTAAGGCTTCAAGGTCCATTTAACTCTATTTAATCAGCTCTAATTTAACCAACACTATTACTCAAAATCTAATACTCAAAATCTAATACTCAAAATCTAATACTCAATATCTGATACTCAAAATCTGATGCTCAAAATCTAATTTAACCAGTATACCGGAGTCAAATTTAGCTCTAATTAACCAGACCCTGTTTAATCAGTATCACCAAATCAAATATGATCATTGAAATTTATAATCCCATTTTTAGTCCTTTTAAGCTTTTAACTAATACTACATCCCCAGGAAAGATAATTGCCGTTCAGGAGAGAATGCAGGTTGAGTAAACAATCCCCAAAGTCAAAGTCCAGAAAGGAGCCCGCAACTGCTAAAAAGGCTCCCGTCGAAATTGACACAGCAAGTGTTGAGGCTCCCGAAAAAAAGAGTCTTCCCAAGCAAAAGACCCCCGAAGAAAAGCAGAAAGCTCACAGGGACGACATTATAAAAACAGTTGTTGCTGCAATACTTGGAGTAATCTTCGGAGTTGTAATGTTCGTCCAGTACGGGGCAGGCGAAGACCGTATCTGGTATGCCATACTTATGATCGTTATCGGAATCACGTATTATGCTCAGAAGCTTTTATACATCCCGCTTAAAATAGACGCCAAGGAATTCAAGTTTAAGGACTGGTTTTTTGTCGAGTTCGTAGTTATGGATTTCTTCCTTGTGACCTGGACGTTGCTCCTGAATTGAAAAAAATTCTTTTCCTGGGCTTCAAAAAAGGCTTTCCCAAAAAAGAAGGCCTTTTTACCCGGGCTCTTTTGCTATTGTTTTTTTCCTTCATTTTTAATAATGCTCTTTACCACGGAGATATTTCCTGCCTGCAACATTCCAACGGTTCATATACCAGAGCAGGCATTTCATAACCGATAACTGCCGTATAGCCTGACTGGTTTATACGTGGGCATGAACTCGATCATAAGTATCTTTACTGAATAGAAAAGAAACTCCCAGGACTGGGATCAGATAACTATACCACATTATAATACCACATTATAAATTCATACAGTATTAGATTATAACGCATTACTAATCTCATTAACACGTTACGAATTCATAAAACTTGTACAAATGAATCCAATTACGCAAACGGACCAATTACACAAACGGGTCAATTACACAAACGGGTCAATTACACAAACGGGTCAATTACACAAACGGATCAATTACACAAATGAACCCATCTCACTGAATTCATTTTATGTTTTAACCAATCAAAAAACGTAATTTTCGGGGACTATTATGAGAATAGCTATACTTAACAAAGACAAGTGCCAGCCCAGAAGATGCAGCAAGGAGTGCGAAAAGTACTGTCCTAGAGTCAGGACAGGAGACGAAACCATTGTTTTTGAGGACGACGGAAAGCCGGTCATCTCCGAGGAACTCTGTGTGGGCTGCGGGATATGCATTAACAAATGTCCTTTCGATGCCATCATGATCATAGGGCTTCCTGAAGCCCTGCAGGAACCCACGCACAGGTACGGACCAAACGGTTTTGCCCTTTTCGGGCTCCCAGTGCCGAGGATAGGAAAGGTGACCGGGATTCTGGGCCCGAACGGGATAGGGAAGAGTACTTCTGTCCAGATCCTTTCCGGAACCCTGGTCCCTAACTTCGGGCAGGGGAAAGGGGACTGGGATACGGTACTCGAACACTATGCCGGGACCGCGCTTCATGATTATTTCAAAGATGTAGTGGACGGGAAGGTAAAAGTCTCCCAGAAGCCCCAGTACGTTGACCTGATCCCCAAAGCTTTCAAAGGCAAGACCTCGGAACTGCTTGAAAAAACCGATGAAAGAGGATTTCTTGACGAGCTTATCGATAGGCTTGACCTGAGAGGGGTAGTCGAGCGAAAAATTTCGGAATTGAGTGGTGGGGAACTTCAGAGGGTAGCGATTGCAGCCTGTGCGGCAAGGGATGCCCAGTTCTACTTCTTTGACGAAATAAGCCCCTACCTTGACATTTACCAGAGAATTAACGTTGCCCGCCTGGTTCAGGAAATCTCAAAGGACAGGGCAGTGCTTGTAGTCGAGCACGACCTTGCGATTCTGGACATGCTTACGGACGTCATTCACATAGCCTATGGTGAACCCGCAGGTTTCGGTGTGATCACCCTCCCGAAAAGTGTGCGGGTCGGGATCAACCAGTACCTTAAAGGCTATCTCCCTGAAGAAAACATCCGGATCCGGCCGGAAGCCATCAGGTTTGAGGTCCATCCCCCAAGAGAGGACGCCCAGTTTCAGTCTATGGTCTCCTTTAACAGCTTTTCAAAGCAGTATGGGGACGGCTTCTCCCTCAAGGCAACAGGCGGAAGCCTGCGGGAAGGGGAAGTGCTCGGGATAGTCGGGCCTAACGGGATAGGTAAGTCAACTTTCGTAAAAGTCCTGGCAGGGGAAATCAAACCCGATGAAGGGGACCCGGGAATCGAGGTTAAAATTTCCTACAAGCCCCAGTACATTAAAGCCGACACTCCTGTAAGTGTCCAGGACTTCCTGCGAGGCATTACAAAGCGTTTCGGGACCAGCTACTATGAGGTTGAGATCGCAAACCCCCTCCAGCTTGAAAGGATCTATGAAAGCTTGCTTACCGAACTGAGTGGCGGAGAACTGCAGAGGGTGGCAATTGCTGCCTGCCTATCCCAGGAAGCCGACCTCTATATCCTGGACGAACCGAGTGCCCACCTTGATGTGGAGCAGCGTTCCATGGTCACCAAAGTCATCAACCGCTTTGCCGAAAATAACCAGAAGACAGCTATGGTCGTTGACCACGACATCTACATGATCGATATGCTCAGTCAGCGTCTCCTTGTTTTTGAAGGCAAACCTTCTGTTTACGGTGAAGCCCACGGGCCTTTCAGCATGGAAAGCGGCATGAACAGGTTCCTGGAAAACCTCGGCATCACCTTCCGCAGGGACGAAGAAACGAGGCGTCCCCGTGTAAACAACCTCGGCTCAAGGCTTGACCGGGAACAGAAGGAAAGCGGAAACTACTATTATTCCGCTAAAGACTGACCTGTTAAGGACTGATATGTTAAGGATTGACCTGTTAAGGACTGACCTGTTAAGGACTGATTCAAAGACTGATTCTGCAAAAGACAGTTATTCCAATTTCTGATAAATTCCAATTTCTGAATAACTCGAGGGTTTCCCTAAAACGGGGACCCCGACTTTTTGCAGGAAAACGGTTTTCTGACAACTGAATTGCGGTTTCAAAATAGTTTTTTATCATATGTGGGAGTTTCTGGTTTTTAATGAAAATAGAAAGTCTCGACCTGCCCGATGAAGTAAAGCGTTTTTATGAAAACTCCGGGATTCCTGAACTTTATCCCCCCCAGGCAGAGGCTGTTGAAAAGGGACTGCTTGAGGGGAAAAACCTGCTTGCTGCAATCCCGACGGCTTCGGGGAAGACTCTGCTTGCGGAGCTTGCAATGTTGAAATCCGTGCTTGCAGGAGGAAAAGCCCTTTATATCGTGCCCCTGCGAGCTCTGGCTTCCGAGAAGTTCAGGCGTTTTCAGGATTTTTCCGAACTGGGTATAAGGGTCGGGATCTCAACAGGAGACTACGACAGGCGGGACGAAGGGCTCGGCATAAACGACATCATTGTAGCCACGTCGGAAAAAACCGATTCCCTGCTCAGGAACGAGACTGCCTGGATGCAGGAGATCTCGGTTGTTGTGGTCGATGAAGTCCATCTTATCGATTCTGCGGACAGGGGCCCCACCCTTGAAGTCACTCTGGCAAAGCTGCGGAAAATGAACCCTTTCTGTCAGATCCTTGCCCTTTCGGCAACGGTAGGGAATGCCGATGAACTTGCAGCCTGGCTTGACGCCGAACTTGTGCTAAGTGAATGGAGGCCCACTGACCTTATGGAAGGAGTGTTTTTTGACGGGACCTTTTTCTGCAAGGATAAAGAAAAGCTCATTGAACAGCCCACAAAAGATGAAGCCATAAACCTTGTGCTCGATACCCTCAGGGAAGGTGGACAGTGCCTTGTTTTCGAAAGCAGCCGGAAAAACTGCATGGGTTTTGCAAAGAAAGCTACTTCCGCGGTAAAAAAGACCCTTTCTGCCGAAGACAAAGAAAAGCTTGCAGGGATTGCCGATGAGATCCTGGAAAATAGTGAAACCGATACCGCATCGGTTCTTGCATCCTGCGTTCGGGCAGGGACAGCTTTTCACCATGCAGGCCTCACCTCGCCTCTGAGAGAACTTGTAGAAACCGGCTTCCGGGAAGGGTACGTAAAGCTTATCTCAAGTACCCCAACCCTTGCAGCAGGGCTTAACCTGCCTGCCAGGCGTGTAATTATTCGGAGCTATCGGCGCTATTCTTCGGATTCAGGTATGCAGCCTATCCCGGTGCTAGAATACAAGCAGATGGCAGGAAGAGCCGGAAGACCGAGGCTTGACCCCTATGGGGAGGCTGTACTGCTGGCAAAGTCCTATGAGGAACTGTTATTCCTTTTTGAGAAATATATAGAAGCCGGGGCCGAGGATATCTGGTCCAAGCTCGGGACGGAAAACGCCCTCAGGACACATGTTCTTTCCACGATTTCTAACGGGTTTGCCCGGACAAAAGAGGAGCTTATGGATTTTCTGGAGGCGACTTTTTTTGCGTACCAGTACTCAAACTTCGGGCTCTCCGTGGTTGTGGATGAGTGCCTGAACTTTTTACGGCAGGAAGGGATGCTTGAGCAGGACTCCGATGCTCTAATTTCCACAATGTTCGGAAAACTTGTTTCCAGGCTCTATATTGACCCACTTTCTGCAGCCCTCATTGCAAAGGGCTTAAGAGAAGCCGGGACCCTGACCGAGCTAACTCTTCTTCACCTGGTCTGCAGTACGCCCGATATGCGCCTGATGTATATGCGGAGCCAGGACTATCAGGATATCAATGATTTCGTAATGGCACACGCAGAAGAGTTCTCAAAGGTGCCGAGCCCCTTCAATATTGTTGAGTATGAGTGGTTCCTGAGTGAGGTAAAGACTTCTCTTTTGCTGATGGACTGGATCCATGAGAAACCTGAAAACGAGATATGTTTAAAATTCGGTACAGGGGAAGGAGACATCCACACGACTGCAGACATTGCCGAATGGATCATGCACGTGGCCACCCAGCTTGCCCGCCTCCTGGACCTGAAAGGAGCAAAAGAAGCTGCAGAACTTGAAAAGCGCATCCATTACGGGGCAGGCCCGGAACTGATGGATCTGCTCGATATCAGGGGCATCGGCCGTGTAAGGGCAAGAAAACTTTATGGGGCAGGCTTCAAATCCACAGCAGACCTTGCAGGAGCTACTCCTGAAAAGGTAGCTGCCCTTGTCGGCCCAAAAATTGCTGAGAGGATCTTCAGGCAGATTGGGAGAAGAGAAGCAGTTTCTGAGATCTCTGATTCTGAGCGCCTTGAAAAAAGTTCCCAAGACGGGCAGAGTACAATCAGCGATTTTTGATCGTTTCTTGATTTTCCTTATGATCATTAATCTTTCATTTTTTATTCTTTAATTCCCCGCGTCTTTGATAATCGTTTTGTCTCTTCCGGAAGTCAGAGCTGTAAGCTTTCAGTTTTCTCTCCCTGCGCCACAAATGGCTGGGCTGGTCTGCCTGCCAAAAAAAGGGACCTGTAACACGGTGTTACAGTTATGAGAAACAATGTACTTGAGACATACTCCACGGAGCTGAGAAAATACAATCGTTTGCCAAAATTTGCCCCGTTCTCTCAAACTCACAAGCATCTTGGCAGCTTTACTTTCTGTTCTTATATTCTTTCGTCTCTTCTTTGTTTTTGCGGGAAAGACCGCTCTCCTGCGTCGAGCGGAAAAGAACGGCCCGATATAGTGAATAAGGTTGCACGGTTCAGAGAAACCGTAGTTAGTTCTCCAATCCTCTTGATTATTCTTATTTTTTCAGTTCTTTCAAGCCTGTGCTTGGGGTAAAATCTTAAATGAGATCAGGGATTTAATGAGAGCAGATTATATCAGATTATATCGTTTATACAGGGCTTATACCAAACTTATCGGATCAATCGGATCAGGTTTTACCAGGTAATCTCAGAGATGGTCACAATGTTATTCAAAAAGTTGTCTGATGCTTCGGAAGCTGAAATGAAAAAATTAATTTCCCGGGGGTCCGGGCTTGCAGATGTCGGAGAAACCGTTTCTTCCGTACTTTCGGATGTGCGAGTGAGGGGAGACGCAGCACTCAGGGAGTATACGAAGAAGTTCGACAAAGTTGAGCTTGCCGGTTTTGAGGTAAGTGAGGCAGAGTTTGAAGAAGCGCTGTCAGGGGTCGGTCCGGAACTGCTTGAACACCTTAAAGTCGCAGCTGCAAACATACGAGTTTTTCACGAAGCCCAGCTGCCTGAGACTACCTGGTTTATGGAAGTTCAACCCGGGGTTGTTCTGGGGCAGAAGGCAACAGCTCTTGAAAGTGTGGGAGCCTATGCTCCGGGAGGCCGGGCTTCCTATCCTTCAACGGTGCTGATGACTGTAATCCCTGCGAGGGTTGCAGGGGTTAAGCAGGTTATCGTTTGTACTCCTCCGAGGGCTGACGGGTCTATACACCCTCTTACGCTTGCTGCAGCAAAGGTAGCAGGGGCAGATAAGGTCTTCAAGCTCGGGGGCGTGCAGGCAGTAGGGGCAATGGCTTACGGAACCGAAACAGTCCCGAAGGTGGACAAAATTGTAGGTCCGGGAAACGTTTTTGTGACATCTGCCAAGATGCAGGTGAGGAATGTTGCCGAGATTGATTTCCCGGCGGGTCCGAGTGAGGTTCTTATCATAGCGGACGATTCTGCCGATGCTGCAATGGTTGCCTCGGATATCATAGCCCAGGCAGAACACGACCCGAATGCAGTGTCGGTGCTTGTGACAACTTCAGAAATTCTTGCAGAAGCTGTAAGGCAAGAAGTGCTTCTTCAGGCTGAAAATACGGCAAGAAGTGAAATTGTAAAAACTTCACTTGAGAATGCTGCAGTCCTGATTTCCGACACTCTTGAGCAGAGCATTGACTTCAGCAATAAATTCGCTCCCGAACACCTGGAAATTATGGTGGAAGACTCCGATTTCGTACTTAACAGGATCAAAAATGCCGGATCGATTTTTGTAGGGAACTATGCGCCTGTCCCGGTTGGAGACTACGCTTCCGGTACCAATCACGTGCTGCCTACGGCAGGATATGCCAGGATTTATTCGGGGCTGAATATCAACCACTTCCTCAAATACTCCAGTATCCAGAAAATCAGCAAGAGTGGGCTTGAAAGTCTGAAAGAAACTATAATCGCATTAGCTGAGGAAGAAGGTCTGCAAGCACACGCTGACGCTATAAGGACTCGTTTTGGGTACAAACCCTCTAAATAATATTTCTGCTATTCGATATGTATATAAAATGTAAGTGCGTAACCAAATTTTGATTTATAAATAAATAAAAGTTTGATTCTTAAATAAGAGTGGGGATAATATGAAAATCAGAGTAGTTAGTTCACGGGAGGAAATTCCTACCCTAAATCCGAATGAGAGGGTTATCCACCTCGCTTTCAGGCCGTCTAACAGAGATGTATTCATGCTTGCCGAAACATGTCCTAAAATTGAAGCTATACAGCTTCCTAAATCTTACAGAAGGACTGTTTCCAAGTCAATAGAGATGTTTCTGGAAATGCAGAAGATCAATCTCCTTGAAGGAGATGTATGGGGACACCGGAAGGACATAAACGAATATTACAACGTTTCTCAGAACGTTCTGGAGAAAATTCAGGAATTAAAAGCCGACAGGTTCTCCAATGAGATGATTGCCGATAAACTTTCAAGGGAAAGCAAATTGAATTCGGACATGATTCTCTACATCCTCAGCAAGAAGAGTCTGGAACTATCCTGAAGCGTGGATTCGCCTGTCTTTTCAGCCATAATTTTCGGGGTATGTAGGTATTAATTCTGTACCCTTGAAGGATAACTTAACTGGAGGTGGAGGGCAACTTTTTAAGACTCTGTCTTAAAAAGTTTTCCATATATTTCCGGACTTGTTTTTCAAAAGAGTTCCCGGGATCGAACTCTGACCTTTAATAAACTTTTCTCTAATTATTCTATAGTTTCTCCAGTTTTCTCGGTTTTTCCCCTTGAAAATTATTTCCTCACTTTCTCTTTGAAATCATTTCCTGTTAGCTATTATCTTCATTCTTTTTTTAATCAATTTAACCGGCGAACGCAACGGTAAAAGAGTTTTAGCTTTGATTTCTCTTGTCGAAAAACGATTAATTATTTTTAGACACATTTTTTATATTTATTCAACAATGTAAAAAATTTAAGCTTAATTTCGGTCGTAAAGTCCTATATTTTTGTTTATTAAATTTTATTTTTGCTTTTCTATATGCCTTTTTTTCAAATATGTTTTTTTTACAATGATACCTTTTTTAGCCATAACATCGAAAAATATTTAAATATTGTCGTATAATGGGTTTTATTGATTCTTTAACGAAATTAGGGTCTGGGGAATGGTATGAAAATACGAGTTGTCAGTTCAAGAGATGAAATTCTCTCCTTAAACCCGAACGAAAGAGTAATCCACCTCGCGTTCAGGCCGTCAAATAAAGACATTTTCCTGCTTGTTGAAACATGTCCTAAGCTCGAAATAGTCCAGCTTCCTAAATCGTATCAAAAGACTATTTCAAAGTCAATGGAAATGTTTCTGGAAATGCAAAAAATCCAGCTGCTTGAAGGAGATGTATGGGGCCACAGAAAGGATATAAACGAATATTACACCGTCCCTCCTTCAATAATTACAAAAATAAGGAACATGAAAGCAGAAGGAATTCCAAGTGAAAATGTTGCCGAAAAAATGACTAAAGAAAGCAAGCTCAGCCCGAAGATGATCCTTTATATCCTTAACAGAAAACCAGTTGAGTAAAAGGTTCCTTTTAAAGTACATCCAGGATGTATATTTTGCATCCGGGGTGTATGGATAACGGCAGCTGAATAAGAACATTAACAACAGGAAATCTGAATAAGAATAGTATCTTCATCGATAAAGTACCTGCATCGATAAAGTACCTGAATAAATAGTACTGCATAAATAGTACCAGAATACCTTTTAACGGTACAGGGAAGCATCTATACAAAAACATTTTAAAACAAATTTTCTGGAAAATAGTTCTCTAAGAAACAGAGGACGCCTGAAAGGCATCTTATCTGTCCCATACTCTTTAAGATTTAGCCTGAATATCTATCTTACACTTAAACATATATATTTCAGTATATATCTTTCAGGCTTAATTTTTTTGTTTTTTCAGAGCAAACTTTTTACTATCGGTTATTTCAGGCAGGTTCTTTTACATAAGTTCCCCGCTGAAATATTTGTCATAGGAGGACATGTCAAAGTGCCCGTGCCCGCTCAGGTTGAAGAGGATAGTCTTTTCTTCTCCGGTCTGTTTGGCAGCAAGCGCTTCGTCAATCGCACAGCGGATGGCGTGGGAAGATTCAGGTGCAGGAACGATTCCTTCGGTCCTGGCAAACTGTACGGCTGCATCAAAAACTTCCTGCTGGTCATATGAAACAGCTTCCATAAGCCCTTCGGAGCAGAGTTTGCTTATGATCGGAGAGTCCCCGTGGTAGCGGAGTCCCCCGGCATGGATGGCAGGCGGTACATGCTTGTGGCCTAGTGTGTACATCTTAAGGAGAGGGGTCATCTCGGCAGTGTCTCCGAAGTCGTACCTGTACTCTCCCTTTGTCAGGGACGGGCAGGCTGAGGGTTCGACTGCAACCACTCTTGCGCTGTGTTTTCCTTCAAGCCTGTCTTTTATGAACTCAAGCCCTATTCCTCCGAGATTGCTTCCACCGCCACAGCACCCGATAACCACGTCAGGGTATTCTTCGACCTGCGCAAGCTGCTGTTTGCACTCTGCACCTATTACGGTCTGGTGCAGCACAACATGGTTAAGCACACTTCCGAGGGAATACTTTGTGTTCTCATGAGCTATTGCGTCCTCGACAGCCTCGCTGATCGCAATCCCGAGGCTTCCGGGGGTGTCAGGCTGCTCCTGCAGGATCTTCCTCCCGAATTCCGTGTCCGGGCTTGGGGAAGGCACGACGTTTCCTCCCCATAGGGTTATAAGGGATTTTCGGTAAGGCTTCTGGTAGAAACTGGAACGGACCATATATACCTTGCACTCGAGATCGAAGTAATTGCAGGCAAGAGAAAGTGCACTTCCCCACTGGCCGGCGCCGGTTTCGGTTGTGAGCCTCTCGGTCCCCTCTTTCATGTTATAGTAAGCCTGGGCGATCGAGGTATTTGTCTTGTGGCTGCCTGCAGGGCTAACTCCTTCGTATTTGTAGTAAATTTTTGCCGGGCTCTTGAGGACTTTTTCCAGCTGGTGAGCTCTGAACAGCGGGCTTGGTCTCCAGAGCCTGTAAACATCAAGCACTTCCTCAGGGATATCGATATACCGGTCGCTGCTCATTTCCTGCATTATCAGGGCTTTTGGAAAAATGGGCTCAAGAGCATCCGGGCTTATAGGCTGCCAGGTTCTTGGATCCAGAGGCGGGTCAATCGGAGATGGGAGGTCGGCAAGGACATTGTACCATTTCTTTGGCATCTCGTTTTCGTCAAGGATAATCTTTGTCTGTTCCATGGAAATCTCCTTCACATCATTTCTGTACAAGATCGAACTTTGATGTATTTAAGTATTGTCTGCTTTGCAATTCTGGTTTACATAGGACATCATTATACTTTACGAAAAATCGAATACGGAATGCAGTCGGGGATTGAGATGACGAAAAAAGGAGAATGTGCCAGAAAAGCGAAAAAAGAAAATCTGTGCCGGCTTTTCTCCTGCTGTTACTCAATAGCTATTACTCAAACCTATTACTCAAACCTATTACTCAGTTACTTGATAGCTATTACTCAAACTATTACTCAATTACTCAATAGCTATTACTCAAACTATTACTCAATTACTCAATAGCTATTACTCAATAGTTATTACTCAATTACTCAATAGCTATTACTCAATTTTTCTGGAAAGTTCCACTGCAAGTTTTGCAAGTTCTGAGGCCCCTGTACCGAGAAGCCTGACCATGGGTTCTTTTCCCACTCCGCCTTCATCATAGATTACTCCAGGCACTCCTCCGTATTCTTTTATTGTTTCGGAACTGCCCCAGTCCATGGTGCGGGCTCGTTCAGGTTCTTTTACCCTGTCAAATGAGGAGATTCCAAGCCCCAGATCCCTGCAGGCTGCGAGGATTTCTTCCGAATATTTTAAATTTATGGCAGCTCTGATTTCGGGCTTCTCGCGAAAGGCTGCAAGGATGACCCCTGCCACATGCCTGCTGACTCCAAAGTCAACACATCCCACAGGTTTTGTCCTCCCCCTGTACCTCACTATCCCGCCTTCCACAGCCGCAACGTCCTCATAATTTCTGGCTCCCGGAATTGCCATTCCTATGTTGCAGCCAAGCTCGGGGATGAGCTTTGCAAACTCAGGGCTGTCGGCAAGGATTAAAACCGCTTCTTTTACATCTTCCAGGGCAAGGTAACGCTCTTTGTCCTCAAGGGTCTTTCCGAGAGGGTTCACAGGCCCGACTCCCCTGCCAACGGGCATACTCCTCTGGATTGCCTGCACCACAAAGTCCTTTGCTTTCTTGGCAGAGGTTTCCAGGCTGTCCTCACGGGCAAGGCAAGCGGTCATTGCTGCCGAGTAGGTGCAGCCTGAGCCGTGTGTTCCTCCGCTGACAAAGGTTCCGGAGATACGGGTAAAGGTGTCAGAGGCAGGCTCGTAGATGAGGTCGCTTGCATCGAGGTGCCCACCTGTTACAATTACGGCTTCAACTCCGAGATCTGCAATTTTTCTTGCCGCAAGTTTTGCATCCTCAAAGGTTTTGACGGGAATTCCAGCAAGGATCCCTGCCTCAGAGGCGTTTGGAGTCGTAACCTTGCAGAGGGGCAGCAACTCTTCGATAAGGACCGAAAGGGCTTCTTTTCGCAGGAGGTCTCCTCCGGCTTCGGCAGCAATGACAGGGTCGATCACCAGGGAAAGCCCGTGCTTTTTTACCTGCTTTGCAACTTCCTTTACAATTTCTGCCGAAGCAAGCATGCCGGTCTTTGCCCATTCAATCTTCATATCCGAACAGACCGCCTCGATCTGGCTCGCAACAGCTCCGGGAGCAAGGTCAAATGTTTCAAGCACCCCTCTTGTATTCTGGGCGGTTACGGAAGTTATGGCACAGGTCCCGTGCACTCCGAAGGCGGCAAAGGTTTTCAGATCAGCAGCAATTCCGGCTCCTCCTCCTGAATCCGAGCCTGCAATGGTCATAACAATAGGGGTTTTTGCTAAGGGGTTTTCTGTCATTCTATTCCTCTGTACTCCTCTTTTTTCCTCATTTTTTAATCTGTTCAAAATACTGGCATATGCTGACTTTTCCGGGGCCTGCTCTTCTACCCTCTGGAAATGGAATTTCTATTTTAGTCTATGGTTGGTCCGGAAATGTTGTAGAGCCTTCCCGGAGGCTGGCTTTTAAGAAGCCGGCTTTTGGAAAACTGGTTTACATAAAGTTTCCGTAGCTTTGATGAAGAACTTGCTTTTGCAGGTTTAAATTTCTGAAAATTTATAAAATCATTTCTGAGAGCGTTGATTGAAGGGTTTTAGTAATATTGTGCTCTCAACTCTCCATTTCTCCCGAAAAGATCATTTTTTCCTGATCTCCGGGTTCGTTTATATGTTAGAAACTGAAAAGGGTATATTGCTTCGATACATTTATATATTGTATTTGCGACTTTGATGCAAATAATCAACTACTTAAGCGCAGCGATCAGTTTAAGTCTGGATTAACTATTTATATTGATATAGATATGACTTGATTTATAATGTTTTAAGGGGATTGTAAGGATGGCAAACCGACCTCTGGATATTTTGAACAACGCACTGGACACACCTGTAATCGTTAGATTGAAAGGAGCACGTGAGTTTAGGGGCGAGTTGAAAGGATACGATATTCACATGAACCTCGTGCTTGACAATGCTGAAGAATTAAGAGATGGAGAAGTCGTAAGTAAATTCAGCAGTGTCGTTATCCGCGGTGACAACGTGGTATACGTATCTCCGTAATCTATATCAAGCACTTCGTCTATTACGTTAAACCTCGGTTAGATGCGGAACCTGCATGACTGAGAATCTATTCAGAAACGAAATCGCTTCGAATTATCGAATATCGCATGCTAACAAGTTGATTTTTATCAGGAGATTTAGTAATGAGTAAAGGTACTTCATCAATGGGAAAAAGGCAGAAACGCACTCATGCCAAGTGCAGAAGATGCGGCAGCGTTTCATTCAATGTGCATACAAAACAGTGTACTTCATGCGGCTTTGGAAAGACATCTCGCATGAGAACTTACAAGTGGCAGGCAAAGTGCAAGTATTAAACCTGCCTGCTCAATTTTCTCTATTTTTTACCTGCACCGGAGGTCAAGATTGAAAGAAGAATGCGGAGTTGCAGGCATAATCCTCCCTGACGACAGGTCTCAGTCAAATACTGTCGCATTCAAGCTTTACTATGCCCTGTACGCCCTCCAGCATAGGGGACAGGAATCTACGGGTATAATGGTGCATGATGGGACATCTCCCCTCTCCATCAAGGGTATGGGGCTTGTGCCGGACGTGTACAACAAGGATTCTCTGGGGCGCCTTATAGGGAATGCAGGAGTCGGACACGTCCGCTACTCTACGACTGGCGGGTCAAGGATTGAAAATTGTCAGCCTTTTATCCTTAATTTCAAGGGTGGAACAGTTGCCATTGCCCATAACGGGAATCTGGTAAATGCAAGAGCGCTCAAAGACGAGCTGGAAAACGAAGGCCGAATTTTTATAAGTAATTCCGATACCGAGGTTATCGGTCACCTGCTTGTGAAGGAACTGATAAGGCACGATCCTATCGAGTCTATCAGGAATGTAATGCGCAAGCTTGTTGGATCTTATTCTCTTGTTATCTTCATCAACGGTGTTGTGTACGCTGTCAGGGACCCCTTCGGCCTCAAGCCCCTCTGTTTTGGAGAAGTTGACGGCGGATATGGAATATTTTCGGAAAGTGTTGCTATTGATACCCTGAACGGCACCCTTATCCGGGATGTCAGGCCAGGCGAGGTAATGGTCTTTACGAGTTCAGGCTTTGAGAGCCACCAGCTCACAAATGAGCCCCACCCGGCACATTGTGTTTTTGAGTTTATTTACTTTGCAAGACCCGATTCCGTCATAGACGGCAAACTCGTCTACAAGATCCGGGAAAGAATCGGAAGAGAGCTTGCCCGTGAGCATGATGTTGAAGCGGATATCGTTTCTCCTGTCCCTGACTCGGGAATTACGTCTGCAATCGGCTATGCAAGAGAGTCCGGAATCATGTATCTGGAAGGTCTTATGAAGAACCGCTACATAGGGCGCACATTTATTCTTCCGGGACAGGACCTGCGCGAAACTGCAGTTCGGCTCAAGATGAACGCCATTCAGGAAAACGTCAAAGGAAAGCGTGTAGTCCTTGTCGATGACAGCATTGTCCGCGGCACAACTTCCCGGCGTATCATAGATATGGTCAGGAAGGCAGGTGCGTCAGAAGTCCATGCAAGGGTCGGAAGTCCGGCAATTATTGCCCCCTGCTATCTCGGGATCGATATGGCAACCCGGCAGGAACTTATTGCCTCATACAAGACTATAAAAGAGGTTGAAGGGCTAATAAATGCCGACTCTCTCGGTTATCTCAGCATTGAAGGGCTCATGAGAGCTCTTGAGTGCGATAAGAACGATATGTGCATCGGCTGCCTTACAGGTGAGTATCCTGTAGACATCCCCGGCGAGAAATGCAGAAAAAAGCAGTCCCGCCTTGATGATTTCAGTAAGGACGCAAGTTCCTCTAAGTAAGTCTCTTCAGGCAACCCTTAAGGGACTTTTTTCTTTACTTTTCTTATTTTGATGTTTTTTCTTATTTTGCTGTTCTAATTTGTTTTTTGCTGCTTGTCCCTTACGCGATCTTAAGAATCGTCAGGTTTACTGTCCTTTGCCTCGGGCCGTCCATTTCAGCAAAAAAGATACTTTGCCAGGTGCCGAGTTCCAGTTTGCCCTGTACAACTGGCAGGGTTTCGCTCGTCCCCAGCAGGACGGCTTTGAGATGAGCATCGGCGTTGTTGTCTATGCGGTCGTGCTTATACCCGGCTCCAGGAGGAACAAGTCTTTCCAGAAGGTTCAAAATGTCTTCTTTTAATCCGCTTTCATTCTCATTAATTATAATCCCTGCAGTTGTGTGTCTGGCACTGATGATGCATATACCTTCCTGTATCCCGCTTATCCTTACCTCTTCCTGGGCTTCCTGGGTAATGTCTATCAGCTCTATGCGCTTTGAAGTTTCAATCTTGAGTTTCAAGTCCTGCCCCCTAACCTGATGTAAACTATTGTATTTTCGGCTGAATTTAAGGATTTTCCGCTCCTGAGTTTCGCTTCCCGAATTGCGCCTCGGGAGTACGCTGTCTGTTTCGGCAGAGTTGCGGCTCTGCAGTGCGCTGTCTGTTTCGGCAGAGTTGCGGCTCTGCAGTGCGCTGTCTGTTTCGCTCCGCTCAAGCAGACTATTTATGGGTTAAGAAGTGAGCTGAGCTCAAGAGGACCGACTTAAAAACAATGGTAAAATAAAGAGACGCAGGAGAGCTATCTAGAGCTATCTTTACCAAAATGAAACCAAGAGAAGAGAAAAGCGAAAAGAAAATAGGTATCAATTTCTAACAAATCAATTGAATACCGACTAGAGAATAGTTTAGGACAGAATAGAAGAAAAGAATTCGAAAGGTTACGTTTTTCGGAAAAGAACTGGAGTTTTGTTTCCAGTTCTTTCCTTTCCCTTTCCCGGTTGTTGAACGTTTTTTGGGCAGGGTTTATTTTCACGCTTACCGTTTTTTAGATGTTGGTTATTACTCCAGGGATGGAGCTGTTGGTGTCTCGCATTATTTCTTCAAATTATTCTGGCTTCATTTGTTGGGTGTCGCGTTGAAATATATTTTTTGAAGACAGATTTGAAGACTTTTTTGGGAAGACTTGTATCTGAGTATTTCTGGCATTCTCGTCCTTTATAACCGTTTTTAGAATCTGTTTTTTGGAATCTGTTTTTATAGAATCTGTTTTTTGGAATCTGTTTTTATAGAATCTGTTTTCTGAAATGCATTTTTAGACCCCGTTCGTTTTTTAGATTCCGTTCGTTTTTTTAGATTCTGTTCGTTTTTTTAGATTCTGTTCGTTTTTTTAGATTCCATTCGTTTTTTTAGATTCCATTCGTTTTTTTAGATTCCATTCGTTTTTTTAGATTCCATTCGTTTTTTTAGATTCCATTCGTTTTTTTAGATTCCATTCGTTTTTTTAGATTCCATTCGTTTTTTTAGATTCCATTCGTTTTTAGAGATTTTTACCAGGTCGTTTTTTATTTGTTTATCGGAAGCTTTTTCAGGTAATTTTTCAATTTTCAAGGGTTGAGTTCGGGCAATTTTTGGCTTTATGGGCTTTGTTTTATGGGGTTTCTCTGTCAATTGGTTGGGTAGGTTCGCCGTTTTTCGGTGGAGGAAATTTTTTTAGCTTTGTTTGTAAACGTATCCGCCTTCCGAATAGTTTTTTATTTTTTTATTGCTTAGGAGGTAAGCTCTTCCTGCATTTCAGGGAAGTTTTCGGGTTTATGTTTTATTTGTTGAAAGAAACCCGAAGAGCTTCAGGATTTTTATCTTTGAGGCTGGGAAGAATGTGCTGTCACGGAGCAGGAAACCGTGTAAAACTGGTTCCAGCGGCTTCTGTGGAACTGTTTCTTTCATTCTGGCTCACCTTTTAGACATCGAATTTATTCTTTCAGTTTGCCGGCAGACGGTAACTTATTACCTATTCTTTCTATATAAATATTTGTATCTAATGGATAAACTGCTTTTCAGAACCGCTGTATAAAATATATTTTCAAATTCCCTGTTCTATGGGCTTGTTCAGGGGTCCTGTTTTTAGGATTGTGCTGAGGTAGAGCCTTGCCCAGACAAAGGTCACTCCGGCTCCCATCCCATTCCCTACAACAATTCCCCACCAGGCCCCTACCTGGCCCATATCAAGAGTGAAAGCGAAAATAGCCGCAAAGAGCGGGATAAATACTATGGTTCTCAGGAGGTTTGCAGTAAGGGCGTTCATGCCTTTTCCTGCGCCCTGGAAGAAAGAGGTCGAAAGCATCCCTAAGGAGACTGAAGGGTAGAAGATGCAGATCACGCGCAGGAAGTGGACGAGGTCAGGTGCTATATGGGCGGCTTCTTCTGTCTGCGTGAAAATGGCTGCAATCTGCGGGGCAAAAATGAAAGTAAATATGGCAACTCCGCTTTCGATAAGGAGCCCCAGTTTTATTGCATAGGTGTGGGCTGTTTCGGCTTTTTCAAATTCCCTCGCTCCGAAGGCAGCTCCGGAAACAGAAACGACAGCTGTTGCGATACCTACGAGAGGAGCAATTGCAATTGTAGCAACCCGCCAGCCAGTGGAGTAGACTGCAACTCCGTCGGTATTGCTCACATTCACGATAATAAGGTTGAGGATAAGCATGGACAATGACATGGAAAGCTGCTGGGTCGAGGCAGGGATTGTTACTTTGAAGATGTCATTCACAATATCTCTTTCAAAACTAAAGCCTTTAAATTCGAAGGAAACGAAAGTATTCTTCCTGAAAAAGAGCCAGTTCAGCATCATCAGTGAAGATATGAATAACGAAAGAAGGGTTGCCCAGGCTGCGCCTGCAATTCCCATGTTAAAGGTGTATATGAATATAGGGTCAAGGACAATATTCAGGGCTGCGCCGAGGACCATTGCCTGCATTGCCCGCTTTGAATCCCCTTCGGCCCTGAGGATGGCGTTAGCTACGTTCGTAAAGAAAACTACGAAGCTTCCGAGGAATATCACCCTCGCGTAAGCTACTGCAAGGTTTGTTGTTCTTCCCGCTCCTACCAGAGAGAAGATCTGGGGGGCAAAAGCATAGAAGGGTATGGTAAATATCAGCACGAGCAGCAACATCATTACAATCGTATGTACGGCTACGTTGTCTGCTCCTGTTTTGTCCCGGGCGCCTATCCGCCTGGAAATTGCAGCCCCTCCTCCTATTCCAAGCCCGTTGGAAAGAGCCATGCTTATGAAAAAGAAAGGAAATACAAAGCCCATCGCAGCTAGGGCATCTGCCCCAAGCCCTGAAACCCAGTAGGTGTCTACAAGCTGGTAAATAGTCTGGACAGACATTGCGACAATCATCGGGACTGAGAGTTTGATAATTGCTTTTTTCGGGTCTCCCGAAAGGATTTCAACTCCACTTGTCCCCGGCCCTTTTTCAGAATCGAAGGGATTTGAATTTACGGCAGTACTGGGTTTCATTTAGTTATCATCCTTTTAATGTGTCCTTTTCCCTTTTCCTCTTCGGATGGCTTGATTCTTTTCTGGAGCTCAGGGGACTCAGACAGGAATTAACAGCACATGTTTTTTATGCCGTAACCTGCAGAATTAAGTTCCTTCAATGTTTCCTGCAGGGAGAAAAGGAATTCGTCTTTTAACTTTTCAGTTAGTTTTTCCGGATCAATGCAGCCGGAATATGCCGGAGTTCTTTCTATGCCCTCTATATATTCCTTTTTTGCATTCTTTCCCAGTGTAGCGTAAATTTTTGGTCAGGGAACATACGTAAGCTCATGGATTTCTCTTGCTGTCGCATCAACCGTGATAAGTAGCCTTATATAGATCTTCACGTCATTTTCCGTTAATCCGAGCTTCTTGATTTTGCTTACGAGCTCCGGGTACATTGAAGATCTCAGTATTGTTTTAGGGATCTGTTTTTCCTTTTCAGGCAGTTTCATCCAGTTTCTTCAATGTGTCGAGTATTGTCTTCAGGCTTTCCTGATAGGCTGCAATATCCTCTTCAGCAAGTCTGGTCATAACCCCTGAATAATTCTTTTCAAGCTCCTCTGTAAACCATTCCCGATAAGCTTTTCCTTTTTCCGTGAGTGAAACCAGGATTTTTCTCCGATCCCCGGGATCTCCATTTCTGCAGACAAGCCCCTTCTTTTCCAGAGCATCGATCATACTGGTCAGGCTTCCTTTCTGAAGGTCCAGGCATTTTCCAAGATTTGTGGGCATGATCTCGCCTACACCCCCTATAATCAGGATAGCTTTATTCTGATTTTTGTTCAGGTTATATTGGCTGTTACCTGTCTGATGAAATGCCTTAAAAAAATTTTTATGAAGAAGGTGGATCATCTCAATCTGAAGTTTTACAGTTTCTTTTATTCTTTCTTCTTTCATCGGTCATCACGGCGAGGCGCTTTTTACCAGTCCTGATCCGGATGATAATGCCAGGGCCAGTGACCATCAGAAGTTTTTTTGGAGGCGTTTTTGATCTTGTAGGTCTGTTTGTGAGGCGTGCCTGATTAAATCCTCTGATGGGTTCGGACTGGTTTTTACTAATTCTTTTGGATTGTACCGAAATGTACTGAATTTTATCCGATTTAACTGTTTTTCCTGGGTATCGAATACTTTGGGTTTGACTGGGTTTTTTCTATCGTTTCATCCGAATCATGACTGTATTAAATCTTATTATTTACTTTTCTTACTGTTCAATTTCAAACTAATGAAGGAACAGGTTTTATTTATATTTTATGATTTGATAAATGAAAATATATTCAAATATCGGGAATCCCTATCAGACACCCTTATTAAGAATTCTTGTCAGAGAGACTTTATCGGGGTCCGCATCAGGCCTCCTCCACAGTCTCCCTTATCAGGTATTTGATCTTGCTGCCATTTTTTCCAGATTTTGTGCTCTTTTGCTGTCGATTAATACCATAAATCTAAAAAAGTTAATAAGAAGGGATGAGTAAAACTCTTACAGCCAGGAGTTTACCTTATTCTCCCTCAATTCCCCTTCAAGTTCTCGCATTTTTTCCTGCTTAGCCTATTATTTCCTCATTTTCAGCTTTCCAGGCTGGTTGATCTATCACAAGAAGGAGAAGAGAAGAGTTTTCCGTATTTTCTACATACCGAACTTCATTTGCAGGAACAAGGACGAGTTTTCCTTTTTGAAGGGTGACTGGCACGTCATCGATGTAAAGCGTCCCGTTACCTTCAAGCGTGTAATAGGTTTCAGGGTTTGAAAGCCTGTGTGGGAGGTTTTTTTCTCCGGGACCCACAACCGCATATGCAATGCTGTAGTTGATTCCGGGGTTGTTTTTCATCCTCTCCGGGTGCATCAGTTCGCACAGGGAAACCCCTGTTGCATTGATGAATTCGCAATTTTCGGTATCTCGCGTAAATAGGTAATCTTCGATATAGAAGCCCGAACCCACAAGATACGTTTCCCCCCCGAAAGTAGCTCTTTTTATGAAACCGTATTTAGTTGAAGGTTTTGCTTCCCCGAGTTTTGGCCATTCGTAGGATACCCAGCCTTCTCCACTTTCGCTCAGGGCGGTCTCGATGAAAAGCTTTCCTATGGGCTTGCCGTTGACATCCGTAATCCCACTTACGTCCTGTCCTTCCCCTTGAATGTCCGGAGGATAGACAACTCTGATAGCCCTTGTTCCATTAAGTCTCCAGACATAGATGTAAAAATCATCATAAAGCCATTTGCTGCCATTTACCCTGAATTCGGGAAAAGATCCTTCTCCTTTTTCTTCCACAAGGCTTGCAGCTTCACGGACCTTTAAAGCAACAGTATCCTTCTGAGTCGAAAGCTCTGATTGTAGCTGAACTTGCGTGTAATTTTTGTCCCTGTCCTGTTCCCTGACCTGATCTTCCTGCTGAGAGTAAACTGAAGCGCTCAGGAGCAGAAGAACCAGAGAAATTAGAAGGGCAAACTGAATAAAGATTTTTGAGGCTCTCATATTCCAACCTTGATTATTATTTCTTTTTATATGTTTGAACGAAAGCCCTGATAGGAGTTTGAGCAGGATTCGTTTTTGAACTCTATATCCCCAGCCCTGTATCCCCTGCGTGCCAGAAAAAATGATTCGAATTTAAGAATCAATGGCTTCGTATTTTTGAGGGCTTTATTATAATTCTGATGCGTGCAAAATAGCATATAATTTTGGAAACAGGGATTCTTAAAAAAGATACTGAATGAAATGAAGAGGGCAGGGTCTGCCTGTTATAAAATGCTTTGGAGAAAATCTCTGAATTCTTGAGTCATTTTTCTTTGAGTTAACTATCCTACTTTGAGTTAACTATCCCACACTAGTTGCGGGATGTTTTCGCATCAGTACAACTTTGATTTCTTCTATTTTCCGCTTTTTTCTAGTCTTACTGTATAATATATGTTCACACTTTCACAATATATTGGTATATTTGTTATTCCTTTATTCGAGTACAATTATAACTTTTTTATAAATTTAGACTGTTGGGAAGTGTCTTATACCAGAAAATACATTGTATATTTGCTTCATCACTTGAAATCTTTTGCTTGAAATAGTCCTGCAGGCGATTTTCCAGAAAGATTGTGAGAAGATTCAAATCCAAATAAATTGGAGGTATAGTATGGAGAAACCCACATTATCTGAAAATGCGCAAAGTAAGGTGCCTGAGTTCGTAAAACTGGTAAAGGATGAACTGCAAAAGAAGAATATTAATGTTTCAGAACAAGATCTTGAAAGTTCGCTGCTTGCGGCCCAGGAAAAAGTAGGTTGCGACCAGTGTTCGAATGGTATGCGCTGGTAAGCTGAATTTTGTAGTGCATCACTCTCGGATGCACTCTTTACTTTTTTTGGTTGTTGATCTCATATGCAATTTTGTGAACAGGACTTCCCCTATTTAGCAGGAAACAGTATCTTAAGAAACGATGGAGAATATGTTGTCGCTTATGAAAGCACTGTTGAGAAAAACAAATACTTTGTTTTGCCTCTTAATATAGCCCTGATTCTTCCTTTCTTTGATGGCACCAGCAATCTATCGGATATCAAAAAACATGCTCTGGAAATCTTTTCCGGTCTTTATGAAACAGTTCATCCGGAATGCCAGGAAAACAACAGTAAAAAGTTGTCCGAGATCGTTGATCAAACAATTGCAGCAATTCTCAATTTAAATATTCTGGTGCTTGAGGGTGAAAAAAGTCCTTCGCTCAGCAATCTTGAAAAATTGATTCCTGATATTGAAGGGTATCAATTCCCCATAGTGAGATTATCCCGACCTCTGTCTGTGAGCATATCGTTTACAAACCGTTGCCATTATGACTGTATATACTGTTATGCAGAGAGGAAAAAGTGCGAGGAAAAAGAGCTCAGTCAGTGGAGCAGAATTTTTGATGAACTTCAGGAAAATGAAATTTTCCTTGTAGATATCGGCGGAACCGACATTTTTGCACGCCCGGACGCACTTGAGATATTGCAGGCAATGGTAGACAGAGATTTTGTTTTTTTGCTTTCGACAAAATCCTTTATTGATGAAAATACGGCTAAGTGCCTGGCATCAATGCATATTGGTATCGGGGATGAACCCGAACACCTGTTCCGATATGTCCAGCTAAGTATAGATAGTGTTGATGCACCAACTGCAGGTTATATGGTCAAAAAGAAAGACCATTACGAAAAAACAATTCAATCGGTTAAGAATTTAATGAAAGTAGGGATATGTCCCAAAATAAAATGCGTTCTCACCCCTTTTAATTATCTTGAAATGTCTGCTATTGTTGACGAGTTTGCGAACCTTGGAGTCAGGGATTTTCAGTTTGTTCAATACAGTAGAAGTAAATACCGACATAATAATGATTTATTTTTATCCTCTAAGCATAAAGAGTTCATCTCTAACTTTGCAGAGTACGTAAATCAAAATTACCCTCTTCTTAATATAAGCGTTGAACAAAATTTGACCACCGGAGGAAACCGAAACCTTTCTCCTGAGAAATGGAAAGATCGGGCGGTATGCTCCGGGGGCCGTTCGAATATGATTATCCAGCCAAATGGAGATGTTACTTTATGCGAACAGATTCCTCACAGGGAAGAGTTCATTGTGGGCAATGTGTTTGATGAAGGAATCATGGGGGTATGGAACTCCAAGAAAATCACTGATTTTATATACCCTCCCCGTGAAAAATTCAAAAATTCCGTATGCTATGACTGTTTAGAATTCGAAGCTTGCCATCGAATTAAAGGGTACTGTTACAGAGATGTACTTTCTTCATATGGCACAATTTATGATGCACAACCGGAATGTCCCGTTCAGACGAAACTGCCTGTTAGAGAAATTTGATAAAGCATCTCCCTAATTTTAAACAATTTGCTAATTTTTGATAACAGTTTAATTTTGACAACAGTTAAATTGTGGTTCTATGAATGAGCATATCAATCTAATCAAAAGCGGGTCAAATGGAAGTACCGTTGGAAAAGTTCTGGACTTTTATTCTTCGATTGAAGAAATGTATGCTTGCTGGGGAGTTTCCTATTCTCCTATGGTTGAAAGTTCCGTTAAGATAAGTTCCGGTTCAATAAGTTATAACAGATACTCCATTCCGATTTTTGGAATAAATGGCACTGAAATATGGCAAAAAAAAGAAAAGTTACTCGATTTGATGGCTGCCCCCGAAGAGCTATATGATCTGATAAAAAACAGGCACAATGAAAATGTTCGGATAATTGCGGGCATAAATTTCGATATGAACGCTAAAAGAGTTTACTTCCACGAAGCAAACGAAGGATATGGCTATGAATTTGATTCAAATGGTAACTGGGTCCTGAAAACCTATTCCCTTGTCACTCCTGACAATTATGCCCAGGTGATTGAGGATTTAAAAAAACTGATTCCATCGCCCCGTATATTTGATGAAATAATGAAACTTATCCCTCCGGATGACTGGAATCAGATCAGTACCAGAAATGCCTCGGGCCTGGTTCTTGGATACCATATCTCCACGGGTTCCAAAATTTGCCTGAAAGCCCTGGAAAAATCTATTTTTTATCTGGTTTCTGACCTGAATCCCTGTTCGCAAGACTTTTTTATCTGGTTTGAAAAAAATAAAAATGCATATTTGCACTGGTTAGGCATCGGTTATACTGAAAAAACAGGCCTGGAAGTAACGCTTTATCTCCGCTGCAATGAGGAATCCTGGGATAGTCGTTACCCGCCGTTAGATCTTGTTACATATCTGGATAAGAGGGTTTTCAATCTTGACAAATGAACAGGTATTAAATAGCCGGATTTTGAGTAACCGGATATTAAACGACAGGATTTCAGATAAAAATATCTTAAACGACAAGATCTCAGATAACCGGATATTAAACGACAAAATTTCAGACAACCAGATCTTTAACAACCGGATGTTAAATGCTGTTGAACTGGCGATAGGGAAGGCAAGTAATTTTATCATTTCAAATCAGTCCGACGAAGGTTACTGGCTGGATTTTTACATCCCGGGAATGGGAAAAAGTTCTCAGTGGGTAACTGCTTACATCGCATACAGCCTTTCCAGGCTCCCGAATACGGATAAATCTGTTCAAAAAGCAATAGTCTGGCTGCTTCACACAAAATTTTCTTCCGGAGGCTGGGGATACCACCAGAACTGCCTTCCTGATGCGGATTCTACAGCTAACGTGGTACGTCTTCTGGCATATTACTTCAAAAAAGAAAATCTTCTTACTCAGGAAAATTTTGTTTTTTATCTGCATGAATTTGCTGACCTGCTCGCCTCTTACCAGGATAGAAACACAGGCGGTTTTTTAACTTATTTGCCAGGTTCAAACGGGAAATATCATACAATGCCAGACAGTGCCTGGTGTATTTCCGAGCCTTCAATAACAGCAATGGCAGGAAATGCTTTTTTGACCGCAGGTCCGGAATGGTTTGAGCAGGAAATCTCGAAGGCCAGGGAATTTCTGATAAGCAGGCAGAATTCTGCCGGATACTGGGACTCTTACTGGTGGGACTGCAGGATCTACGGAACGAGTTTAGCCTGTAATTTTTTAAAGCAACTAGGAGAAATTGATCCGGTCAAGAAGGCTATCTCCTGGTTAAAGAGCATATTTGTTCCGTCAAAAGGGTGGGGAAACGGTTACGAAGCTGTCCCTTATCCTTTTTACACAGCCCTTTCCTTATCTTCGCTCCTTTTATTCGAGAACAACATCCATTCAAGAGAAGTCAAAGACTCGGTCTTATGGCTAATTGAGAACCAGAACGAAGATGGCAGTTGGTTTTCAAAACCGATACTTAGAGTTCCCGATCCGCAGGTTCGTGAACCGTGGGTTGGTTCGAATCGCGAAAAGTGTGAAGTCGTAACCGATGTTAATCTCTTATTTACAACAGCAACAGTAATGGGTGCACTATACGATTTTCTTAACTTATCAGGCTATTATTCCGGATCTGCTTCTCACGAATGACTGATCTTTCATCTTTGTGGGTGCACTGTCGCAATCAGGTTTCTTTATGGACTGGTTGCTGTTTGTGGACTATGAAATTCCAAAACGGATGTTTTTTTCAACATTTCTCCCCTATCCCCTCTTCCTTTATCATACACCCCAGATAGACCTGAGCCCATGCAAAAGTGATCAGTGAGCCAATAACCGTACCTGCAACCAGTCCCCACCATACCCCAAGCAGCCCCCAGCCTAATTCGTATGCAAAAAGCACGGCAAAGAGGGGAGTCAGGACCAGACTTCTCAGGAGAGTGGCAATAAGGGCGCTTGTTCCTTTTCCTGCTCCCTGGAAGAGAGAGGCAGAGAGCATTCCGAAGGTAACCGCCGGGTAAAAGACCGTCATAATTTTCAGGAGTCTGGTCAGTTCCGGAGCAATACGGGCGGCAGTTTCAGCCTGAGTGAAAACGGCTGAAATCTGAGGGGCAAATACGTATACGGCTATGCCTATCAGGGCTTCGGCAAGAAAGCCGATTTCCGTTGCGTAAATGAGGGCATGCCGGGCTTTTTTAAAGTTCTTTTCTCCGAAGGCGGCGCCACTAATCGAAACTACGGAAATTGAAACTCCTATTAAGGGAGCGACCGCAATGCTTGCAACCCTCCAACCTGTGGCATAGACTGCAACTCCGTCGGTGTTGCTGACATTGACAATGATGAGGTTCATGAGCAGAGCGGTCATTGCCAGGGCAACCTGTTCGACTGAAGAGGGTATTCCGACCCTGAAGATGTCATTGGCAATTGCCAGGTTAAACTTGAATGAATGAAAATCAAAAGACACATAGGTGTCCTTTTTGACGAAGAACCAGTAAAACATCAGCAATCCCGAACATGCAAAAGAGACTACCGTTGCCAGGGCTGCTCCTGCGACCCCCAGACCAAGGACGTATATGAAAATGGGGTCGAGCCCTATGTTCAGGACGGAGCCCAGGATCATGGACTGCATGGCTCTTTTTGCGTCCCCTTCACTTCTCAGGATGGAGTTTGAAACGTTTGCAAAAAAGAAAACAAAACTACCTGCAAAGATAACCCTGGCATAAGCAACTCCGAGGTCCGTAGTCCCTCCGGCCCCGCTGTACATAAAAAGGTCTCTTACGAAGGCAAGTCCGAAAATCGTAAGGGCAACCGTGAGGATTACCATGAGCACAAAGGTATGCACTGCAACATTATCCACGCCTGCCTTATCCCTGGCCCCTATCCGTCGGGAGATTGCAGCCCCTCCACCCACACCAAGCCCGCTTGTAAGCGCCATCTGGATAACGAAAAAAGGAAAAGAGAACCCTATGGCAGCCAGGGCATCTGCCCCTAATCCCGCAACCCAGAAGGTATCGGTCAGGCTGTAGATGGTCTGTACGGACATTGCAACTATAATCGGAATCGAGAGCTTGACAACAGCTTTTTTGGGGTCCCCGAGAAGTACGTCCACTCCCTCTGTAACTTTTTGAGAGGGGATGCTTCCTGTTTTTTCCTTTCCATCCCGGCTTTCTTCTAATTTTTCCTTTTTTGCCTTTTTTTCTTCTGTGTTCCCTTTTTCTTCTGCCGTTTCCATACTCATTTTTCCCGCCGTTTTTGGACTTGCATGTTTTTTATTCAATCATATGTTTTTATCCTGTTCTTCTTTGATCTTTCTGCTTACGCATTTCACTTATTCTTCTTTGATCTTTCTGCTTGCATGTTATATTCTAATCTTCTTTGATTTCTCTGCCTTTTACATTTTCTTATTTGAAACGAAATGTTTTTTATTTTCCGTTCATATGGATTGATTTAAAAGTAAACCTGAAAAACACATTTTGTGGAGTGGAAAACTCAAACCCGCTTAATCTTCCTGGTGCTGGTCAAACTCGATTTATCTATATAAGGGGCAGGGTTTTTATATCCGAATCTATCTCTGAAAAAGCAGTTCCCAGCATCTTCTTATTACAATACAATTTGCTTTAAGGTTGATCAAACAAAATACAGACTATCAGAAGCCATAGGCGAATTTTAAATGAGGATGGGAAATTCGCGAGTTAAAATGCCTGTAAATTCGATTCCTTTTCACTCCTTTTGGGCCAGAGTAAAATCATGATTTGTTGACATAAAGTTTCAATCCACGGGACTTCCACCTCGGATCAGATTTTTGCTAAATTCATGGATCAAATAAAGTGATATGTTATGTTTTCAAAATCCGATTTCAGGGGAATAATAAATTCGATGGGGCTTGTTTTTGGAGATATCGGAACCAGTCCCATCTATACCCTTACGGTTATATTCCTTCTAACAAGGCCTACGGAAGTTCATGTGATAGGCGTTTTATCTTTAATTATCTGGACCCTTATCACACTAGTAACCGTGGAGTACGCCTGGCTTGCGATGAGCCTGGGAAAAAAAGGAGAAGGAGGGACTATTGTTTTAAAAGAACTGCTCGTCCCTCTCATTAAATCCGGCCGAAATGCGGCTTTTATCACGCTGTTAGCGTATATAGGGGTCTCTTTTCTTGTAGGGGACGGGGTCATTACACCTGCAATCAGCATCCTGAGTGCCGTTGAAGGCCTGAGGATCATACCTGATTTCCAGGACATCGGGCAGGGGGCTATTATGTTCATTGCCGGCATAATCGCAGTAGCTCTTTTTTCAGTCCAGAGCAAGGGAACGGAAGAAATCACCTGGGTCTTCGGTCCAGTAATGGTTTTATGGTTTGCATCCCTCGCATTTTCAGGTATTGCCTCAATATTTTACACTCCTGGTGTGCTAAGAGCCATAAACCCTTATTATGCTATCAGTTTTCTCCTACATAACGGGTTTACGGGATTTTTTGTATTATCCGAAGTTATCCTGTGTGCGACCGGAGGAGAAGCACTGTACGCCGATATGGGGCATCTGGGAAGGGAGCCGATTCTGAAAGCTTGGAGACTTGTATTTTCCGCACTGGTCTTGAATTATTTAGGACAGGGAGCATTTATCATTAGAAACCCGGAGTCAAAAAATATTCTCTTTGAAATGATAAATCAGCAGGCAGAGGTCATATATATCCCATTCCTTATCCTGAGTATCACAGCTACGATTATTGCTTCTCAGGCCATGATCAGTGGCATGTTCTCAATAGTATATCAGGGCATTACGACCCGGATAATTCCCATGCTGAAGATCGATTATACTTCAGGCAAATTGCGGTCCCAGATATATATCGGTGCAGTAAACTGGCTTCTCCTTATTTCCGTCTTATTTATGATTTTTGAGTTCAGGGACTCCCACAGACTTGCAGCTGCATACGGGCTGGCAGTTACGGGAACCATGTCAATTACGGGCCTGATGATGACTTTGATTTTTTATTTAAAAGGGAGGATGTTCAGGTCTTTTGTATCTCTTTTTGTGACCGTTATCGACGTAGTATTTCTCCTTTCGAACACTTATAAAATCCCTCATGGAGGTTACTGGTCCATTGTGATAGCAGCAATTGCATTTTCTTTGATCATTATATACACTTCCGGACAAAAGAAGCTTTATGAACTGATGAACCCCATGAAGATTGGTGATTTCCTTGAAAAATATAAGCAGGTGTATGCCAGTGAAAATAAAATCAGTGGGACTGCTCTTTTCTTTGCCCGAGACATAAATTATGTTCCCAGGTACATTTCCAATGTAATGTTTGAGAACAACATTATTTATGAAGACAACATCTTTATTTCAATTATCAAATGTGAAAGTCCTTTCGGAGTAAAAAGCTCTTTTGCAAAGGATCTGGCAAAAGGGTTGAGAGTTTTTGAGATAAATGTGGGGTATATGGAAGTAATTGACGTTGTTCAGATCCTTAAAGATAAAGGCATTCAGGAAAAAACAATATTTTACGGAATAGAAGACATTCTTACCAGTAATCTTATATGGAAAGTCTTTTCTGTAATTAAAAAACTGTCCCCTTCTTTTGTCCAGTTCTATAAGCTTCCTTCTGATAAGCTTCATGGGGTTTTGACAAGGTTTGAAATGTGATAGCAGAACAGGAAATATGGAATAATGTTTTGTAATATGAGCGTAGGTCAGGAAATATGAAAGCAGGGCTGCATTTTCAAGTACTTAAGCCTTTCAAATACCTGAGCGGAAATTTTTATGTTTAAATCAGATACATTCAGGTAAAAAAGCCAAATCCTATTCTCTCAGCCCCCTAATTTAATAACAAATTTATGCTCCTCGTGAAAAAATTAATTTAATCTGACTATTTATGGAATTATCATTAAAATCGAAAACAACTATGACACTATATGTCCAACTTCTCTTATACGGATCAATTGTTCCTAATTACCTATATATTTGAATTCAGTACATTATGTATTTATTAAAATCCAGATTTTGGGTTCTTGCTTTTTTGTACCAATTTATTATACAATATGACAGATTTCAGCTAATGAATATTGGAAAATGTCTTTATAACGTAAACAACTGTCACTTCTGGGTACTGTTTCTAAATTCGGATTTTAATAATAGTTGCTATGTTTGAATGAATGAACTCACAAATTCTGGGGTTTTTTAGGGAAAATTGGCGAATACGGAGGGATGTAATTGAATAAACAATGCATGTTATTTTTTGCTGCAATTCTTCTAGCGTTTCTCATAATTTCACCTGGAATGGCAGCAGCAAGCAAATGCACATACACAAATGTGACTGCCTGCGATGCTAGACAGATGATCGAAGAAGAAGATATATTTATTCTGGATGTTTGTACACCATCTGGATATGACGATGGACAAATTGAAGGGGCAGTACTGATACCACTGAGAAATTTAAAATCAGACCCTGATGCGTTATCCCCTGATGAGCTGTTACCGGCAAGAATGAAAGAGTTACCGTGTAATAGAAATACAAAAATACTTGTTTATTGCAAGGTAGGAAAAAGAGGCGCTGAGGCGAGCAGTCTGCTGGTAGACGCTGGTTACAAAGAGGTATCTAACCTGGAAGGCGGGCTCACCAAATGGGTACAGGAAGGATATCCAATTGTAGCAACCTATGACTCATGGAAGAATGTGTGGTATCTCTTATTGTCGCCACAATAAAAGTGTTAGTTGTGATTAAAATATCTGGAATAACCTTCAAGACATTAGATCAGAAAAATGTGAAAGAACCGATTGGTAATTGAGAGGTCGTATCCTGTGAATTATATTTGATGATTTAATGACAGAGAATAATTGAATCCATTAACTTTTTTATATTTGTTGCAAATCTATGCTGGCCCTTTATCCGGTATAATCCTGCAAATCTGGTTTTCAAAGCAATTTCTGGTTTTTTATTTCTGATTTTTCACTTTTACATGCCCCTTCTCGGAGCTACAACGTGAGCATACTTCGTTGCTCGCAGCGGGGTGAGCCAGCAAGGGTGGGCCAGCGCAACTTTCATTTTCAATTTTTCGAAAAACCTCATTTTTTATATCTCCTCGCTATTCATACAACATTTTCACTTTATATGAAAAAGTATAAATCCAGTAACTCATAATATTACATGTTAACACAGAAATTGATTATTATGTTACTGAATTAAATTAGTAATATGGGGAAAAAGTATTTGTGAGGGGTAAATTCATGAAGCAGGAAATTCAGGGAACAGGAACAAAAAAGACTTCGTTAACGAAAAACCCCGTTTTTCATGTATCCGGGATAAAGGGAAATTTATCATCTGCAGCTTCCCCTTTCCCATATCTTGTCCCGGCATTTGTTCCTGTTTCGTTTCCTGCTTCTGAATACCTGTTTTTTTCTCCCGGGCTTCTCCAGCTTGACCTGAACATTTACCGGGAACCAATGATAAAATCCCTTATTAAAGAACAGAGTGAGGACCTTTACCGGCTGATCAAAAAGGTGCACTTTGACGGGAAATATTACAGGGTAAAAAGTGTGCGTTCCGGAGGATGGGAACACTGCCTGGAGCTTGCAGTCCGGGTACAGTTTTTAGGAAAGCTGCAGGGATTGACTTTTGAGCCGAAGAAGACCGTTTCCAGAAAAGATAAGAAAATAACCTACAGATCCCTCATCCTGGTAAATCCTCATGAACTGTGGGATGAAGAACTGGTTGAAAGGTTGTGGAACCTTCAGGAGAGGATCGAGTTTCTTATAGCAAAAGTCCTCTTTCACGAATGCATCCACGTCCTTATTCTCCTGGGAAAAACTCTGCCTTCAGGATTCGGGCAGACGGATATTTTCCTTGAATTTCGGGAGATGCTTGAGTTTGCCAACTCTGGAAAACTCTACCCCGAAAGCTCCGGAGTCAAGTACCGGCTCCGGAATCTGGCTACTTTCTCTCCGGAATTTCCCGAAAGCTCCGGAGAAAAACCTGACAGGGTTTCTGAACTATATGAGTTTTTAATTCACGAAAAGTACAGCATCAAAAAAACCGATCAAGCTTTCGGCCTCTCCTGGAGCAACCGAAAAATTTCCCGCAACTATGCGCGGATGGCAGCTGTGAAGATAGGGTCCTGTCCCAATTCCGATAAAAAAGATTGGGAAAAGGAAGTCTTAAGGCTTCACAGGGCTTTGAAAGAGCTGTACGACAGAATCGATGAGCAACATCGATCTGATCGGAATCTGGGTTGAGAGATCTCCTCAAAAAGTCTGGAATTCCGACAAACAGTTTCCAGCTAGCCGTTTTATTTTTCTCCCTTTCCTCCCTTTTCCGCGCGAATTCGGATGAAATCCATTAAATCCGACTTCAAATATCTCTCGATCTCTTCCCAGCTATTGTCTTCTGTTTCGGTAAAAAGAAATGCAAAAACCGGATACTGCCTGTAGTCAAGCTTCCTGAGCTCTAGGGGCTTTTCAAAACAGGAACGAAGACCCTCGTAATCGAATGTTTCGATCTTTTCCGTTTTAATTTCATCCGGCTTTTTAGCAATCAAAAGACAGTAGGTTCTGCCATTCCTCTCTTTATCTCTTAAAACCTCTTCCCAGTCGGGTTCCAGTCCCTCGCAAAAATACCTGTGGACATTGATCCCGTATGCATAATATGCAATGTCGGTTGTGCACCACCCAGCAAACCTGATCGGGTTTACTTCTATGGGTATCAACCTGTCCATTTTATCTACCCTCAGCTCGATATGCAGCGGGAAATCCCTCAATCCCTTTCCTTGTACATCAGGTAGTTCAAAATTTCGCAGCTCCGAGTCTCTTCTTTCATAATCCCTTACATCAGAATCCTGTATTTCAAAATCCTTTATATCAAAATCCCACAGTTTTGCAACTTCATTTATCTTGCAAAGCAATTCAGTTACGGCTTCCAGGTAGTTCTCAATAGTCTTTTTTGAAGTCGTGTAGACCTTATCTTCAACATCATCTTCCGAAGGAAACAAATGTTCCAGAATATTCAGGATAACCGGCTTTCCTTCGCTGTTATAATAAGCATCTACCGCAAGTTCCGGCCCATCAATGTGGTCTTCGAGGACAAATTTTCCGGAGTTAAAGACCTGAGGCGGGAAAAGGTCTTCTATGTCTTCCATTTCCTGCTTTAAGGCTGGCAGGACCTTTTCCCATTCTTCTGGGGTATCGACCCTGTATACCCCTGCACTGAAGAAGCCGATTGCAGGTTTGATTATGAACGGTTTTTTGACGGCTCCAATGTCCAGCTCGTCCAGGCTGGCAAAATCCACTCCTTGATAGGAAAAATCAGGATAGATATGTCCCATCAGTTCCCTGAATCTGAGCTTATCTTTAAAAATCCCGATCTTTTCAGGGATGCCTGTAAACCCGAGGTTGTTTGCTATCCAGGCAAGGGAATTTTCGGAATTGCTGTAAATTTTGCGGGAATTCTCGGTTTTGAAAAGTTCGATAAATTCGGCGTCTTTCAGGAGGTTTATTTCCTTGCTTAAGCCCAGGCGTTCAGAGGTTGAGTTTTTCAGGACAGGCAGGTTCATTTCTACAATGGTATCCCTCAGAATTTGAGAAACGTATGGCTCATCAAGTATGATCAACTACTTTACTCCCCTGGATTATGAATTTGGATTTTTGAATATACATTTTTATCGAGGAACTAACCCTTAATTTCCTCATTTCTCCAGCAGAACCTTCAGATTCTCCCCTTCTTCTCTCATATGCACCCTGATAGCTTCAACTCTCTTCCCGGCAAGCTTCGAAAGCACCCTGCCAAACCGGAAAGAAAGTGTGGCAGTAAAAACACTCCCACCATCGGCAGGCTTTATGGAAAACGAGCCCTTCGAACAGATTATGGACTCCGGGAACAATACCTTATACTCGATAAGTTCATTCGGTACGCAATTTGTAATTTCAAAGCTCAACTTTTCCAGTTTGCCCCCAAGGTATTCCTCGGCATAAAGCACGGAACCTTTTTCAAAATTTCTTCCTTTGACCCACCTGGCAAGTACGTGGTCTTTGTGCCAGGCTTTGCAGTTTTCCTCAAAATGGGCAAACCATGAAAAAACAACTTCCGGCGGTCGATTTATTACGACGGAATCTTTCAGCGTTATCATGTTTTGCTTTCCCATTCTCCCTTTGTTTATTGGCAGTTGAAATACTTGTTTTTTATCTCGCAAATCATCCGGTACTTTTTGATTCCAGATTGCATAGTGTTTTATGCCGTTTTCAACTTTGATTTTTCACTTTCTTTTTGCTGGTAAATACTAATGGGCAATAAATAGTCCTCTTGAGCGAGCAAATACCTCCTGTGTGTGCCC